>JAQVXR010000020.1 GCA_028709045.1 Desulfitobacteriaceae bacterium | reverse complement strand
ACCCGGGTGAGTAAAAACTTGCCCGGGTTAAAAATTGAAGATCCTACTTTGTAATAAAAACCGGACAATGTGCTCGGGACAAAACTTTATTGGTCACACTTCCTAAAACAAAACTTGATACGGCATTTAAACCTCGACTTCCCATAACTATTACTTTTATTCCGTTTTGTTCCGCTTCTTGGCAAATAACGTCAGCCGCATCACCACTTAAAACTTTTGTAGTATACTTAACACCGGCTGCTTTAAATTTTGCTGCCCCTTGTGCAATAACTTTTTCGGCTTCTTCTGTAAGTTCTTTTTCTAAAGTAGATGCGGAATAAACCACTCTACTCCTATAAGTATTCACGTTACTAGACACATAAAGAATTTCTACTTCACCGTCATCAATTTTTGCTAATTTTATTGCGGCATCAGCTGCTTTCATCGAATGTTCCGAACCGTCAATCGGAATTAGTATTTTATCAAACATCCTCATTACTCCTTTCAATATTGATATAGTAATATATACCACTCTAACTAGTAATCTCCTTTATAATTTTTTGTTGTTTTTTAAATAATTCTGTTTTTTTAATCAAGATAATGCATTTGAAGTATTTGCACTCGTTGTTTCGTTTGTAGGAGTAAAAAGTATCGCGATAGGATTTAGCCAACCTGGAATAGATAAGGTTGAACCCACATCAGGTCTTGACTTTGGTAATTAATAGTGAATATAATCTAACCGTTGAATAACTGATAATCTTTGACAATTATTATAATAAAGGTGGTTTAAAATGACGGAAAATCAGAAAGGTGTAAAGTACGCAACAGAATTTCGTGAACAGTTTACTTTTCGAGGCATGTTCATTGGGGCAATTGGTGCAATTATACTCACCATGAGTTCTATGTATGTTGCTCTGAAGTTGGGTGCCCTTCCTTGGCCGATTATTTTTGTGGCTCTCGTATCTATGTGCTTTCTCAAAGTGTTAGGCAATACAAATATTAATGAGATCAATGTTGCCCATACCGCAATGTCTGCCGGAGCGATGACCGCCGGAGGCTTGGCTTTTACTATCCCCGGTATTTATATGCTGGAACCGGAAGCAGATCTTAATATGCTTGTACTTTTTTTTGTGGTTTTAGGCGGTGTTATCCTGGGGCTGATTTTTACCGCACTGATCAGGAGACACTTTGTTGTTGCTCAAAAGCTGCCCTATCCAATGGGACAGGCTGCCGCAGAAACGTTGATCGTTGGTGATGAGGGCGGGAAAAAATCCATAACTCTGTTTTCATCATTAGGCATTGCCGCACTGTTTACCGCTCTCAGAGACTGGTTTTTAGTGATACCGGGAACATTAATGAATTCCCGCTTGTTTGAAAAAGGTGTAAGTGGCGGCATCTGGCTCTCGCCCATGCTCATTGCAGTTGGTTATATCATTGGCCCGCTGTTTATCGGTGTTTGGTTTCTTGGGGCAATTATCGGTGACTTTGGTATCGTTCTGGGCGGAACAGCCTGGGGCTGGTGGGATGCAGAAACTGCTTCCGCCATCAAGTCGTCTCTGGGAATCGGCCTCATGGTTGGGACGGGAATCGGTATTATTATCAAAGGTATTATTCCGAAGGCAAAAGAAATATTTGGACCGATGTTTAGCAAAGGTTCTGTTTCCGATGGCCTCATTAACCTGAGATGGGCTCCGCCGGTGATGGTCATCCTGGCTTTTATCTTCACCACAGTTTGTCATATGGGTTTGGTGGCCAGTATTATTACTATTCTCGGTGTTTGGCTTGCTACCTCCATGTCTGCTCAGGTTGTCGGGCAGTCGGGGATCAACCCCATGGAAGTATTTGGGATTATCATTCTCTTGGTAGCAAAAGCTGTTTCTAATCTGGGACATATGGAGGCTTTTTTTGTCGCCGCAGTTGTTGCTATTGCTTGTGGACTTGCCGGAGATGTCATGAATGATTTTAAAGCGGGACACATTTTAAATTCCGATCCCAAAGCACAATGGCTGGGAGAGTGTATTGGCGGCTTGGTTGGTTCCGTTGTTGCCGTAGGTGTATTTTATGTGATTCTCACGGCTTATGGTCCAACTGCCTTTGGTGACCCTGATTTATTTATCGCCCCTCAAGCTGCCATGGTAGCAGCCATGGTAGGGGGCATTCCACATCTTACATCATTCTTGATCGGACTTGTACTAGGTTGTCTCTTATATGTGGTCAACTTCCCGGTAATGACCTTGGGGCTAGGTGTTTATTTGCCATTTCATTTGTCAGCGACTGCCTTCCTGGGCGGGGTACTGAAATTAATTGCCCAAAAAACTGCTCCTGAATGGGATCGTAAAGGAGATGGAATGATAATTGCATCCGGACTTTTGGGCGGAGAAGCTGTTGTTGGAGTAATCATTGCCTTGATCCAAGCAATACAGGGAATGAGTGCCTTATAGTAATAGCAGTATGAATTTTGATATCAGTTAAATGACAGAACAGACGAAATATGCTGTTCTGTTCCTTTATCTAAGCGAAACCCTTATGGGTTTTAAGTTAAAGTAGCGTAATTACTTGCATTAATAACTTATATTCTCTGAGTTACCAAGGGAAGGTGGATATATATGAAGAAAATAAAGATTACAGATATTGAAGGTATTAAGGTAGGACATGCCCAGGATTTAGTGGGCGGTTCCGGCTGTACGGTGATTCTCTGTGAAAAGGGGGCGTGGGCTGGCGTTGATGTGAGAGGGGGGAGTCCTGCCTCCAGGGAAACAGACCTTTTAAAGCCTGTCAATATGGTTGAACAAATTCATGGAGTGATGCTTTCCGGCGGGAGCGCTTATGGTCTTGATGCCGCCTCAGGTGCCATGGCCTTTTTAGAAGAAAAAGGTGTGGGATTTGATGTAGGTGTGGGAGTGGTTCCCATTGTGTGTGGTGCCTCTCTTTTTGATTTAATAGTAGGGGATCCTAAATTTCGGCCGGACAAGGAGATGGGCTATGAAGCCTGTAAAAATGCCGGGAACTGTCCGGTGGCGGAAGGAAACGTAGGGGCAGGTACCGGTGCAACGGTGGGAAAATTTCTTGGCATCGAACATATGATGAAAAGCGGGTTGGGCACTTTCTCGCTTCAGGTAGGAGATTTGCAGGTGGGTGCAATAGTGGCTGTCAATGCTCTCGGTGATGTGATAGATGTAGATACAGGAAAAAGAATTGCCGGCCTCCTTAATGAAGACAAGACCAAAATTTCCAATACTGAAGAAATGATGTATGCTCAGTATGCTCATGATAAAAATATTTTCAGTGGCAACACTACTTTAGGTTGCGTTGTCACCAATGCAAAGCTCACGAAAACTCAGGCAAATAAGATTGCAGCCATCGCCCATAACGGGCTTGTCAAAGCGATCAGACCGGTGCATACCATGGCGGACGGAGATACCGTCTTTGTTATGGCGACGGGTAAGATCGACGTAATGCCGGATGCCGTCGGTGCTCTGGCCGTGGAAGTTATGGCAAGAGCCATCAATAGTGCCGTGCGAGCAGCGGAGCCGGCCTATGGATTAAAAGCTGCCCGGGATTTTGAGTAACTTTTACCAATAGAAGAATCCACAGGGATATCCAATTAGCCCGGCTCAGCGACGGAGGATGCTGTGCTACAAAAGAAAAAGCACCCCCTAAAGGGTCGGGGTTTATGTAGCAGTGATTACATTTTCAATTAAGGAAGGGATATTATGGATGCCAAAAAGACGCTGAAAATATCAGGCATGAGCTGTGCGGCTTGTGCCGCCCGGGTTGAAAAGGGACTGAACAATTTGGACGGGGTTGAAAAAGCAGTTGTCAACTTTGCAGCTGAAAAAGCTACCTTACAATTTGACGGCTCTAAAATTAAAGTGTCCGACATGATTAAGGCTGTGGAAAATCTGGGATATCATGCTGAACGGGCAGAAGAGGTCAGCAGTGACAGAGAAAAGGAAGGGCGTGAAAAAGAGTTAAAAGGGTTAAGGTTGGAGCTGATCATATCGGCAGTCTTAAGTGCGCCCCTTATTCTCGCAATGGTCTTTACCCTTGTTCAAATCGACGTTGTTTTTTTACATAATCCTTACTTCCAATTGGCAATAGCAACTCCTGTCCAGTTTATTATCGGATCTCGTTTCTATAAAAATGCTTACCATGCCTTAAAGGCCAAAGGGGCCAACATGGATGTTTTGATTGCCATGGGTACTTCGGCAGCTTACTTCTTCAGTCTTTATAATGTCTTCTTCCAACCCATGGAGCCTGGTATGATGATGAAGGACCTTTATTTTGAAGCTGCTGCAGTGATTATTACTTTGATCTTGCTTGGAAAATATCTAGAGGCGGTAGCTAAGGGGAAAACTTCCGAGGCGATCAAAAAATTGGCCGGGCTTCAGGCAAAGACTGCCCGGGTGATCCGGGAGAGCAAGGAAATGGATATCCCTGTAGAAGAGGTGGAACCAGGGGATATCGTAGTGGTCAGGCCTGGGGAAAAAATCCCCGTAGACGGGAGAATAACTGCAGGAAGTTCATCGATAGATGAATCAATGCTTACTGGGGAAAGTATTCCCGTGGAAAAAAAGGCCGGCGATATGGTGGCCGGTGCTACCATCAACAAGTTTGGGACCTTTAAATTTGAAGCAACCAAAGTGGGTAAGGATACGGTGCTGGCTCAAATCATTAAGATGGTGGAAGATGCTCAGGGATCCAAAGCTCCGATTCAGAAAATTGCCGATCAGGTGAGCAGCGTTTTTGTTCCGGTGGTCGTCGGAGTTGCCCTTCTCACTTTCCTGGTCCGCTATTTCGGTATTGACCAGGGAATGAATATTACCCCGGCGCTGGTGAGCGCTGTTTCAGTATTGGTTATTGCCTGCCCATGCGCCTTGGGACTTGCCACTCCTACTGCTATTATGGTGGGGACAGGAAAAGGTGCCGAGAACGGAATTTTAATTAAAGGCGGAGAACACCTGGAGACAGCTTATAAGTTAACTACGGTGGTACTTGATAAAACCGGCACTATCACCAAAGGGATGCCGGAAGTAACCGATATTGTGCCCTTAAGCACTATAGACACAAAAGGTATTTTGCGGTTGGCCGCAGGCGCGGAGAAAAAGTCGGAGCATCCATTGGGTGTGGCCATTTATGAAAAGGGGAAGAGAGAATTCAAAGAGATTTCCGATCCTGCTGAATTTGCGGCGATTCCTGGCCGGGGGGTATATGCAGTTATTAACGACAGCCCTATTTATCTTGGTACAAGAAAACTGATGGCCGAAAAAGGGATTGATATCTCCCAATCCGAAGAAACGGTAGCCCGTTTTGAGGATGATGGAAAAACGGCTATGTTTATGGCAGTGGATAATTCTGTGGCGGCGGTGCTTGCTGTGGCGGACACGGTGAAGGAACATTCTATAGAAGCTATTTCAGAACTTCAGAGGATGGGCATTGATGTTTACATGATTACCGGCGACAACAGAAGAACTGCCCAGGCGATTGCAAAAGAAGTGGGCATTTCTCATGTCCTTGCAGAGGTACTGCCGGAAAATAAAGCTGAGGAAGTTGAAAAGCTGAAAAGACAAGGGAAAGTTGTCGGTATGGTAGGAGACGGAATCAATGATGCCCCGGCACTGGTGGTAGCCGACATAGGGATGGCAATCGGCACCGGTACCGATGTTGCTATGGAGGCTGCGGATATTACACTGATGCGGGGAGACCTGTGGGCGATACCAACAGCTATCCACCTTTCCCGGAAAACCATGAGTAAAATCAAACAAAATCTTTTCTGGGCTTTCATCTACAATATTATCGGTATTCCTTTTGCGGCTTTTGGGTTATTGAGCCCGGTACTTGCCGGAGGCGCCATGGCGTTCAGCTCGGTGTCGGTGGTGACAAATTCTCTGAGCCTGAAAAGGTTTAAAGCTTAAAAGCCGTGGAAAAGAAATCCACGGCTTCAACCCTCCCTGACAGCAGATATGGGGTTTTTATTCAGCAGCTTCTGCATCTGCTTTAGTTTTATGTACTGTACCTCTTGGATGCTGAGGCGGTGCATAAATAGAGTACAATTTGATAGGAACATTGCCAGTATTGATTAAATTGTGCCATGTTCCTGCAGGTATCACAAACGCATAGTCATCATAAACTCTTCTTTCAAAATTCAACCTGTCTTGTCTGTCTCCCATCCTGACAAGCCCTTGGCCTTGTTCAATCCGAATGAATTGGTCAAGGTTGGGATGCATTTCTAAACCGATATCTTCCCCCACATTGATGCTCATTAAGGTTACCTGCAAATGGCGTCCTGTCCATAAAGCTAAACGAAAATTATTGTTTTGCTTGGCAGCCTCATCAATATTAACGACAAACGGTTTCGGCCCATAATCCCTTAGCGGAATATAACCATTATTAGAAGGGTAACACTGGTTAAAATAGTTTGGATGATGCATTGGTGGGTGCGGCCAATAAGGCCATGGATACATATTGTTAGGGTGATACATTGGTTTGTTACTGTAAAAAGGACATGGATAAGGTCTAAACATATTATTCAAAATAATCATTCCTCCTTGCAGACTTTTCCGTTTATCTTATGCGCTCTTTTTCGAAAATGTGATTTAGACTGCCAGAGATGCTTGTTCAGAGGAATGTCGATGTTTTTATACATCCTATACTAATTCATTCATAAGTATTATCTGCAAAATTAAAAAAATAAAACAAATAGAGTAAGCATAAAAGCGTTTTTTCAAGCTGCGAAAATTAGTGTATAAATTTAACTTATCTTGTCGAATTTGTTGATATTTTCACTCTGGGAGAATGAAATACTTGAGGGATAAGAATTAAAGTCGTATAATTTTTTTGAGGGGAATCTGTTATGTATGAGTATGAAATCAAAAAGACCAAAAAAATTCTTTTTATGATATATTTTATTGTGTTGGCAATTATCGTTGTGGCAGTTGCTGGTATATTTCTTTATAAATATCAACATACATTTACTACGGAAAAGTGGATTGAAGATCCTAAGAAGCGCGTTAATCTTGTGGATGATTTGCTGGCAAAATATGATTTAGTTGGCATGACGGAAGAGGAAATACTAGCTTTATTAGGTGAAGATAGCGGAGATAATGCTTATTATCAGGATGACAATAATTTTGTCTATTATTTAGGTGATGAGCGAGGGCTAATCAGCATTGATAGCGAATGGCTTATAGTTAAATTTTTTCATGGCATTGCCAATGAAATTACCGTCACCACAGATTAGCAAATAAGTGAGCTTCTGCAATATTTTGCATATTCTCAATGCATCGCCGTGAGATTATGGGGAGAAAGAGGGTTTGTGTTGTGCATCGGGAGACTTTATTTCAATGTCCAAACTGCACGAAAGCGTTAATAAAAGGTGAGAAACAGTATTTTTGCCCTAGCGGACATAGTTTTGATATTGCGAGAAAGGGGTATGTCAATCTGCTCCTGCCCAGCCATACGGGATCGGCTAAACCGGGTGACACAAAAGAAATGCTTTTCAGCCGGAGAGAATTCCTTGATAAAGGGTATTATGAGGCTTTCTCAAATAAATTGAATGACATTGTGCTGTCGGTGCTTCCTACCGGAAAAGAACGGGGAGAAGGAGTAAGTATTCTTGATGCCGGATGCGGTGAGGGATATTATATTTCCAGGCTGAAAGACAGGTTAAAAGATTATCAGAATGATGAATTAAATCTTTATGGCATTGATGTTGCCAAGCAGGCTATTCATTATGCTGCCGGACGGGACAAGGATACTTTCTTTGCCGTTGCCAGTAATTATCATGTGCCGATTATGGATGGGGTAATGGATTGTATTCTTTGCATTTTTGCCCCCAGAGATGAACAGCAATTCAGGCGGATTCTCAAACCGGCCGGTCGGTTGGTTGTTGCCGCTCCCGGACCTTGGCATCTCTATAGTTTAAAAAAAGTGCTATATGAAAATCCGGATGTCATTGGCCAGAGGGGTAACGTATACGAAGGGTTTAAACTTTTAGAACAGTGTAATGTACATTACAATATTTTGCTAAAAAGCAAAGAGGATATTTTGAACCTATTTATGATGACACCATACAGCCGACATGCGGAAAAGGATATTTTAGAAAGTTTGAGTGAGTATAAGACAGAGGTAGATTTCAATATATTTGTTTATCAAAAGACATAAAAAGAAGCTTTAAGAGTTTAATATGAAAAAGTATAATGTGAATTAGGCAGAACTGCATACTTTATGTCTTGGAATTAGCACAGACATAATTTCTAGGAGAGTGTACAATGATTGGCTTACATGCCTTTTGAGAGCATGGAAAAGTGCATATTCCCATTAATAATGCGGGATTATATCCTGTGACAGCGTCAACTGAAATTTTAATTAATGAGCGCCAAGCTTTTCGCAGACATTTTGATGAGGATAAAAGGATGTATCATAAACAAATAAATTCTATTTCAAACCAGGAGACAGAGGTGCGGCAGCTTAACTACTGTTGCACCGTTTTTTGTCTTAAATACGATAGAATTATTTTTCAAATATGATAGGGAGTATCTGATAATCCCCGGAGAAAAAGCAGAGTTGCTATAACTAATTTAGCTTAAAAAATATTTTAAAATAAAGGAGGGCAAAACGTGAAAAAAACACCGCTTTATGACAAACATATTGAACTAAAAGGAAGAGTAATTGATTTTGGAGGATGGGCATTACCGGTAGAATATACGGGGATTTTAGCGGAACATGAAGCTGTGCGCACTACAGCCGGGCTTTTTGATGTGTCCCATATGGGTGAAGTCACGGTAAAAGGAAAAGACGCAGAAAAATACATTCAAAAATTGGTGACTAATGATATTTCTACAATGGCTGATGGGCAGGTATATTATTCTCCCATGTGCTACCCCAACGGAGGTGTAGTCGATGATCTTCTAGTATACAAGCTGGGGCAAGAGGATTATTTACTCGTGATCAATGCCGCAAACACAGATAAAGATTACCGATGGTTCCTTGATCATCTGGAAGGGGAAGTGGAAATAGATAACGTATCGGATCAATATGCTCAACTGGCGCTGCAGGGGCCGAAAGCAGAAACGATCCTCCAAAAAATCACCGACACAAACTTAAATGAGATCGCTTTTTTTCACTTAAAAACCGGAGTTCGGTTTAAGGGATCTACTGCCCTCGTTTCTAGAACAGGGTATACAGGAGAGGATGGATTTGAGATTTACCTTGCCCCGGAGGATGCTCCTTTACTTTGGGATATGTTATTGGAAGCGGGAAAAAGTGAAGGATTAGTACCTGTGGGACTTGGAGCCAGAGACACCCTGCGTTTTGAAGCGGCGCTTCCCTTATACGGGCAGGAGATCTCTCAGGATATTTCGCCTCTGGAGGCGGGACTGGGATTCTTTGTTAAGCTTGATAAAGAAGACTTTATTGGCAAGGATGCTTTGCTTAAACAAAAAGAGGAGGGCATCGCTAGAAAACTGGTTGGTTTTGAAATGATAGACCGGGGAATACCGAGAAGTCATTATGATGTCAAAAAAGAGGGAAAGACCATTGGATTTGTGACTACTGGGAGTTTTTCCCCAACACTGAAGAGAAATATTGGATTAGCTTTGATTGATGAAAAATACGCTCAACTTGGGGGAAAAATAGAGATTATCATCCGGGGCAAGAACCTAAAGGCCGATATCATTAAAAAACCGTTCTATCAAAAAAAATATAAAAAATAAATTTAAGGAGGATACAGAAATGGAGATTGAAAAAGGACTGAAATATACCAAAGAACATGAGTGGATCAGAGTAGAAGGGAATAAGGCATATATTGGAATCACCGATTATGCCCAACGACATTTAGGAGACATTGTTTTTGTGGAACTGCCTGAAGTGGATGATGAATTTAATGCTGGTGATACCTTGGGTACAGTAGAGTCTGTTAAAGCAGTGTCGGATGTCTATACTCAGATTTCCGGACAAGTTGTGGAGATCAACGAGGAACTTTTGGACAACCCGGGCATGATGAATAAAGAACCATATGAAAGCTGGCTTGCCTGTATTGAATTTACCGATACTTCCGAACTGGATCAATTAATGGATGCCGAAGATTATAAAAAGTTTTGTACTGAGGAGGACTAAAAATGTCTCAGTATATAGCTAACACCCGGATTCAGCAAGAGGATATGTTGAAGGAAATGGGACTTCGATCTATGGAGGACCTTTTTGTCGATATCCCCGAGGAGGTAAGACTGAGAGAAAATCTTAATCTGCCTGAACCTTTATCTGAACCGGAACTGGTTAGTTTTATGAGAAGGCTGGCAAGAAAGAATTATAACGGGAATGAGTTTTCCTGTTTCCTTGGAGCAGGTGCTTATGACCATTTTATTCCTAGTGTGGTTGACCATCTGATTTCTCGGCAGGAGTTTTACACTGCCTATACCCCTTACCAGCCGGAAATCAGCCAGGGAACACTACGGTCGATTTTTGAATACCAGACAATGATCTGTGAGCTTACCGGAATGGATGTGGCTAATGCGTCCATGTATGACGGGGCAAGTGCCTTAGGGGAAGCTGCGCTTATGGCATGTGCTGCAGTTAAGAGAAATAAAGTGCTGGTAGCCCGAACTGTCCATCCTGAAAGCAGGGAAGTCATCAATACATATTGCAAGTTTAAAGGTATCGAAGTAGTTGAGTTTGGATTCCGTGACGGGCAGATCGATCTTGAGGATTTAGAGTCCAGGATGTCTTCGGATACGGCGGCGGTAATTGTTCAGAACCCCAACTTTTTTGGGGTGATTGAGCTATTAAAAGAAGCAGGAGAGATCGCTCACCGCCATAAAGCGTTATTGATTGCCTCTGTTGACCCCATCTCTCTTGCCTTGCTAAAACCACCGGGTGAAGCAGGAGCCGATATTGTCGTTGGTGAGGGACAAAGCTTAGGGAATCCTCTGAATTTCGGTGGTCCGTACCTGGGGTTCTTTGCCGTAGAAAAGAAATTCATGCGGAAAATACCTGGGCGGATCGTCGGAGAAACTGTTGATAATTTAGGCAGACGGGGGTATGTCCTCACTCTTCAGACCAGAGAGCAGCACATACGCCGGGAAAAAGCCACATCCAATATCTGCTCTAACCAAGCTCTCTGTGCTCTTGCTGCAACGATTTATCTCACGCTTCTGGGCAAAGAGGGTTTAAAGGAGGCAGCTGAACTATCTCTTCAGAAGGCACATTATACATATGACAGGCTTATTAAGACAGGTAAGTTTTCTCCGGTTTTCAACGCTCCGTTTTTCAAAGAATTTGTCGTGAAGAGCCGGACGCCTGTTTCTGCATTAAATAAAAAACTTTTTGAGTCAAAAATTATCGGTGGTTATGATCTAGCTAAATCTTATCAGGAAATCCCCGGAGGGTGGCTTGTTGCCGTAACGGAAAAACCGACCAAAGAGGAGATCGATATCTTGGTAGGAAAGGCGGGGGAAATATAATGAAGGATAATGCTTTGATTTTTGAGATAAGTAAACCGGGCCGTAAGGCTTATTCCCTCCCGGACTGTGATGTGCCAAAACAGAATGTGGAAGATCTAATTCCCGGGGAATATTTACGAGATACTGCTCCCGTACTTCCTGAAGTAAGCGAGCTTGATGCCGTGCGTCACTTTACCCGCCTCTCCCAGCTAAACCATGGTGTCGATACCGGGTTTTATCCCCTGGGAAGCTGCACGATGAAATATAATCCTAAAGTAAATGAAGCATTATCCCGACTGGACGGTTTCACCCAGATCCATCCCTACCAGGACGAAACTACTGTACAGGGAGCGTTGAAATTGATGTATGACATGGACAAAATGCTCTCTGAAATCACCGGGATGGAGCGGGTCACTCTGCAACCGGCAGCAGGTGCCCATGGTGAAATGACCGGTCAGATGATTATTAAGGCTTATCATGAGCACCGTGGCGAAACTCAGCGGACGAAGATGGTGGTTCCTGACGCAGCCCACGGTACCAACCCGGCTTCCGCCGTGATGGCAGGTTTTGATACTATTGAAGTAAAGTCCGATGATCGGGGTGGTGTCGATATTGAAGCACTAAAGTCAGTGATGAGTAATGAAATTGCCGGTCTCATGCTGACCAATCCTAATACGTTAGGCTTATTTGATGAGAATATCAAAGAAATAGCAAAGATAGTGCATCAGGCCGGAGGAATTCTTTATTATGACGGTGCTAATGCTAATGCCATTTTGGGCATATCCAGGCCAGGGGATATGGGGTTTGATGTGGTCCACTTGAACCTGCATAAAACTTTCAGTGCACCTCATGGTGGAGGGGGTCCGGGTTCCGGACCTGTTGGTGTAAAGAAAGAGCTGGTGCCATTTTTACCAAAACCATTGGTAGAATTTAAAGAGGGCAGTTATTATCTTGATGATGACCGACCTCTTTCCATTGGCAAAGTTAAATCTTTCTATGGGAATTTTAATGTGGTAGTCAAAGCGTATACCTATATTTTGAGTATGGGAGCAGACGGACTTCGTCAGGTATCTGAAGGAGCCGTTTTAAATGCCAACTATATTGCTCATAAATTAAAAGATAAATACCTTCTGCCTTTTGACCGGGTTTGCATGCATGAGTGCGTTTTCTCCTGCCAAAAACAAAAGAACAAGGGAGTATCCACACTCGATATTGCCAAACGGCTCCTTGATTTTGGATTTCATCCGCCCACAATTTATTTCCCGCTGATTGTCCATGAAGCGTTAATGGTAGAGCCGACTGAATCGGAAAGCAAAGAGAGTTTGGATGAGTTTATCAAAGCAATGAGGCAGATCGACCAAGAGGTTGATACTGATCCCCAGCAAGTTTTAGAGGCTCCCCATAATACCTCGGTAGGCAGACTGGATGAAACTTTAGCCGCAAGGAAACCGGTTTTGCGCTGGATGCCTAAAGAATAAATTAAAACAGAAACTTAAGAATTGGGAAGTCCTCAGGGGCTTCCCAATTGGGTAAGTATGAACTTGATTTGGAGATGAGACAATGGAAAAGGATTTAATTGTCATCGGTGGAGGGCCTGGAGGTTATGTTGCCGCCATTAGGGCAGCCCAACTGGGTGCCAAAGTAGTTTTAATTGACGAAGATAAGCTAGGGGGAACATGCCTAAACAGAGGTTGCATCCCCACCAAAGCATTTTTTAAGAATGCCCAAGTGATAAATACCATAAATAGTGCCGAAGAGTTTGGCATCAGTACAGGCGACTTTTCTTTTGATATGAAAATGGTACAGGAAAGAAAAGAGGATATCGTTGAGCGGTTGAGAGGGGGCATCCAACAACTCTTAAAGGCCAATGGTGTGGAATGTGTGCAAGGGAGAGGGCGGCTTATTGACAGCCGCTCGGTTGAGGTGGTTTCATCTTTAGGTAACAAGGAAACATTGGATGCCAAGAATATCTTAATTGCCACCGGATCTCTTCCCACTATGCTGCCCATACCTGGGATGGAATTGCCCAAAGTGATGACCAGCAATGAAGTTTTGGAATTGGACCGAATACCGAAAAGTATGGTGATTATCGGGGGTGGAGTAGTGGGCATTGAGTTTGCCGGCATCTTCCATTCTTTTGGCACTGAAGTTACGGTGCTGGAATATCTCCCCCACATCCTTCCGACGATGGATGAGGAAATCGTGAGAAGGCTCACCATGCTTTTAAAGAGAAGGGGGATCAAGATCGAAACCAGTATTGAAGTGAAAGAGGTGTGCCGCCGGGGAGAGGAAGGACTTGTGGTAAAGGCTCTCGGGAAAAAAGGAGAGGCCGAATTATTAGGTGAAACAGTTCTTGTCTCAGCGGGAAGAACGATAAATATTGATGGCCTGAATTTGTATGAAACAGGTATCAAGTATGACCGGAAAGGAATTATTGTTGATGAAAAATTTCGCACATCCCTACCGAGTGTTTATGCCATCGGAGATGTAATAGGGGGCCAAATGCTTGCTCATGTAGCATCGGAAGAAGGCATAGCTGCAGTGGAAAATATGTTAGGCCATGACGCCGGCATTAATTATGATGACGTTCCCAGCTGTGTCTTTTCCTTCCCGGAAATTGCTGCCGTGGGATTGACTGAGCAGGAGGCCAAAAAAAGAAACATCCCTTATCTTGTCAGCAAGTTTCCCTTCGGTGCTAACGGTAAGGCGCTGACCATGGGTGAGAGTGATGGGCTGGTGAAAGTGATTGGCGAAAAAGATACAGGAAAAATCATCGGAGCACATATTCTTGGCCCTCATGCCAGTGACCTGATCCACGAGGCAGCCCTTGCTGTGGAAAACGGTTTGACAGCCAATGATATTGGGAAAACAGTCCACGCTCACCCTACTCTGGGAGAAGCTTTCTTGGAGGCTGCTTTAGGGATAGACAATAAGGCCATTCATTTGGCACCCCCAAAGGTAAAATAAGAGAATTAAACAATATGCGGGAGGGGAAATATGCAGTCTAAAGAGTTGAAGACAAAAATTGTCCGCTCAGATTCTTTTGATCCCTGGTTTAATCTGTCGTTAGAAGAATATTTAATGCAAAATGTATCCGATCATGAAGTAATCCTCTACCTATGGCAGAATGACCGGACAGTTGTCATCGGCAGAAACCAAAATGCCTGGAAGGAATGTGCCTGGGAGCAATTAGAAAAGGATGGGGGCAAGCTTGCCCGGAGACTCTCCGGCGGAGGGGCTGTCTATCATGATCGGGGAAATCTGAATTTCACTTTTTTAATGAGAAAAAAACATTATAATCTGAAAAAACAGCTGACAGTGATTTTAGATTCTCTGAAAAATTTTGATATTGATGCCCAAATTTCCGGAAGAAATGATCTCTTGATCGGGGATAGGAAATTTTCCGGCCATGCCTTTTGTTTTAAGGGACAAGCAGCTTATCATCACGGGACAATTTTAATTAACAGCAACATGGATAAAATGGCCGGTTATCTTCGGCCTTCCAAAAGTAAAATAGCCTCAAAGGGTGTTGATTCAGTGAGATCCCGCGTGGTTAATCTGGTGGAACTAAACCCCTCTATCAACATCCCTGCTGTAATGGACAGTTTGGCAGAATCATTTGAAATAATTTATGAAAAGCCCAGGGAGTACTTGACCTTTGATGAAAGAAAAATTGACCTTTCATCTTCCTATCGAAAGTATTCATCTTGGGAATGGAGATTTGGGGAAAGTCCTCAATTCGATATCACATTTTCAGAACGTTTCAGTTGGGGAGAAATTGAAATTGGACTGCGGCTAAAGAATGGCCTGGTTGAAACCTGTGTGGTGTTTTCCGACGCCATGGATGAGGAACTAATTAGAAAGATTCCTCCGGTTCTGAAAGGTGTCGTATTCAGTACGGAGAGCATCAGCCACGCCGTACAGACAATGTATTCACATCATAAAGAGGGAAAAGAAATTATTGATGATATTGTCAAATGGATGAGTCAGGGGACGGTTCTCTGACTCATCCATTTTTTACAACTTGGATATACACCAAATTACTATTATAGGAAATTTGAGCGGGCATGTTACGTCTAGTTAGCAGTTTTTACAACATGGTCTTAAACTCATTTTTTAGCTGGCCTTTCTTTCAAGGGACGGAGTGATTATAAATAACCCGTCCCCAATCCTTTCTCTTCTCATGCAAATACCATCTTTCTATTTTATTCCTTACTTACTTTAAAGTGTTTTCACTGCTTTATTATGCACTATTTGCTTTATTATGGATTTTTAAGACACTTTATTATATAATTAAAAAAGTGTAGGAAATTATGTCAGAATGTTAAAATTTACTGTTTTACCTTTCTCAAGCTGCCAACAACATATTACATTATTTTTAATACATTTATCATCATTTAGTCACTATCAGCTCAAAAAGTGAAAGGAGATAGGCGAATGAAGGCCTTTCAATTCCTCAAAGAAAAATTTAGTAATCAGCAAGAGCCGCAAGAAAAACAGGAAGAAGCATATGCCGTTGAATTAGTTGAAGATACCAACAACGTTGCTTCCCAAGAAGCGGCGGCAGGGAAAGAACCCCTTCCCCTCAATGACAGTGATGATGAGCTTTCTTCCCATCTCATGTCTTCCGTATTCGGCATTGTTGAGGAACGCCGCAAAATGAAGTTGATGATCAATGATTATAAGGAACAAACTTCCCAAGCTCAAAACATTATTAACGGTATCTTAGAAGAAAAAAAGCAATTGAGTGAAGCTCTGACAGAACGTGAGAATCAACTAACCGCTTTTCAATTTCAATTAGAAGAGCAGCAAAAAAAGTATGACGAACTCATTGAAGATTATAAATCATTAAGAGTTAATGAGATAAATGAACGTAAAAGACTACAGCAGCAAATCAAAGAACTGCAGACGGATTATCAATCACTTAATGAAGAATTTCACCAGTATCACGAAACCGCCGACAAAGAGGCAATGCGCTATAAGGAGAGAATCCGGGAGGAAAAAGAAAAGTTCAATCATCTTCAGTTACAATACAATGAAATACTCGAAGAAAACAAAGCTCTGTTGGAAAAAATCACTGCTTTTGCCAAACAAATTTCCTCCGTTAAGACAGTAAGTTCCATAATGTTTCAAAAAAATGAAAATTCTAATGCAGAAAATGTTTAATTGGAGGCTTTTGGCTGATGATCAATACTTTTTTGCATGAAATTCAAATAACAGGTTTAGCAAAAGAAGCACCTTATTACATTAAACTTAAATTGACCTTTGCCACAGGTGAAGCAAAGCAGATTCAATTTCAAATTGACAGGTTAACTTATCAATATTTAAGCAAAGTGGTGCTCCCAGATTTTATAAATCAAAATAACGGTGCCGCTTGCTTCATTCCTGTCCGGACAGAGCATTATTACGAGCAATTCGAAACGGAATGGGTCATTTGGAATTATTTAGAAAAAGAGAGCAGATTTTCTTTTGCTTGCTCCGAAGAATATAAAAATTTTTTAAATAGATTAAGAAAAATAGAAAGTATTGAGGCCTTCCAGGCAATAATCTCAAAAAAAACTGAAGAACCTATCCCGCCAGCTCAACTTTCACGGCTAAAAATACCCAAATTTCTTCCTGTAGCATTGGGTTTTTCGGCGATTATGTGCTTAACTGCTTTCACTGCTTTATCCTGGCAGGAACCAAATAATAAGACAAATAACAATTATTCAAATCTCTATCAGTCGGAAGATGTACTGCTCGATATACCTACCTTAGAAAATAAATTTGTTGCCTCTGCCGAGACAACGGAAATAAGCACAGCAACAAATGAGACTGAAGAAGAAAAAGATGACGATTTAGAAGCCAAAGCAGAAATATTCATGGATATTATCAGTTCTTTGCCAGATGGTCAGGTCGCCTTAACATTTGATGATGGGCCTTCCCATTACACCGAAGATTTTTTGGCAGTTTTGGAGGAATATGACATACCGGCAACCTTTTTCTTTATCGGACAAAATATCCAGCGATTTCCCGAAGCTGTAATGGCGGTACAGGATAAAGGGCATGGTATTGGTCTCCATTCCTTTAACCATCAGGTGTTACGGGACTTAACCCATGAGGAATTAGAAGCGGATATCGTCTCTTGCCTTGAAGTGATTGAACCATATGTTGAGGAAGTTTCTCTGTTTCGCCCACCATATGGGATGTATGATGATAATACGAAAAGTGCCGTATTTGATCACGGAATGTCGTTAGTTTTGTGGAACCGAGACCCTAAAGATTGGGATGCCGACTCTTCCCGGCAAATTATTGAATCGGTGTTGAATACGGAGTCTTCCGGCGGGATTTACGTGATGCATGAGACTGAGTTAACTTTGAAGGCGTTACCCCAAATTATTGAAAGAATCCTGGCAGAAGGAGTGGAATTTGTCAATCTGGAAAATATGCCAACCGAACAATCTCTTTATAAAGCGGCTGATGCCGAACAAAAAACTGTCCTATAAAAGAGGCGTGTCATAAGAAAGTTTTAGTTTTACAGGAGACGGTGTAGCCGAAAGGTTTCGCCGTCTATTTTAATATATTTACAATAGACAGACCTAATAATCAGTCTGTTTTTTATTAGTACTAATCTTTGGGCTTGCTTCCTTATGAATACCTAAATTTACCAGTATCTTAGTTTTTAAATGTTAAAGAATAAGAACGGGGGTGATTTATGATGGTGTTTACCGTACCAAGAAGTAAGTCGGAAAAACTACAGCAATTAGTTGACGTTGAGGAAGCATATAATTTATGGGATGTTCTTAAATCAATGTACAGCGTAATGGAACGAGTACAGATTTGGAGTAACTTTGCTCATGATCCGGAGTTTGGGTTAATTTTACAAAGTAGTCTTTCTGCTATTACAAAAGAAATTAAAATTGTAGAAAAAGAACTCAAAAGGTATGCAATTCAAGGGCCTAAAACAAATAGATCTAAAATCAATACATCTGTAAACTCAGAAATACTTCTTGATAAATTTTTAGCTCATGATTTATTTCTTGTTCTTCAGGAGCAAATGGAGATGTATTTGAGAGCGTTTGTTACATCAACCACAAATGATAATGTCAGAAAAATATTTTTGAAGTTACTATCTAATGCTGTTGAACGGCAAAATTTGATGGAAAAATATCTTAAAATTAAAGGATGGTTGGAAACACCGCCTCTATATCCTCTTACCTCAAATTATGTAGGGGAAAGATTGGATACAGGGGAAGTATTTCATCTCTGGGATCATCTCACCTACCGTTATGATAATATTGAAAAAACAGAAATCTTTCATGATTTCGTTTATGACGGTGATTTTAAGTTGTTAATAAAAATAGGTTTACAGGGAGTACTTAAAAAGCAAGCTTCTATGTTAGAAAAAGAATTGGAGAATTTCGGGATTCCATTGCCGGAGCATCCTCCAAATGTTATATCACCACCGGATAACACAGAAATTTTGAAAGATGCATTCATGTACAAAGATATCATGATAGGAATCCACGGAGCAACAATAATGCATGTCGCATCATTAAAACAATCTACAACAAATGACCGGGTACGAAAAATATTCCAGGATTTATTGCTGGCAGAAATTAATATGCTGGATAAAATGATTAAGTTTGGTAAGGTTAAAGGCTGGCTACATCCTGTACCCCAATACCGATTATGAAAACAATATATTTTTCTTCCTGGCTAACATTTTATGAGGATGTTTTAAATCGTTAATGGTTTTAATAAACGGCTGACCAGTTTCAGTGGATTATAATGCTTGCTGTTGAACAGCTTATTTCCCAATGTACCATTTAATCTTTTTACTAATATATCCATTTTAGGGTTGCTTAGTTTTTCCATAGAACGCCGGAGGGACAAAGAGTTATCATAACTTTTGCGTAAAGGTATAGTTAGCTTTTCATACTTCCCCAATCCACACAAATCATAGGCGGCATATATGCCGGTTAGTATGGCTGCAAACTGACCAAAGCCTAAAAATGGCATAATTGAACCAAAACAATTGCCGGTAAAAAAGGTATTCCCTATTCTCGGGTATTTACAGATCCCAATAATATATCCGGATATTTCAAAGTTATCAGTGATTTTTAAGTTCTGCTGATGATCCTCACAAGTTTTGTAAAAAAAATTTTCCCACAGTTTATTAATATCAAGACTTATATTCTCCTGGTATTCCGGAAAGGCAATTACAATGTTAGCTTCTTTTTCGGAAAATGGAATAAAATAACCGTAACCTTTTGGGGCCAATTGGTTATCCAGCCAAGCTGCCGCTGAGTAAGGATCGAAGTTACCTGTTACAGTAGCTCCTCTTAAGTGCACCGTCAAATCTTTCCTATAATCCTGTATCTTAATTGCGTAAGCAGCGTCTCCGGTAGCAAGAACCACATGAGTAAAATCTTTTAATAATTGTTCATAACTATATTGGGAGTTATAGATAATATTACTTTTTACCTGACGAGCTAATTGTTTTTCAAAAGAATCCTCATGTCGTCCTCTGATATTGGTAAATCCTAAATGACCGTGAATCACTGCCTGATTCTTCTCTGAATGAAGAACCAGCTTTTTTATATTTGCCGTAGGATGCAAATAAATACCATATTGTTCTGAGAAATAGGCTAAAGAATCAAAGATAGGACGGTTTAAGAGGGAGAGTAAAATTTCTCCATTAACAAACCTGTCACCGACAGTTCTACGGTGCTCAAAAATAACCGGGGAAATACCATTCCGTTCTAAAGTGACGGCACAGGATAAGCCGGATAAACCGGCTCCCATTATTGCAATTTTAATAACGCTCACCTTCTGTTTTTATTTTTAGTATGAGCCTTTTCGATGAATTAAATTACTATTTTTTATTCAGAAAAAGTGACAGTATTTAACCAGGGGTTCCGTGCTAAGCAAAATGGGGAACCAAATAATGGTTCCCGACGTCTAGATAATAACTAAATCGGTTGGTTACCTGAATTGTATGCTGTGAAACAGGGATGGCATTTTAATGAAGATAGATTAAGGTCATAGTATTTAGTATATCGGTAACAATCTCATAGTTATCAGTGGTGAATATCAGAGACTTGACAAATTGCAGGATTTGAGGGGAACATGGAGGAACTCTTTATTTTAGGAGAGAGATTAGACGGGAGAAATAACCTGATGCCAGTGAAAACAGTGTCTGCATCATGCAGGAAACAATATAATTAGGAAGGAGACAATTTATATCATGTTTAAACTGCAAAAAGCTTTTGGCACTATTTTAATTAGTATCTTAGCATTTAATCTTATTTTACCGGGGAGTTTGGTTCGGGCGGCGGGCAGTAGTACTTTATCAGTCCAAGAAATTAAAGGACTTACCGTAAAAGTAGGGAAGGAAAAGGTGGATTTTGGAGATGCAGTTTCGGTGCTTTTTAAGGGCCGCACCCTGGTGCCTTTAAGAGCAATTTTTGAAGCCATGGGGGCGGTGGTGGATTGGGACAACGCCAGCAAATCAATTTTTGCTTCCCGAAAAGGGAGAGCGGTGGAGCTTACCATAGATCAAAATATAGCACTTGTTGATAACCAAGAGGTGGTACTTGATGCTCCGGCGATGATTCATCAAAGCCGGACCCTGGTTCCTCTCCGCTTTATCGGAGAAGCCTTTGACGGTATTGTGGATTGGAACGGGAAAACTAAGACAGTTGTCATTAGTTTAGCTAAAGAAAACGTGCTGGAATTATCTGATTTACAGGTGGAATTAAATAATAAAATGTTGGATTTCCCGGAACCTCCCATTTTCAAAGACGGGAGAAACTATATTCCTCTGGAAATTATTCTTACTTCCCTGGAAAACGAAACTTACTGGGTGAAAAACGGGAATGAGGTGTCTATTGCTATTGATGGGGCAAGTGTTAAATTGTACCCGGGGAAAAATTATGCCGTGGTCAACGGGAAAAGAATTAATACGACCGATTTCCCCATCGAATACCAAGGCAGAGTTTTAGCGCCGGTGCGTTTCCTCACTGAGGCCTTTGGCGGCATTGCCCATTTTGTGCCGGAAACAAAGGTGACATACATTTATATTAATCGACCCAAATTTAAGACGAGTTTTTTAGAGAAGGAAGCGGTGGAAATTATCAAGCCTGTGCCGGTACCCCAGGCTTCCCTCATAGATAACAGAATGCTGATGGTGAGTGACAATCCGGAAATCATTACACAGGAAACAGTCCCTTCAGATAATGTTACTTTATGGCACCATCCTGTATCCTCTACTCAGACAAGTATTGATCACCGGGTTTTTGGCTGGCATATTAATCAATTGGGGAAGAAGATAAAGCTGGGGATCACCGTGGAAAACCTTTCGCAAAATGAGATTGAAGTAGTAGGCCTGAAAGGGATCAAACGGAGCAGCCCCAACGGTTGGTCTAACTACGATGTTGGGCTGCCGATCGCAGAGACGGTTTTAAGTGATCAGTTGTTGGGGATAAAATTAAACGCTTCTTTAGTGCAGCCGGGGGAAAGCATTTTGCTCCAATCTTTTGAGGTGGAACCGGAACACCTAATTGGCTTTTTAGATGAATTTACCGTTAAGAACGCAGGGGGAAGAGGAGAACTGAAATATAAAATCCGTACCGTATTAAGTCAGTCCGCTGGTGAACTTACAGCTATCAAGTCTTCTCCGGTTGCCCTTGATCAGATAAATCCTCATCCTCGAGGCAATTGGAGTGGATCTACGATATTATCAGAGCTTCCTTCTTATCAGGTGGGGAGCGAAGAAGTTGCTTATAGCATTTCCAATGGGACAACGGATAATCTTTTATCAAAAGAAAAAGCGCTTACCGATCCTGATTCCATAATTGGGAATCCCGGCCATTACGGTGCCACATACCGGATCAAGATACCTGTAGTTAATAATACGGGAAGCACTAAAACCGTACGTGTGCGGATTGGAGCAAGAGGCGGTCTTTATGCCGGAGCGGTGAAGACAAAGGATGGGGTATTTATTTCACCCGTGCTGGAACCATTTAAAGAAACGGCAAATGTAATTGATTATGAAATCCGGGAAACGCAGGATGTGATCGATCTAGAATTAATGCACGCCGGTGGTTCTGCCCTTTCCCTGGCAGTCGATATTACTACCTTGGATTAAAAGAGTCATGAGTCTGGGAACGGTTTTTTGACTCATCTATAACAGGAGGGTAAATAATGAACATTAATATTGTTGATTCCATTTGGGCAATGCTTAATCTTACTATTCTGATTGCTATACCTGGGGGAATTATTTACGGAATAATATCTTTGATTAATTATCTTAGGAAACTATCACAAAGACTTGATAATATTGAGAAAAAGTTGAATTCAATCCTAGAAAAAATGAGTTAAAGATAATAAGAGAAAGGTCAAGGGATTAAGAAATAGAATGTACCTTCAACATATTTGGGGAATTTAAAGATGAGTATGCTATAATAATTTCAGGGAACCAAATTCTAAATGATATACTAATAAAAAGCTAAAGGAGAATCGTCGATGAAGTTCAAACAATTCAATGATAAATATGTCGTCAGGTTGGATAAGAATGAGGAAGTAGTTGACACGCTGAAGAAATTTTGCCAAGAGCAAAAAATTACTTTGGGATGGATCAGTGGTATCGGTGCTGTTAACCGGGCGACAATCGGCTTGTTTGAAACTGCGAAGAAAGAGTATCATGCCCGGGAGTTAACAGGAGATATGGAGATTTCTTCACTGTCAGGTAATATCTCGACTATGAAAGGAGACACGTACCTTCACTTGCACATTTGCGTATCTGATAAAGATAATAATACTTATGGGGGGCATTTAAATGCCGCTACCATCAGTGCCACCGGTGAGTTTGTCATAGGCGTTATCGACGGAGTTGTAGAAAGAGAATTTAGTTCGGAAATCGGGTTGAATCTTTATCAGTTTAATTAAAATGTCAAGGAGCATATATTGATTCACCCCATGAACAGGAGGTGAAGCATGAACTTTAATATGAATGATTTCTATTTCATTTTGGCAATACTTAAGCTTTTTAGTCTGATTGCTATACCAGGGGGAATTATTTATGGAATAATAGCCTTGATGCGCTATCTTAGGAAATTATCACAAAGAATCGATAATATTGAGAAAAAGTTAAACTCAAATATAGAAAAATAGCAGGCTCTTGACGAAATTTATTTTACTATTGCCTGCAGATCATGGAATAATTTTTCGGTTTCTTCACTCTCATCACAATTCAAAATAACTAGCTTATTGTTTCTCTCAAGGTAAATAAAAGGGGGCTTTGAAGTATCGAGAAACAGCTTGGCCTTTCCCAAGGACTCTAAACTAAAATGCCCCTTTTTCTTACTGCCGAGCGAAGAACCGTTATTTTTCGAGATAACCTTCGGCAAGCTGTCCTCTAATGATATTTCACTGATCTCTTCAAACGGTATTTTCTCACCATAAAGCCCTTGTATTTCAAAATAGTCATTTTCAATAACATATACAGGCGGTTTATTACTATTGTAGAGTAAAACTCCGATGCCAATGGTTGTTAATAAGAGAAAGGCGCTGATTCCTCCGACAATCAGTTTAGATTTTCTCGTCATCGTTCCGTCCGGATTTTTTGTATTGCCGTCATATTTTTGGGATTTAACAATTATGTAAATTGATAGAGGAAAAAAAACGCCAAAAATAATCCCTCCTAACACTTCCTGCCCAATCATGATCATCACGGTGGCAAGAAGCATCATCGCCCCCATGATAATGCAGACATTGCCAGTGAAATTTGCCAGACCTTCTATATTAACTTT
>JAQVXR010000157.1 GCA_028709045.1 Desulfitobacteriaceae bacterium | reverse complement strand
GCCTGATATGTCTCCGCCGCTTTTTTCAGCTCTTCCTCCGTCTCTTGTAATTTAATCGTGAGCAAATTGACAGAGTCCTTTAATTGCTGTTGGTTGCTAATGGAAATAAAGGCATAAAACTCTTCTACCAGCGTATTGGCAATGGACTTGGCAAGAAGGGGATCTCTGTTTTTGACGGTTATATTTATAAGATTGTTATCCCCGTTGGGGGTAACGGTGACCTGTTGATCTAAGGATTGAACGGTATAACCCTTCTCCTCCAAATCTAGTTTTTCGATCACGTTAGAAAGGATCTCCGCATTCTCAAACTGACTGGAAAACATGTTTAATGTTAGTTCCGGCAGGCGGGACATGCTGTCTACCGTAGATTCTAAAGACCCATCTTCCCGATAGACCCGCTGGCTTGTAGGCTGAGTCACCATTAAGACGGCTTTTGTTTCATAGATAGGGGTCAAAATAAACACACTTAAAATAAAGCTGGTTACGATACATCCAATGGTAAAAAGAATGATCATCCATTTCCATTTTAAAATGATATCTATGTACTCACGCAAATCTATTTCTTCTACCTGTTCCACGATTACTGGCTTTTCTTCCATTTTAAACCGTCCTTACCACTATTTAGACTATTTATTGTTATTAAAACAACAACATGTAGTAATTATATCCTAATCCTAGTTTTTTCTCAATATTTACCTAACAATATCATTTTTTACTTCCTAATATTTTGATACTTATAATTAATAAAAGCCTGCTTTACTAACAGGCTTTTATAACTTTCACATAACTTATAAATATTTTAAGACGATTGTTTTTAGCTCGCTACGTTCCTCCTCATTCAGCTTGCTCCGCAGCAGGTCCTTAATCTCTTTTTGTTCTTCAGGCGTAATCCCATCCTTGACCAAGGTTAAAATCAAGCGCATATCCTCACTGCTCAAATTTTTCTTGATAACATGGAGAACACGCAGTCTATCCTGGGTTTTTATTTCAGGTAATGAATTCCGGCTCTTTTCATAAGCCCGGTATTCTTCCCAGTAATCTGAAGTCTCCCCGTCTAAGTTACTGCCGGGGTTTTTCCCCTCACTGCCGGTATCATCTTTATCCGATTCCTCAGCGCCCTGACTAACCTGTCCCTCTTCAGGGAAAATTTCTTCGATAACGGCTGCTTCCAAAGCATGAAGTTGTTCATTGCCCTTTTGAAAGGCAAACCAGAGACCGATAATGCAAAGTAGTATTATATATCCGATGATAATTAGACAAATCTTTCGCTGCATAAATCTCACCTTTATAATAGATGGCATTCCTTAAAAATAACCCTGGGATGTAAGTCACATCCCAGGGATGGTATCCTTCAATTATGGTAAAAGAATAGTCAATGTAACGGTGTTGGAGTTGCCGCTTCCATCTTTTAAAGTGCCGGTTAATGTAATATTTCCGTCAGAGTCTGCTAACAAAAAACTTAACAGTCCTAAGGTAACTCCTTCGTCACCTTGGTCTGAACCGTCGGCACCGCCAAGATAATCAAATACATTCAGATTATTTTCCCCTTTAGAAAGCTTCTTTTCATGATCCAGTTCGCGCTCCAGAAGCTCAACCAGTAGGGACTGAGATGTCAACGTCAAGGTTGCCGCTTCCGATACATTGATCGTCCCGCTCAGCACTCTTTCATCGCCGGTTAGACTTGTGAAATCAACCACACCGTCTTTTCCGTCAGTAATAACGGCGGCAACGGAACCTGCCGTAGTAGTCAATGAGGCACTTTCGATCGTCGGCTTAGTGGTGTCACCACCGCCGCCGCCTCCGCCACCACCGGAAGGCTCTTCTTCGGCATCTTCACTAACTTCTTTTCCGTCAATAATAACGCTGGTTTCCGGGGCAACTACAACCTTCTCCGGTTTTGGCTCAATCACAGCCCCATCGGTGTTGACATTGGCGGTAATGATCGTTCCGGACCCGTTAATATTAGCTGCAGCATTAACGTCCAAGTTGGTTACCGTCGATCCCTGCGCCAAATTTATCTGAGAATCGACTGCCGTCTCCGCTATTTCCAAACTCCCTACCTTAGTTCCGGCGGCAACATTCACGATAGTTTCCGCCGACTCTAGACGAATACTGTCACAATCCCCCGCCAATTCTACCGGGATATCAGATGAAGCTATCGCCACGACGACCTCGCCAAATGCATTAACTGTGGTTTCAGTTTCAGATTCCAGTATCCCTGCGCTTTGCATCACGACAATTTTGATGCTGCTGCCATTTTTAGCAAAGATTCTTACCTTACCGTTGGTCCTATCAACAATTACTTGATCAAGAACCGTTTCATCGAGAACAATACTGTTTTCCCCGCCGCCGCTCACTACAGTCGTCCCGTTAACTATGACATTTTTTAATAATACATCTCCGTCACCAATCCCGGCAGTCAAATGGAGGACACCGTTGATTTCTGTATTCTGAAGGGTAATACCATCGACACTGATGGTTACATTGCCTTCGATAGTCTGGGTCCCTTCTGCAGGACCATATGTACCGGGTGTATTGTACAATTCCCCTGTCACACGCTGGAGAACAGTTACCGTTTCCGCCCGGGTAATTGGTTTTTTCGGCTGGAAAGTGCCATCAGGGTAACCTCCCATATACCCGCCGGTGACAACAGCTCCCACCATCTCTTCACACCATGCCCCAATATTTTGCCGATCGGCAAAACTTTGGATAGCCTCTAAATCGCCGTCAAGCTTGATTAACCGGCTGATAATTGTTGCCACCTCTTGGCGGGTTATCTGGTTTTTCGGCTGCATCGTCCCATCCTGGTATCCGGTAATATAACCGGCCTTAACTGCCTTACCAATCTCGGCAAAATACCAGTCGGAAGACTCTACATCGGAAAAATCAACCGAGACAGTTTCCTTAAATCCCATGGCCCGATTAACGATAGCCATAAATTCCGCTCTGGTGATGCCGGCATCAGGTTGAAAACTACCGTCGGAGTAACCACCGACAAGACCTTTCTCCGCCCACTCGCTAATTGCCTCGGCAGCCCAGTGGCCGCTCGTATCCGTAAATCCTACCTGGTCTCCCTCTTGTGCCAGTGCCTGCGCAGGAACCAAAAGAGCAATGCACAAACATAGCACTAACCACAAAGTGACATTTCTTTTTTGCACAATCAAACCTCCCCTTGTTTCTAACCATCATTAATGGCAGTTCACCATAAAACGGCTCACTCCCTTAATGGGTTATCTTAACATTTATATTTTAATTCTATCTTACCCCGCGATTTCCTTCCCACTAGGTAGATTTAGACAATCGCTATTCTATTTATCGACTTCAATTTAAAAAACTTTACCTTTTTCTATTAGTCGGTGCAGCATGACAACCGCTTCCGCTCTGGTGGTTGCCGCTTTGGGTACAAAAAGATTCGCCTCCCGACCGTTGATCAATCCAGCATGCACCGCCATCGCCACACTGTCTTTTGCCCAAGAGGAAATCCCGCTTTGATCGTCAAACCTGCTGAGTACTCCACTTTCTGCCTGCACAGTCTGGCCGGAGTGTTTAAGAGCGCGGACAAAGAAAGCAGCAATCTCCTCCCTGGTAATTTTTCTTTCCGGGGCAAATTTAGCATTTCCTACTCCGGACACCAGCCCGGCATCTGCTCCGGCCATGATCTCCTGATAATAAGGGGAACCCGGCAGTACATCCTGGAAGACATTGGATCCTTGGCTACCCACCGGCAGCTTTAGAGTGCGCACCAAAAAGGCAACAAACTCCGCCCGGGTGATCTCCCTGTTAGGGTAAAACTTGTTTTCTTCCAACTCCCGAACAATATTTCTGCTCTCCATAAAGAGAATATCGCTTTCGGCCCAGTGCCCGGCAATATCGCTGATTTGACCTTTGCCGCTTTCCTGCTTATTGTCTGAACAGAAGGTAAAAAGCCCTGTTTGGGAAACTGATAGCGTAATAATATTGTCCTTTGAATTTACTTCACCGCCGGCATAAAGCCATTTCCCTGAATCTTCATTTAAAAAGTAACCACCAAGGTGATCCTCCTGGACTAAACCAACCACACTGCTTGCAGGATAATTCACCTCTAAAGTGAGAGGTTCTGCTAATTCCTCCAGTTCATATTTCTTTACCCCGGCGACCAAAATCTGGGCCGAGAGGTCGTATGCCACATTACTCAGCCGGTACAATCCCAGCTGATTATAATACCAGTCATCAAATTTTTCGGCAACCTTCCCCAGATTTCCTTTAGCCAATATCAACTTTGCCGACACCGGTTCTCCGGTTTTAAGAGCAGCATCCCACTCCGATACCTGAAAAGCCTGGGGCGAGACAGTCATGGTCACCTTAGGGGTATAAATGGTCAACTCCATGCTGTTTTTAATCAAATAATTAACTGCCTCATCATTAATAAATACTTCCTTGGTATCTCGGGAATCCATCATTCTAAAGGATACCTTTTTACCATCTTGATTGTTGATAATCTTTTCCTCGTCCAGCCTTAGTACTTCCTTTTCCGTGGCAGCAAACACCCCACAGGTCGATAACAAAACTCCCAAAATCACCAGTATTGCGGCACAAAATTTTTTCATATTCTTACCCCCAGCACCAAATTATAACTTTATCCTATCATATCTTAAACTTTTTGAAAACATCTCAATTAACATCAAAAAACCCGGGGTATTATTCCTAACCCGGATCCTGCAGATTATCTTCTAAAATATCTTCTCTTTGCCGTGCCCTGACCGCAAGCCTTATATCCCGTGACCACCAGGAGGATGACAAGTGGAACGGGTTTCGTCAACCCAATTCAGATAGTTACCTGGTTTAGTTTCCGTACGGTTTACGGTGCCGGAAGCTGTCTCTAAAACCTCTTCCACCCCTTTCACAAAAGGAAGTATCCGCCAAGGCTTCACGTGGGAAAAAGCAGCGAGCACGCGGCCCATATTATCCAAATAAATGACATCGATCTCAAAACGCATAAAGAAGGTATGGACACTCCGGCAGGGAGTTAAAAGAAGTCCCTCATCCGCCGGCAAAGATTTTTCCGGCAACAGCCCCAAAAACCTGCGCCAAAAAGTATCCGCCCTCTTCATTTTTTTAATTAAAATCTTTCCAGTATCTACATTAGTAACCACTGTCATCCCTACCAGTGCAATCTTCCTCAGCCTTGGTTATAAGGTCTCGGTTATAAATAATTTTATCAAAGATTTTATATTGATCTCATAAAAATCATATTCAAGTTACATGTTACTAAATGTTTTCATCATACTGATCAGCGCCGGCCCGAGCAGAATAATAAAGATGCAGGGGAAAATAAAAAACACCAAAGGAAAGAGCATCTTGACGGGAGCCTTCATCGCCTGCTCCTCAATCCACTGCTGACGCTTCTCCCGAATCAAATCCGCCTGCAGCCTCAGCACCTCGGAAATGCCCACTCCCAATTGGTCGGACTGAACCACCGCATTGACCAAAGAAGAAAGCTCCATCAAGCCGACCCGTTTTTCCATATCCTTTAAGGCATCTTTCCTCGATTTACCTAGCTGTATTTCCCGGAGGGCCCGCTGAAACTCTTTCGCTATCGTGCCCTGATAACGTTCCACTACTTTCATCAAGGCCATATCAAAGCCCATCCCCGCCTCCACACTGACCACCAGGAGATCCATAATATCCGGCAGGTTGCGCCGGATCTCCGTCTTGCGGTTTGTTGCCATTGTGCCCAGGACAAACCAAGGCAAATAAACAGCCAGCACCGCCAGTACCAGGGCTAAAAGCACGCTGTTCACGGTAAGATTTCCAGAGCCTAAAAACCAAATACCCAAAAACAGCGCCGTGACCCCCAGGATAACCTGAAAGGCGAGAAAATCATTGGCCTTAATATTTTGGGGGTTCCCTGCCTTTTCCAGTTTCTCTTCAATTTGGGTA
>JAQVXR010000156.1 GCA_028709045.1 Desulfitobacteriaceae bacterium | reverse complement strand
TAAAAAGCAAGTTAAACAAACTCTGAGAAAGGTTGAAAACTGGTTGTAGTCCCAAACCGACTTTACAACTGGTCTGTAATCCTTGTTGTTTCGGTAACTGGAAAATTTTTACGCCAATCTTGGGATACCACTTATCATAGGAGAATTAGGTATTTTTACTTTGAATGGCAAGTGATTTTCGGCTTCTTCAAAAGAAGAATAAAAATCACAATATGAGCCGACTAAGATGGATCCCATTGTCAAGACACAAATATTTTAAATTTAAGCAATGGAGCCTCCTCTCGTTTTAATCATATTTAGTAGAAATTGTTCTTTGATAATCCTAATAAGATTCTTTTAATAGGGGGACTAGATCCTTCTTTAATGCCAGCACAATCTGTTTTTGGTGAACCCCGGAGGTAACCTTGCGGTTAGCACTTGCCAAAAACCAGAGTGAATCATCACCGAACTCCGGATTATTAGCCATAATTATGTGTCCCTCCTTCGGGATGATGTAACCTGGTATTGCTAATGACCGTATGGATAGCAAGGTACTATAATGGTTGCAAACGGCATTAATAACATAATTATCCTAATTCATTCTACCATTGCCTATATAATTATGAAAATACAATTTAGGAAGGATAGTGGACTTTCTTCCTCCTCTGCTATGATGAAAGCTGTTTTATTTCCAGCTCTATCATAGCTAATTTGGAGTATTGTGGTAAATACTGTTCATTCTTATTTGTTGTTTTCTGTCCATTTTAGTTTAGCGGTTACAGATGCTTCTGATGTTACTGAAAAAGGGCGTTCTGGCAGGACATACAGGTTACATTATGCCCTGGATATTTTTAAAATGGGAAGTGTGGATTATTTGATCACTGATGTGAAAGTCGGCGAAAGTCTTATAAATTTTAATCTTAAGCCCGGATATCTGGTGATTGGTGACAGGGCGTATTCTACTATACGCGGCATTGAGCATTGTGAAAAAAACGGTGCAGAATTTATCCTTCGAACGCGTAAGAATAGCTTTACAGTAAGGAGCGAACAGGGCGAGCCGGTTGATTTTCTAAAAACTATTAAAAGCACTGGAAGCGAAGATTATGCAGATGTGCGAGTTTTTGCCACGAATCTGAATGGTGATAAAGTACCGATAAGAATCTGCGCAAAAAAGAAAGATCCAAAGCAATTATTCGAACGCAAAAAAAACTGAAACGCAAGGAAAGCAAGAAACAGTGTAGACGAAGCTAAAGTTTTCAATGAATACATAGTGGTAGTAACTAATCTTAATGGCAGAATTACGGCTGATGAAGTTTTAGAAGCCTATCGTTTGCAATGGCAAGTAGAAATATATTTCAAGCGGCTAAAATCAATACTGGACTTTGGCGAGTTGCCCAAGCGCAGGCCGGATAGCGTGATTACTTGGCTTAATGGCAAACTGATGATAGCGTTGTTAATTGAAATAGTGCTCTCAAAAACGTCTTTTTCCCCTCAAAAGAGTTTCGGATAGAAGCATATGGCGGGAAATGAAGTTTCTTAATCTATGGTTAATAACAGGTTTCTGCGTTGACAGAGTGTTTTTTGCGGAATTGGAAGAGACTTTAATTAAGTTGAATGTTGAAAAAAGAAAACGTGGAAATCGACTGCAACTTTCAAGGATTTAAGTTAGTGCATATGGGGCTCCACCCCCAAATCCCCGAGGTTTATACGCTTTGGGCTTACCGGTAAAAAGAAAAGCGGCGAACTAATAAGCCCGCCGTTTTACCGTATAAGCCATAGCAAGCGTGGGGTCGCTCCTCAGCGTTGCCCTGGTTATGCTACAATTAAAGTATTAATAAAGTTTGGGATGATTATTCCGTTTACACTAAAGCGTATTCAGAACCATTTTATCGGGAAAACCCCATATTGTACCATAACCCCATGATCAAACATATAAATGGTGACAATTAAGGTACGTCCCCAAGTGTCCGCCCGGCACTGAAGATAAGCCCCGCCGTGGATTTACCAGTGTTCAGTATATTGTAGAAAATGAAGCACATATCGAAAGCGATGAATTTCCGATGTTATCGGCATGTGATTTAATAACTATTTTGCAAGATCAAGATAACAAAAACAAAATTCATTTGTTACCTTGATGATTCTAAAAATAAATTCAACAGCAAGCTTGAACTGACAAGAAGCGAAGTTGAACGGTTGGAACATACAATTATTGAATCGGGCAAAACAAGAGTTGGAGGAAATATACAATTCATCCCTAATATTAGAGGTAATATGTAATAAGAAATAGGAGATAGGCTATGAGCGATTTACAATCACTTTCGGATTTGTATCAAAATAAACTATTCCGTATCCCGGATTATCAGAGAGGATATGCTTGGAAGCAGGGTCAGCTTGTAGATTTTTGGGATGATATTATGAATCTGCAGGAAGATCGGTATCACTATACCGGGTTATTATCTTTAAAAGCAGTTCCTAAGTCTGAATCAAAAGGCTGGGATAATGATAAGTGGTTACTTGATTCAGGCTACAAAGCTTACCATGTTGTTGATGGTCAGCAGCGCCTCACTACCTTTTCTATCCTTTTGAACGAGATAATCTCTTTCGTCAAGGGATTAGAATCTAATGCTGACAAGAGTGATGAAGAGATTGTCCTTTGTTACCAAACTTTAAAAGCTATCCGTTCTAAATACATATCGCAAAAACGCCCTCCGAATACTCTTATTACAACCTATTTATTTGGATATGAAACGGATAATCCAAGCGCTGACTACCTTACTTATAAGGTGTATGGAGAGCCATACAGCGGTACTGTTAAAGAGACTTATTACACGCAAAACTTAAAATATGCCAAAGAGTTCTTTGCGGATTGCCTGGCAGAGCTTTATGCTACCAATGGTATTGAAGGTATTGAAGCGGTGTTCCATAAACTTACATTACAGCTTATGTTCAATATTCATGAAATTGAGGATGATTATGATGTGTTCGTTGCTTTTGAAACAATGAACAACCGCGGCAAGAAACTTAGCAACCTTGAACTGCTCAAGAATCGCTTGATTTATTTGACCACACTGTATAATACCGATAAATTGGATGCGATGGATAAAGCGGAATTGCGGAAACAAATAAATGATGCATGGAAAGAGGTATATTATCAACTGGGCCGCAATCAGCATTTTCCCCTGTCTGATGACGAGTTTCTGAGGGCTCATTGGATTATATATTTTCAATATTCTCGTAAAAAAGGCGATGACTACATAAAATTCTTACTGAATAAATTCTCAGCAAAGAATGTTTTTGACAAGCAGATAGTTGCGATAGAGGAAGAAGTCCAAGAAACCGTTGAGTTGGAATTAGAGGACGATGATGTTCCCCAACCTGCAGAAACAGAGCCAATAACTACTATCAGCAAGCTGGAGCCGTTCGAAATAGCAGCCTATGTTAACAGCCTGAAAGATGTGGCAAAATACTGGTTTTACACATACTTTCCTGAACTCAGCGATTTAACGCGGGAGGAAAAGGCATGGCTTGACCGTCTTAATCGCATTGGAATTGGTTACTTCAGGCCGCTTGTCACCGCTTCACTTATTCCAAATGCTCATACCACAACTGAAGATCGCATTGAGTTGTTCCGGGCCATTGAACGTTTTATATTTTTGTCATTCAGGATGGCGGCGTTCCAATCTAGCTATAAGAGTAGTGACTATAACCGCAAAACTCGTGAGATTTATATGGGGGAATTTGCCATCAGTGAGGTTACACAAGATCTGATCGACACAGCTAATAGTGATATGGATTTTGCAATTAAGAATTTTATGACCCGAATGGATAAACGTTTTTTGAATGGTGATGGATTTTATGGATGGCGCGATCTGCGTTATTTGCTTTTTGAGTATGAATACGAGAAAGCTTTGGAAACAGGGATCGAAAAACCTGTATGGACACTGTTTACCAATGTAGAAAAAGATAAAGTGTCTATTGAACATATTCTTCCACAGACGCCAACAAAGTGGTATTGGAGGAATCAATTCCGTCAGTACACGGAAAATGAAATAAAAATACTTTCGGGAACACTTGGCAATTTGCTGCCTTTGTCACAGAGTGTCAATTCGGCTTTGCAGAATGATAGCTTTGCTGAGAAGAAATCCACAAAGACAAATGGCCGCCGTGGATATGAGGATGGTTCCCACTCCGAAATCGAGGTGTCACGCGAAGTTGACTGGGATGCCCCTCGTATTCTTGCTCGTGGTATAAAGATGCTGAAATTCATTGAAACCAGGTGGAATATAAAGTTTGCTGATGAAGCTCAGATGATTGAGTTACTGCACATACCATTTGTTAATGATGGACGTCCGGATGTTTCTGAATTGCCGAAACCAGAAATTGACGAAGTCCCAGCCTCTTCAGGGTCAAATTCAAGGGGAATTTCTGAAAGGCATCTTTTAAGGATGGATTTCTGGAAGAATTTTGTTCAGTACTGCCGTGATAATGGTCGGGGGGAGGATATTGCTACCCGTAAGCCCTCATACGATGATTGGTACGATGTTACAGTCGGCAACCACGACTACCATTTGTTTTTTCAGCTTGTCAGAAAGAAAATCCTACGCCTTGGGATTTACGTTTATCGCCCGGAGGCCTTTTCGAGACTCGAAACGAAAAAAGATCAAATTGAAAGTGCCTTTGGGTTTCCACTTGAGTGGTATACCAGCAGAGATAAGAGCATAGCAAAGAGGATTCTGTATTCTGTTGAAGCCGATATACATAATCCGGAATTGTATGATCAGCATTTTGAGTGGCTAATTTACCATTTCGATAAACTGAAAAATGCCCTTGATACCGTAGATGGGGCATCAGGAAGCGAAAGCACGTCAGGAAAATTCAGAGTTCTTACAAAGTACATTGGCAAAATATCACAAGCTGAATCTTTTGGCGAGTGGGTCATTGATAGAGAAAATAACGGTACAATGGAACACCCTATTCAAATGCCTTTCGTAAATTACAACGAACTTGTAGATTCGTTTGTAAATGAGTTTTATCAGTTTTCTGAAAGTCATCCCGAGTATCAACTTACAAACTACGGCTCCATACTTGAAGGTAATGGTCTCAAATGGGGCGATGAAGAAATGCGCTGTGCTGATGTTGATAACCTTGACGAAAATTGTATACTTGCATTGGTAATGGGAGCAATACGTGCTGAACGGTTCTGTGATGGTGCGCTTCTCGGGTTTTTCAGAGATGGCTCTATTGAAAAATGGTTGAAAAGACTAAAGGTAATTGATGACATGAGTTTATCTTAATAAATCAATTAGATTTGTCCTTTCCATACATTAAGGTAGACCAAAAAAACTTCCCCAAATTAAAAATTTGGCTGATATAGCCGAAGTAGCTTGACAACGAAAACCGTGTACATTAAAGCGTACACATAAGGAGTGAGTCTGAATGTTAATGCGTGTAAACGGTAATAATCTCCATATAAAACAAATGGAGGTTATCAGACGAAAAAATCAAAGATTTAGTGTAAAAGGCGAATTTTGGTGGTTGACAGGGTTTATTCGAAGAAAGTATATTAAGCCTAGAAAGTGTAATTTACTCATAATTTAATAATCTTTGAATGATGGATATGGGAGAATGGAGCTAAAGCCATACCGAAGGAGCAAGTTATTTACCTGCCCGGGTGAATAATGAAACTCTCAGGTTGTAGGACTATATCCGGACAAACTCTGGAAAGTCGTAAGACACCGAAGGAGCAAACCTTTTAAGGTGAATCTCTCAGGTTAATAGACAGAGCACGGGAATAATAAATTCCCGTGCTTTTTTAATTTCTCCATTAGAATTGAAGTTTTAATGAGGAGGTGGATAAAAGGAGCTTTTTTTAGGCAAAATACAAATTGAATTACAAGTCTAGGATGAAGGGTAGCGAGAGAGTGGATATTAATCCCACCGAAGGAGCAAGTCAGGTACTAATCTGGTCTCTGATGAAACTTTCAGGTT
>JAQVXR010000155.1 GCA_028709045.1 Desulfitobacteriaceae bacterium | reverse complement strand
CTAATTCTTCTTAGCCTTTGAACCTCCCGCGAGTTAATTAGATCCAAAATCAGTTTTTCTTTAACTTTATCAATACTAATCAAGTTATGTACCGGATTACGAAAAACTTTCACTTATCCCTTCCCCCCACTTTTGTAAGTTAACAATGCTGATAGGTACTTTAACTTAACGGTGGGGCCTAACCCCACCGTTAAGCAGTTTATAGGGTAAACCAAATCTACTCGCTTTATTTATGAAATGATTTCTTCTACTAGCTGTGAACTCCTTCATAAAAGTGTGTATTCGATTTTTAAGATATTCCATGGGGAAATCATTTAAAGCAGTTTCTTTACAGGCAAAAATATGTCTTTCACTGTTCTTCTTGTCATCAGGAAGTTCGCTATATAACTTTGAACCAAGCATATAGTCCAAAATTTTCACATTCACCTGATCAAAAGGAATTCTCATTATATATTCAAAAGTATCATTAATAGTATTTTCAGTTTCCATAGGTGCCCCAATAATGAAGTTGCCGACAATATATACCCCTAGTTGATCAGCAAAACGTATCAGCTTTTCCGTTTCGTCAAGATTTATTTGCTTGTTATAAAACTTCAGAATTTCCTGATTTGTTGATTCAATCCCAACACTTATTACTGATACATTTGCTTGCTTGGCAAGTTCTAAAAATTCACGATCTATCCTGATCCAGCTACTTAAGGCTATATGCATTCCTTCCGTTAATCTATCGTTGATCAATCTTTTTAATATTTTCTTAGCTCTATTAAGATTAAACGTAAAATTATCATCACATATCCATACATTTTTATAGCCACTTGCCGTAATATCATGGAATTCGCTAATAACATAGTCTATCGAATGCTCGTTATATTTATTAGTCCAACCTTTTCTCTGACAAAAGCGGCATGTATTCATACAACCCCTGCTTGTTTGTACTAAGGTTGATTTTGCCAATGTAGATTTTCTGTAAATACTTCCTCCATGTTCGGCATAACTAGATAGTATTGTTCTATCGGGAAACGGTAAATCATCTAAATCTTCAATTTTCATGGTACCTAAATCTTGGCGATTAATCTCCATTTTGGCTAACAAACACTTTATAACATAAGCAATTGCTTTCTCAGGCTCCTGTGCCAAAACATAATCAATATTTGGAATTATTCTTGGCTGTAAGATACAGTCATAGCCAAATGCAATAGTCTTTATCCCCTTATTCGTGTGCTTAATAAAGTTTGCCAGAAACTCACCATTATGAATATTTAACGCTCTTTTTAACGGGAAGCTATCAAATTCAATGATAGCAACCTCAATTTGGCTTAACAGTTCAGTGAGGGCTTCTAAATTCAAATTTTCAACGGAATAATCTTTAAAAATTACTTTGTGCCCTGCCTGTTTTAAAATAGACGACAAGTACAGTAAGTTTAATGAAAAACCAAATCTCCATTGTTTCTGTACTTCGGGTGAAGGATATACTAACAAGATATTAGCCATTTTTTATGACACCACTTTTTAAAATCTCCAACAGGGCAAACAATCCCCAGGAAGCCCCATCTTCTATTTCATGGAATTTCCATATCCCATTATTTAGCTGGTTATTCAGCAACCAATTGAAAGCGTTTTCAAACACTTGTGGTTCGACTAACTTGGAATACTGCAAAAGACCTATAGTAGCCAGACTGGTACAATAAACATCCGAATCAACCGGGTGTTCTTTCCAAGGGGAATAGCCTCCATCCTCTCGTTGATTCTTGGTTAACCATTCAACAGTATCATATATTAATCGTTTGTCCTCAGAGACATAATTGTTGCTTCTAAACGCCATTAATATATAGGCTGCCTTATATGTTAAGGAATTTTTTTCGGACTGCCATAGATTTTCCAATAACCATAGGCTGTTTTTGTCTGCAAGTTCCGGTAACAAATACAACAGGATACCGGTAACTGGTATTCTGCTGATATCCCGCTTTGATCTTCCCCATAATCCGTCTGAATTTCGTTGCGTACTAATAAAATCTAACCCCCGGTCTATATTGCTATTGAAAGTTTTTTCATCAAGCTGCCGTAAAAAAAATATGTTCCACATTGTATCTACAATGCTAACCCAGCCTCCATCCTGATTCTGTTGCGAAAGACAGCGGGAAATAATGTTTTGAGGAATAGAATTCCTTGAAACGCCACTCATTAACAGTAATGCGGAGGTTTTTGTAATCCTCTTCAATTCAATTTCCTTTTCATTCATCTCAATAATCATGTTTTTAAGTGAGGCAATTGTTTTCAATACATGTTTTAGCTCTTTCATCCCTATTCCCCATTCAGTTCAGCTGAAATTTCCGAAAACCCAGTATCGCGATAAATAGGATTAATCTGTCTTATGTTTTTCAGCCCTAAAATCCACATTAATAATCGTTCCACCCCTATCCCAAACCCAGCTAAAGAAAAATCGGAATAAGGCATCATACGGGTATACCATCCAAGTTGGGTTTCCATTTTTGCGATTTTAAACTTCCTTGAAAGAAGTTTCATGTCAGTCTGTTTTTCATTTCCCTCGGCTATTTCTCCTATCTCGGGCATTAATAGATTAAAAGACGATGAATACTTATTATCTATAGGTTTAGCTATCCAGGAGGCAATTTGGGTTGGAAAATTGATAACAAAAGCAGGTAGATTAGTAGCAATTTCCCTATCATATTTGCCGAGGCCTTTGTTTTCCAGCTTATAACTATAGTCAATCTGTTTGTATTCGAATACCGGAAAACTGGAGTCTAATATTAGGTTAGCATTAACTCGCATCATATGAGAAAAATCACTTTTGGAAAACTCATAAACAACAAATTTTATTAACTGTTCAATCTCAGCCATACAACCTTTTAAATTACAATTTATTATGGCTGCTTCAAAAAGATCAAATTCTGCCAAATGCCGGTTGGTATGAGAGGGTTCCGCTCTAAAACATTTTTGCAAACTGAATACTTTTGAGAGCTGTACAGCATATGCATTAAGAAAAAGCGCATTACTTGAGGTTAGGCGAGCAGGATATCGGAAAAATTCCAACGGAAAAATTTCACCTTTGTTATATCCATAATGAATACATGGTAACCGTACTTCAAGGTATCTATTTTGAGCGGAATATCCCCGTAAAAGATTAATTAGATATGCATAGGCTTTTAAAGTCCCTATTTGTTGTTCCGACCATAAGGAATCGTGAATTTTAGGTAAATGTTGGCATACTCTAATAATTTGCAGCTCGTTTTCTATATATTCCGCTTTCAAACAACAGTAGTCATCTTTTTTAATCCTTTTCACCTTATTAAAATCATCTACATTAGTATTATCTTTCTTACAAACTACCTTTATTTTCTCCCTGTCAGATAGTACATCAACAAATACTATTCCGCCATGGTTTCTAACCCCGGAGGCCCTCCCCTGTATGGTAACAGTATCAACTTGTTCTTTCATATTAACTTTCTCCAATTAAGTATCTTCCCGTTCTTGGATTGTTTAATAATATCAAAACCTAATTTAACATTAAGATTATTCACTGCTGTATTATCAGATAAAGTTTTCGCTTCTACGTAGCTAAATTTTTTAGATACTGTTCTAACTAGCAGTTCTGCAATACCCTTACCCCTGTATTTTTCTTTTACCAATAGTTCCTCAATAATAGCCCCATTATTGCTTCTACCGCTTTCCCGAAGATAACCAGCTATATCTTGTGAATCTTCGGCAACATAAATATGTCGCTCATCGCGGATAGTTGATTTAATAATGTCCATTTTTTGATTTAAAGCCAGGAACTTTCTTTCCTTTGGAGGTAATGAATCAAATATATCAAGCAATTTCGTTCTATCTTCTTTAGCTACCCTTCTGATCCAAATATCCTTTAGGAATAACCTCTTAAAGTTATTTTGCAGAATATTCTCCTTGTCTCCATCTCCTATGTCGAGCCTATCTATAACTTCAAGCTCTGTTTGATATATATCTTCACCTGGTTTCGAAAACGGATAATCGGATCCAAATAGGATTCTATGACTGCCAATTTCTTTTACCATTTTACTAACAACTTTATTATCCAATATTGTGGACGTATCGAAATAAACATCTTCAAATGATTTTAATTCAGGAATAATTAGCTCGAGAACATCATCACCAGTAAACGGCCATTTTCTACCGGAATGAGCCAGGATAATTCTAAGTCTGGGAAAATTCTTATGTATGATACGAATCCGGTCAACTCGCTCATTCATGTGAGGATGTAAATATAAAATTTTATTCTTATCCTGCAAATACTCATAGATATGAAAAAAGGCTTTAATATCGGCATTTCGTGTTATATAAAAATGCTCCTTAATCCCCAAAATATTTTGTTTTTCAAGGTCCTCCTGAGAAAGCCGTTCATTAATCAAAAAAAATGGGATAAATAATTCCTGGTTCATCTCATAGGCCTGCTTAATATAATCGTTTGCTTTTATAAGATCGACTTCTTCAAATGGGAAGGGGAAAATTAGAGCCTTATAGATTTTGTTTTTTATAGCAACCTTACAATACTTATCCCATGGGTTTTCCATGATTGTACTGTAAGCCGGTAATTCTTTATTTTCGTTCTTGATTTTACCCATAAATTTCTTTTTTCCAATATGTACGTGAGCATCAAAGAACATCGTTTTCCCTCCCTACATAACCAATTAAGCTCTTCTTAACTTTACTTTAATTTCGTGTATAATCTTTTTATCACCAGGAAACCCCTTCTGATTATATTCTTTAAATTCATCTATTTCTTGATATAGTTTATCAACGAAAGCCTCTTTAGCCTCGGGGGAATGTATAATATTCGTAGCTTTTATTAAAAGAGCACTCATTTTTTTAGAATTACCGTCATCTAAATAAAATGCTACGCGGGCCTGATCCCAGTAAACATTATAATCTGGCCCTTGCTTTTCAGCCTCATTCAATTGATAATTAGCTCTATGTAGGTAATCCTTTGATTTATTTTTGTGCTTTTGTTTTCCAGTTTTATAAAACTGTTTTAACTCTTGTTTCCCCAATTCAATATATATTACGGCTAGATTACTACGTGTTCTTTGTTTTTCCTTTTCTTTTCTTGTATCAAGTGATTTTTTATAATATTTTTCAGCTTCTATTAAAATATTTTCTTTCGCCTTAAAATTATTGTTTTGATCTACGAGATCATCATATTTTTTCTTATAGAGTTGACCTAATAAGTGGTATAACAATGGTTCAACTTTGGAATTGTCAGGGAATATATTTCTCGATTCAATAAATTTATATATTTTTTCAGCTTCTTCAATATCACCTTTTTCGAATATATGTTCATGAGCAATAATCATTTCCATCCATGCGTCTTCCTCATGTAGATTAGTTATATGACTTTCCATTTCGTTATACATTGCTTCATCTTCATCATTAAAATTTAAATCATAGGAATATTCAATATCTTCTGAGGTAAACTTTCGTTGAACCCATTCAGCGTATTTAACCTTTTTAAGTAAATAGTCTATATCTGGTTCAATGGTTATATACTTGTTTATTACGTTTTCTGATTCTTCTATCTTCTTGTTTAGTCCTTGCCAACTTATCAACGCGATAATTGCTACAATTACTGCAATTGCAGTGAACAATGCTGAATAAAACGCATTTAATGTTGAAACTGATAGAGTATTTTCAAGCCTACTATCGTTGGCCTTTTTAATTTCTTCTATATCAGCTTGAATAACCCGAAATTGTTCATCTGTCAAATATATTTGATTATTCTGTTTAGGTACTAATGCGCCATTACTTTTTATAATATTAAATGTAATTATATTTTCCTTAACCGAACCCTTTCTGTTTCCGCTAAGTTAAAAAGCCCGAAAGCTGATGTAATTGCCTGACCAGGAATTGCTGGATATAATGACCATGATAATATAGAAAGGAAAAGACGCCTCTGCAAGATGTGCAACTGGACCAACA
>JAQVXR010000154.1 GCA_028709045.1 Desulfitobacteriaceae bacterium | reverse complement strand
AACTATACCAAACGTCGAGGTGTTTTTCATGCCTATTTTAAAAAAATCAAGTACTATACTTTAACGAATACCAGCACCTACTGGAGTTGAATAAATTACAAATTTCTAGGTGCGAAAGTTGAGTAATAATTAATCCCTTCTATGTGGAAAAACTTGTTAAAAAAATGTTAAAAAATTATCTATTGGGAATTTTGTGAAAATAATGAAAAACTTGTGAATTTTATCACATATCGTGTCGAACCTATCTACATTAATTGTCACACAAGACATATGAGTTGTTGAAACAAATTTAAGTTATTGATAGATTTTATCCAAGTAAATTTTTTTGAAAATAGCGAAAAGCTTGTGCATTCAATAATTTTCATAGTCAGAAGTTCAAAGTTTATTTATTCTACAAACCGGTGCAAAAACCTCCCCCAACATCGTAGTTAACAAGGACAATCGTTATACAAAAATATTACAATTTCGACACATTTCGATTATTGTAAGCAGCTATTTCTTATTACACAAACTTCTTTTAGCTCAATTAAGCAAATAAAAAAGCGGCTTTAAGCCGCGTCCACTAAGCATTCAGACATCAACATGTATAACTCGACAAAAATTTTCATTCCCACCCTTTACAAACATCAACCCACCTACTATTCAAAGAGAATGTATCAAGTTCCTCACATGTTAGTTTAATCGCAGAATTACTGCTTCCACAGGCCGGGAAAACAGTTTCAAATCTTCTTAAAGACACATCTAAATAAACAGGAATATTATTTTTTAATCCAAAGGGACATACTCCGCCAACAGCATGTCCTGTATATTCTAGTGCTTCATTAGCTGTCAGCATTTTGGCTTTAAAACCAAACTCTTTTTTAAACTTCCCGTTGTCTATTTTAGTATCCCCGGCGGATACTATCAACAATGCACCATCTCCGTTCTTCAATGAAATTGTCTTAGCTATTCTGGCCGGTTCCACATCTAAAGCCTTCGCTGCCAATTCCACTGTAGCGCTTGATGTTTTAAACTCTAAAATATCATCACTTCGCCCCCACTTTTTTAGGTGTTCCCGTACTTTTTCAACCGACATCTTAATCCGCCCCTTTATCTGCTTATAAAATACATTTTTTATTATTTACTTCCACAAAGCACGCATAATTCCTTTCCGCCAACCATAGCCTAGCTCATTCCATTATGAAACCCTTATCTCTTTTCCATGCTAAAAGTGCGACCGGCTTTTGCCAATCGCTCTCTAGCTTTTACAAAGTCTTATTTTTTCATTCCTGTGTAAATAAAAATGGCGTCCCTTAAAAATTTTGCCATCCCCGGTTGCTCTGCGTCATAATATGCTGTAAACCTCTCATCATCTACATACATTTGAGCAACACCGGCATGTGCTTCCTTAGAATAAGAATTCCAAGAATAGCATAGCCATTGCCGATGGAGGTCAGCGGCTTTTTGAGCCAGCTCCTCTGCCGGATCTCCGGTGGCAAATGCTTTCTTCAGAGTCTCAATCACATCGGCACTCAGTCTTTCCATCTCAGCGTATTGTTCTTGAGTCATGTTTTTAAGCTTCTGATTTGATTGATCAACTACTTCGTCACCATATTTTCCCCTAATTTCTTTCCCATACTTTTTCTCATTGTCATCAATCATTTTTTGTTTGAACCCTTCAAACTTTTCTTTATCTGTCATTTTAATCTTCCCTTCCGTTGAGGATATAGTTTTCTCCACATTTTCTATCAACAAATCCAATTGCTTTCTTTTTTCTAGAAGCTTTTCCCGGTGTTCTTTTAACACCTTTTCTCTGTCAAAAGATGAAGCGGAGATTATTTCCTTTATGCTTTCTAAACTGACACCTAGTTCTCTAAAAAAAAGAATTTGCTGTAACCGATCAACTTCATTTTGACCATAGATACGATATCCCGAAGAATTGATTCTTGACGGCTTTAAGATTCCAATCTCATCGTAATACCGAAGTGTTCTGGTGCTAATACCTGCCAACTGTCCTAATTTCTGTATTGTATACTCCACGTTCTCACCTCCTGACATAACAACTATAAACCTTTACGTAACGTTAAGGTCAACAGGTTTTTAAAAAATTTAAGAACTTTTTAAAATGAGGCTCGCTCATGATACACAAAAGTCTAAGACCGATAAAAAGGGCCTTAGACTATAGTACACATCAAGGGGGGCTACCACCCATATTTCTTTACGAGTAGTGACTACGAAAAAATCTGTGTAAAAGACGGGTAACAGCATCCGCCAAAGGATTGTCTTTTCTTAGTTCAACAGCTTTATACATACAAAGTTCATGACAGCACATGCACTCTATACAAGAGCTATAGTCAATTTTTTTACCATTTTTATTTATCGCTTGAACCGGGCAACTTTCAACACACATATTACAGTTTTTACATAATTTGTGGTTGACTCTTGGCCTGGTTTTCAATAAATCAATTAATCTAACTAAAACCTTATGATTGCCTTGCTTAGTACTTCTAAATTTTTTCGGCAGCTTAAAGCCGGGAAGATTAGGCGGTGAATCATAATCCCCGGAAATCTCTATCTTATTCAAAGCAGACTCGCCAATTTCTTTTTCCTTGGCACTCATTAAAATGGGAACTTCCTCAATCTTCATTCCTAACATCGCCGCTCCTACAACATCAAGTGCCAATGGGTCGGTGCTGAAAAGAATTTTTCCGGCATGATATACTTCCCCTGCCGTCGGTCCCTCCCCTTGCATAGCTGTGACAGCATCCATCATATGCAGTCCGACATTAACATTTCGGTGAATATCTGCAATCATCAATCCAAGTTCTTTGGAGTTTGGTGCTAAGCGGTGATACTCAGCTTTTCTAAGTCCGGGGATACACCCAAATAGATTTTTAAAAGCGCCTGTATATATGCCTGCAGAATGAGTCTTTAACTTGGGAAGATTTATTACAAAATCCGCCTCAAACATCGGCTTAGCAAGATACATTTTATCTAAATAGCCGCTGGAAGGTGTGACTTCGATTACTCCCTCCCGATCAAAGTTCTTAATTACAGCCCCTTCTTCATGAGCAACCTTCTCCAGACCGGAAACTAAGAAGCCACGGGCAGTAGGGGCAATCCCGGCGATAGCTCCCCCAGAACTATCTCCGATCCAAACAATACAACCTCGTTTCTTTAAAATTTGGGTCAGTACCCTAACAAATTCCGGATGGGTTATAGAGGCTGTATCAGGAGTTTTCGGGCCTATTAAATTTACCTTTAGAAGAACCTTCATACCTGCCGAGACGAATCTATCCCAGCCGCCGAGAAGCTCAACTCCTGCTTCAATTTGTTTTTTTAATAAGTCAAGCTGATAATCAGTACAATCTTTGATAATTACTTTAGCCAATTTATAGTACTCCTTTTATAAGTTAATTCCATCTGGATCCGACACTTATCCCACAAACGGAAAGGCTTTATTCATCCATCTGCATAAAAAATAATATCATTTAGGCTGGTGAAAATCAAAGCCAAGGTACCAACCATAATATAGCCGTCGTTGAGCTAAAACATGTTGAAGGTTATAGATAAAAAAAACCCTGCCATACGACAGGGGGATAATTTTTTGTATTAACTTAATAAACACCGTACGTCTTAGCCGCCTCTACCATCGCCTTAATATTTTCCGGTGGTGTAGCGGGGGACATATTACAGCCGGCTCCCAAAACAAGTCCTAGTCCATCTTTCCCTGAGAGTACATGGGCACAAAGCTCCGTAATTCTTTCCGGTGATGATCTCACCAATTCGGCAGGACTAATGTTACCAATAAATGTGGTTTTACGTCCCAGTCTTTCTCGGCATGCAATCATATCCACAGGGGAGTCCACATCAATCGAAGCCACTCCTGTGTCCGATACAGCCTCAAGGATCGGTTCGAGTTGCCCACAGATATGATAGGTGTGGTACTTGACTCCATTAGAATTAAACCCATCGATAACACGTTTATGCCTTGGCTGGACAAAATTCTTGTAATGATGCGGACCTATCATACTGACCGAACACATTGCTTCACCCATTGTGATGGTGTTGGCTCCGGCCTTGAACATTTCGGTGCCATATTCCACCGTGATTTCAGACGCAAAATCCAGAAGCTGCTCAAAGTAAACAGGATCATCATAGATTAGAAGCATCAAATTGGTAACACCCACCATCTGAGAAGCTATATTCAAAGGCCCCATCACTGAGCTTGCGATATATACCCCATCCCCGACTTCTTTTCTAACCAGTTCAGTGGTCCTTAGCATCAACGGCATTCTGCCATCCTTTTTAGGATTCGGCTTTTTCAGTTTGAAAAAGTCTTCCTTAGAAGAAACCGGGTTCTTAACAAGGGATGCGCCCGCATCTTGCGGGTAGGCCGCTTTTCCGCCCATCGCTTCTGCCTCTACGGTAACATCGCATGAGATTCGAATCCCATCATACCCGTATATCCTGTAACTTGTTACCAGGGCTTCTTTGAACTTATCCGGATTGGTTATTATGTCTCTGATGTGGACACCTATTGCCCTTGAAGTTGCAAGAGCATTGTTCAGAAAAACCGGTACCCTATCGGGTTTTTCAAAATTAAGAGCTGCCATCATTCGATCTAAGGGAGTGTAGCTTTTTATCATAAGATTTCCCTCCTAGAAAAATTTGTCTAAAACTGCATAGTGAATAACAACATTTACGAAAAATCAATCTGCCTATATACTACAACACCATCACGAATGGTCATCTCTGTCTTAAACAATTGGTTTCCTTCCCTTGTGTCGTTTAGCGCATCCTCAAACACTCGCTTTTTGTCAATAATTCTGTGGATGGCAACGTCTGCACAAGTGCCGACAGTCAGACTGCCGATTTCTTTTTCCATGTCAAGATAACCGGCAGGAGTGGTGGTAACACGTTCAATAATATCCTTAATGCTCATGCCAAGTACTAAATACTTTGACATGACGAAGGGGAGCGAAAACACTCTAGGCAACTTATAATCGGTTTTTAAACCGATATCAGTGCTTATAATATCTGGCTTAAAGCCGTCATTCAGTGCAGCAATCGCCGTCTTAAAACCAAAATTGCTGTTTCCGTTAGCGGCATCAAAGATAATGCCGTTTTTTTGGGCCTCAATGACTTCGGGGAGTACATGCCCATCCTCACCAATAATGGTACTGCCTTTTCCGTGGAACACATGAGCGAAAATATCTCCGGGACGAAATTCTTTAACAAATTCCTTAGTCGGGACAGGTGGATTTGAAGAGTGGCAGGCGATAGGGCAGCCAGCCTTCTCAGCTATTTCTATAGTCTTTCTGATTGGTGTAACGCCCAAGTCACCCACGATCTCTTTACTGTGTCTCACCTTAAGTCCGATCAGTTGGTCAGAGTATTTTTCCATAAAGGTAAGCATTCTAGCTTCACTATAGTGCCTAGGATCCTGCGACTCAGGATAATTGAGAGTAGAGATGCCTACTGGGTTGACATGTAGAAAAGCCTTAACGCGTACGCGCTGGAACATGATCTTAGCACGAAAAGATTCATAGTTGGCCACTCCGCAAGTACCGGCATCAACCGCAGTGGTAACACCGGTAGGAAAAAATGTTGCTTCAGGTTGAACTGCGAACTCGGAGCCCTGTGCATTAAAGTGTGCATGGAAATCAATTAATCCTGGTGTTACAATACACCCGGCAGCATCGATAACCTGCTGGGCGGATTCAACACCTGCTGAGTCTATAATCTTTCCATTAGATATAGCAACATCCTTGATTTCATCAACATTATTATAACAATCTATGACACGTCCATTTTTAATAAGGATGTCAACAGAGGTCATTTTAGGTCTCCTTTCAATAAATACATTATTTAGGCGTTTGCGAAACGCTGTAACCCTCATAAATACAGGCTTTTGTTAACATTTTTTATGTATAACTCCTCTCCAAAATGCGGTAAAATTAAGTTGTAAACAATAATAAAACAACATCTCGGAAAGG
>JAQVXR010000153.1 GCA_028709045.1 Desulfitobacteriaceae bacterium | reverse complement strand
TGATGTCCTTTACCTTTGCAATGAAAGCGGAAGAGGTACACGCCGGACTTTATCAGGACGCTTTAGAAAATTTAGATGAGACCGAAGAAGTGTTTTATTACCTCTGCCCCGTCTGCGGCAACATCGAGAAATTTATTCCCGAAAAATGCAGCATTTGCAATGTGCCGGGTACTAAATTTATAAAATACTAATTGGAATCTTTGTACATACGAAAGAGGGCGGTCGTTAATATATGACCGCTCTTCTTTTCGATATAACGGACTCCTAAAACTCACTTTCGATATATCCGTTATCGTGCGGAAACAAATTACTTCGAATAAATGCTTGATTTTCACCACATAATACAGCACATTGCAATTATGTGGTGAAAATATGATAAAAATAAATGTCCCAATTTTATTTCAAAGAGCCAAACACATAATAACTACAGAGTTAAATTTCGTAAATAAGAGGTAAGATAATATTAGAAGTTTTTAAACAATTAACAGGATTAGTAATTTCGCTTATGGAATTAGCTATGGTTACTCTTCCTTTCTGGCTAATCCCAGTCATAATATACTTCGTAAGAAAAAAGCAGTATGAAAAATCTAGCTATTACGATATTACAAAGAAACCTTATTCTGCTATGAAACGCAATAAAGGCTTTTATGGAGAATATCTGACTTATAAATATCTATCTTCACTTGAAGGCGATAAACGTTTTTTGTTTAACTGTTATGTTCCTAAGGAAGATGGAACAACTACTGAAATTGATGTAATACTTATCCATAACTCTGGTATATTTGTTTTTGAATCAAAAAACTACAGCGGATGGATTTTTGGCACAGAAACTCAAAAGACTTGGACTCAAACTTTGCCTTCGGGCAAAAGATCACACAAAGAGCGTTTTTTCAATCCAATTATGCAAAATAAAACTCATATTAAGTATTTAAAATACTTTATCGACGAAAAAATAGACTGTACTTATCATTCAATCGTTGTGTTCAGTGATCGCTGTACCTTAAAAAACATCAAATTATCCTCATCTTTGATGATGTGGACACTTTTCCAGACAAGGATGCCTTCCTTACTGCTTTATCTGAATTTCTCAGAAATCCGGATAAGCCGTGGATTTTTGTACTACTTTTAATGCGAGATTCAGATTGTCTGCATCAAAGGGGACTTTCTAAATATCAAATTAACATAAAATATCGCACCATTGCTGATATTAAAAAGGCATTTCCGAAGCTTGCAAATAAAGATATTCTGCGGCTCTATGCAATAACCGGAGGTATTCCCACATTGCTCAGTGCCTACGACGAGGGAAAAACCTTTGAAGAAAATCTTAATACCCGGCTGTGCTATGATTCAATCTTTTATCGTTTTTTACCGGAGCTTCTGCGAGAGTCTTTTCGAACATCGGAAACCTACCATGCAATATTGTACAGCATTTCCCGCGGACACCACCGGATCAGCGAAATCGGTAATGATCTTGGCTTCCCATATAATAAATGCGATAAATATATTGATGCGTTGCGCAAGCTTGGACTTGTTGAGGCACGGCAGGAGGATTCTAAACGTTCCACGTACCATATTACAAACAGCTATATTAATTTCTGGTACCACAACTTATATGAGAACAAAGACAGGATTACGCCGTCGCCTTCAAAGGAATTTACAGATGCAATTTTAGAACGATTAGATGGGGAGTACACCTTTCCCTGTTATCATGACGCCTGTCAAATGTGGCTGAAAAAAAGAGGTTCACCTTTGCACGCATCGCCCATTTTCTCAGAGCTAGGCGGGTGCAAGGGGGAACCTCTGACGGTCAAACTAGAAAACGGCGAAGCATTCACTTTTGAGTATAGTGACAGGCAAGGTGAAAACCTGCTACTCGCCAAATTTCAGTCAGACTTTGATACACGATACGACAAGGCGCTATTCCTCAAAACAATTGCCGCCGCGGAGAAGGCAAACACTTTCTATAACACGGCTATAGCCATTTTCAGTACCAACCGTTTCAGTGATTACTGCGTACATGCTGTTTCAAAAATGGATAATGTACTGCTGATTCCGATTATTCAACTGAAATAATAATAATCTTTTTAAAATGCAGATAAAACAACCTTTTACTATTGACCAAAAGGTAGTCGATTGTAGCCACCAGACGCCTTCACACAAAAAAAGCTGAACACACCTCATGTGAATAAACTCATTTTCAGCTATTTTCTCTCACTTTCATGTATTCAACAGGGAATTCACTTCGAATTATCAACTTATCCAACCCTATTCTCAGCAAAAGCTCCTTTTATATTTGAATGAAAATACTTTCCGACTGAAGAGGCGGCCTCAATTTCATACCACATATACTCAGGAATATCAAAATACTGCCATATTTGACCATTTGATTTGAATTCTATTTCAAGTACAGCCTGTTGAGAATCATATCCTATACTTACTATCATTGACGAATCTATATATTTTCTTTCCATATTAACACCCCTTATAATTTTTGTTCTCTGATTTTCGTTACAACATTTTTGTAGCAATCAATATCCTCTGAAAACTCGGCAGACCATTTTTCAACCAACTTCGGATCTGCACTGTCTGGGCGAGGATTTTGCAAAGGTAATCTGATTCTAGATGGAACTTTAATAGCCTCGCCAACAACGATTGCTTCCCCGATTCTTAGAGACGGAAGTAAATCTATTAAACTATTCATGTTGTCTGGTGCCAATGATTTTACTATTGATTGATCCGAAGAGTTTGTAAGTCTTAACGCAACAAAGGTTCCTACTTGAGCCAATATTGTCTCAGATATTTCAGAAGGACGTTGTGAAATTACAAGTGCGCCTATTCCAAATTTTCTTCCTTCCTTAAAAATCCTTTCAACGGCTGTTTTTGCATATCCACTATCGTCGTTTTTTCCCAGGTATGAATGAGCTTCGTCATAAGCTATTAATAAAGGTCGATTTTTTCCGGTATTAGAATTGTTACGACCCCAAAACATGCTGTCATAAATAAATCGTGTAATCAATCCTACTGTAATATCCAAAACTTCAAAAGGAATATTACTTAAATCCAGTATCGAAAGTCTTTCTTCGTTTCCTATCCACTCGTTCAACAAATCATGCAAATCTTTAGCAGAATCCGCATCTTTATAGTCTCCGGGATGAAACATGAAATTATATCTGCTATCCTTTAATCGGTTTAACAACTTTTTTTCATATCCATAGTATTCGTTATGCTGACTTTTGAATGGAGCTTGATTTGAAGATGTATCTAGATGTGATTTGAATTTTGCTCCAATTAATTCTTCGTGATTGCCAATATCCCTAGCGTCCCCACCTTCAATTGTCTTTAGAAAATTATGAGAATCTTCTTTTGTTTGCTCATCTTTTTTAGTTGAAGAAAAACTTGCATTAAGCCACCAATTCATTTCATACCAAAGTTTTCTTGAATTAAATGGTATAGGTGAATCAGCAGTAATAAAATCCTGATTAACATTCCCAGCCTTCAGTTGCCAATGTTCTTTTTTATACTGTACTATTTGTTCTCGCAATAACCTATATTCAGGCCTTTGATCATCTGTAGGTTTTGCACCAACTAAAAAATAGGCTAACTCATCAAAATTCATAAGCCAAAATGGAATATAGAGAGGATTGTGTTGATCGTTTATCCTAAAAACTTTAGCTTCTGGAAATGCTGAAGCATACTCTCCATGAGGATCAACAAGAACTATTCTAGAATTCGAGTACTCAGAAATAATTCTTTTTACTATAGCTACTGTTGTATTTGATTTACCGCTACCTGTTGATCCAAGAATAGCTGCATGCCTTAATACAAGCTTATGGACATCTATGTATACGTTAAGATCATCAGACGACGAATGCTTTCCAATTGCAATAGCTCCAACATCACTTTCCCCATATATATCAACTAAATCTGATTCAACTACCAGATGTACCTCATCGTTAATCGTAGGATACAATCCAATTCCCTTTTCAAAGCTATCACTTCCAATTTTTTCGCCAATGAGTTTAACTGTTAAATATCTTGAACCTATTGCTTGTTTTATGTCACTTTCATTAAGTTTACTTGGAGTGTTACTTACGCTTGAAACAATCCCATATGAAACTATGTTACCTACTGGTATTTTAACAAAGGTACCAATTTGACCAATTTTATAAACCTTTCCTCCGATTATAGGACTTGTCGATGGTATATCATCGCTTATCTCTACCTCAACGACACTTGAATCTACTCTAATAATCTTTCCGAGAAAAGTAATATCATTTTCCATTGAGTACCTCCTCGATTTTCTTCAATTTACCTGAATTAGTCACAAGAAAAGTTACAAGCTTTTTAAAATCTCCCAATAAAAACTCTTTTTTTGATTTATCCCAATAAACTTCACTGTCTTTTGGATCTCCAGTACTTTCATCAAATGTCCATTCATAAAGCTTTCCATTTATTATCATCTTCTTTGGACCCATTACGCATAAGTTCAAATATGAATTGGCATTGGCTGCCATCCCATCCACTTGGTCATCTGTAAAGCACATTACTATTGAATATAATCTTGGATTTTGACGGAGTCCTGTAAATATGATTTCATTTATATGTTGATCAGAAAATGAATAGCCCGTAAAAACAAATAGTGTCTCACCTTGTAGTAAATAATTTTTCAATCTATCAAAATATGCTATGAATGGTTGCTTTCTTGAGAGATTATACTTCTCTTTAGATGGATATACCACCAGTTCATTTTCAGGATTATCAATTTTACCGGCTCTAATTATTTTTGTATTGTTATATGACTCATCTTTTCTAAACTCCCAGTTAAGCGAACCATGCATTTTCCATAGCCTTAACCAATTAAATGTTAAATCAGTAGAACTCATATTTTTCTCAATACTTTCAGGCCAAAAAAACGGCTCATATGAACCTACAAATCCATCGAAGTATGGTATGCGATTAAACTCCATTGCTTTTTCTAAAAGCAAATCATAATTTGTTGTAAAAATTTCTTTTGTATGATTTCTATTAGCAATATCTAGCCATGCAAAAAACTTTCTAAGTTCTTTAATATCAGCTTCCTTTTCTTTCTCTTGAATTATATTAAAAATTTTCTTGCATATTTGTTCATCCAGTTCTTTGGCTATCTTTCCATTAACTCCATCGTAATGCCGATCTTCTTTTTCCCCTGTGATTTCTCTTATCTGTCTGACATAATTTAAAATATCTTCAACACTAATTTGCTTCTCTGAATAGAGTTCTGAGAGACTTTCCTTAAGATTTTCAAATATGTCCTTAAATCTTGAATCTAGCTTTTCTGAGACATCATCAGTTAACTTGAATACATTAGGCAACCCAAATGCACATGAACTTCCTGCCCCAAAGAAAAAACCAATATTTTTTGAATATGATAATAGTTTTTTCAGTTCATCCATCTCTTGAATTACATTTATTTGAGCCATTAATATCTCCCCCTTGTGTGAAGTTATGTATATTATTTTATCCACTATCCTCCGAATTGCACATTATTGCTATAATGGAAAATATCCTTAACTTCAAATTAGACATTATTTAAATACTTATTTTATTTTACAACAAAATCTTCCATAATTCAACTTATAATTGGTAAATGTATCTGTCAAGTAAACGTTGGCAAAATTATTATCACACAAAAATTCAATAAAACCAGGGTTGAAAATAAAGTAGCTGCGAATCATTCCGCAAAGCTTGACATGCCACAGCTAAAATGCTTGGCGGTTATGCCGACGGCGAAGAAACTCAGGAATATATCACAACTAAGCACGCCTACGATTGATTGATTGTAGCATTTTACCCGTGTCCTGTAAAGCTCGCTTCGCGCCGCCTTCGGGCGGTTTGCTAACTGTATGCCTCGGAAATGCCTCGGGCTCGGAATCTTGGAATATATCAGGACAATGTGTTTTTGATTTTGCCGATATCACGCAGAAATTTGTAATCCGGCGTCGCGGGAGCGGCACCGGCACGAACCGGCTC
>JAQVXR010000152.1 GCA_028709045.1 Desulfitobacteriaceae bacterium | reverse complement strand
GCTGATTTAGCACACCAAGTCATAGAGGAAATGAAAGAATCGATCCTGATTAAAACAGGCCTCTTGTCTGAAGGGGTTGAAATGGCACGAGAACTGGAAAGAGAAGGGTGCCAGGTTGTTATCAGCAGAGGAGCGACCGCAAAAAAGATTAAAGAATTTGAAGTGGGAATTACCCTCGTGGAAATTCGGCTCACAGGGCATGATTTGATTCGGGCCTTTGCAGAAGCCCGGGAAGAAGGGGAATCCATTGCCCTGATTATTTTTGAGGATATGGCCTATGATGCTCGCACTATAGGCAAAATTTTAGGTATTAAAGTTCATGAGTATTTGGTGAAGGATGAGTCCGGTATTCAAGAGGCGATAAACCAGGCTATCCACGTCGGTTGCCGGGTATTTGTCGGGGGAGCTTCTACCGTTAAGTATGCGCAAAGTAAAGGGCTTAAATCTAAATTAATTACCTCCGGCAAAGAAGCTGTATGGCAGGCAATAATGGAAGCCCAAAAAGTTGCCCGGGTTAAAAGACAGGAGCAGGAAAAAGCCGGTCAGTTTCGTGCTGTTATGGATTATACTTATGAAGGCATTTTGGCGGCAGATGCTCAGGGAACTATTACGATATTCAACCCTGCGGCGGAAAAAATGTTGAGCATTTCAGTTTCTGAAGCACTAAAGAAAAATGTAAAAGATGTTTTTCCGGAATTACAATTGGAACGAATTCTGACTGAGGGAAAAGAGGAAGTGGGTGCTTTAGCGGTTATTAAGGGTAAGCAAATAGTGCTCAACAAAATACCGGTAATTGTTAATAATAGGGTCACAGGTATGGTGGTCACATTTCAGGAAGTAAGCAGGTTGCAAAACATCGAACGTAAGATTCGGAAAAGACTGCATCCGAGGGGCTATGTGGCAAGATACCATTTTCCCGATATTTTAGGCCATTCATCTGCGATTAATAGAGTGATCCACAACGCTATCCAGTTTAGTAAAGTAGATTCCACTGTGCTGGTTATTGGAGAAACCGGTGTGGGAAAAGAAATGTTTGCCCAGAGTATTCATAATGCCAGCTATCGTGCTGCCGGTCCTTTTGTCGCTGTTAATTGTGCCGTTCTTCCGGAAAATTTGCTGGAAAGTGAACTTTTTGGATATGCGGAGGGAGCTTTTACCGGTGCCAGGAAGCAAGGACGTGCCGGCCTATTTGAATTGGCTCATGGGGGAACAATTTTTCTGGATGAACTAGGGGAGATGTCCCCGAACTTGCAATCCCGACTGCTTAGGGTGTTGGAAGAAAAAGAGGTAATGCGGTTAGGCGATGAACAGGTGATTCCCATTGATGTCCGGGTTATTGCCGCTACCAATAAGGATTTAGAGCAGTTAATGGCAAATAATGAGTTTCGGGCGGATCTATTCTACCGGTTAAATGTTCTGAAAATTGTTGTACCGCCATTAAGAGAGCGCCGAGAAGATATTCCTTTATTGACGAATTACTTTCTTAAAAAATATTCTCTGAGATTAAATAAGGAAGTTCAAGTTTTGACCGAGAAAGCGATGCAATCCTTGATGTCTTATCCCTGGCCGGGTAATATCAGGGAGTTGGAAAATTTTATTGAGCGCATGGTTGTCTTGGTTTCCGGTCGGGAAATTACTCAAGATGATATCCGGTCTGTTTATCCAGAGTTACCGGAAGGTAAGATAGCAGAGCAAAATAGAAAGAGGGAAATTAGTATATCAAAAGAAGATCTTACTGCGGTTGAAGAGAAGCAGATTAAAAAAGTATTGGAGGAAACCAATTATAACTATACCAGGGCAGCTCAGATATTAGGCATTAACCGCACAACTTTATGGAGAAAAAGGAAAAATTTTAAGGAAAATCAATAAATCATGATGGAATATTATAAAACGCAACAATTAGTTGCATATATAAACGACTTGTTTCATATTGAAATACCAGAAGGAAGAGTTCCCGGCTTGATAAGCCGGGATTTTTTATACTATCAGAAAGTATAAGTTTAAGGTTGATAGTATAAGTGCAACTAAGGCTTCCCCTAAAGGACTGGAATTTCTACGCATTGTAAAAAGCACAATGCTAGAAATTCTGGCGCGCCTGCGTCTGAGACTTGGCGCAAGCCAAGTTTTCTTTATGTATTATCTCATCTGTTGCTGCCCTCTGCCGTATGTGTCCTTAAATAATACTTGCTTTAAAATACTTTGGCATAAATATTGCATTTAAAAGTTTACTGGTATTTCTATTACTTAAAATTTTACGGAGGTGAATGTGATGCATGCTTTGGAAAAGATCTTAGCCAAAGCTTCAGGAAGAAAAAAGGTTCAGGCCGGTGATATCGTGACGGTAGCAGTTGATGTGGCGGGTATTAATGACCTTTATCTCCAAGTATTACAATCTTTTACGAAAATAGGTTTACCTAAGGTTTGGGATCCGGATAAAGTTGTATTCTTTTTTGATCACTATGCTCCGGCTCCGACAATAAAATCAGCATCAAATCAGAAAGAGATGCGGGATTTTGCCAATAGCCAGGGAATCAAACATGTTTTTGATATTAACAGCGGAGTGTGCCATCAGGTTCTTGTCGAAGCCGGATTAAGTTTGCCTGGTAAAATTGTTGTGATCACAGATTCCCATTCAACGACACATGGCGCCTTGGGTGCCTTTGGGACAGGCGTAGGGGCTACCGACCAGGCGGCTATCTTGGCTACAGGCCAAACATGGATGATGGTTCCTGAAATCATCAGCATGAGAATTGAAGGTGAAATACCAAAAGGAGTAAGTGCCAAGGATATTGTTTTAAAGATCGTGGGAGAACTGGGTCCCAGTGTGGCTGCTTATAAAGGAGTGGAATACCTGGGTGAAACAGTAAAACAATTGCCTCTGGCGGAACGTATGGTACTTTGTAACATGGCAGTGGAGTTAGGAGCAAAAACAGCGTATATCCAGCCTAATCAACAAGTGTTGGAATATCTAGATGCCTATCAAAAGGACTATGAGCTTTTTGAAACTGATCCAGGGTTTAAGTACCAAGCTGAACATGTGTTTGATGTGGAAAATCTCAAGCCTCAAGTGGCACTACCCCACAGCATTGATAATGTCGTCCCGGTGGAAGAGAGCGGTAAAAAAAGAATTCATCAGGCGTTTATCGGTACTTGCACCGGCGGGAGATTGGCTGATATCAAAGCAGCAGCTGAAATTTTAAAAGGAAAAAGGATAGCTGACGGGACACGTCTGATCATTATGCCGGCGTCGACAAAAGTTTTAATGGAAGCAATTAACAAAGGTTATCTTCAGACTTTATTAGAAGCAGGAGCTACTTTTTCCGCTCCCGGATGCGGACCTTGTTTAGGTACACATCAAGGGATATTGGCTCCCGGAGAAGCATGTATTACTACGTCCAGCCGCAATTTCCCGGGAAGAATGGGAAGTACGGAAGCCGAGGTATATGTAGCCTCGCCGGCAACTGTTGCTGCCTCAGCATTAAAGGGATATCTTTGTGACCCTCGGGAATGGATGGAATAAAAAAATAGATCAGAGAGGTGAAAATAAATGGATTGGATTATTAAAGGTACAGTACTAAAGTTCAGTGACAATATCGATACAGACCAGATATACCCTGGAAGGTATTTGGAATTGACCGATCCCAAGGATATTGCCCGGCATGCCATGGAAGGGGTGGATTCTTCTTTTCTGAAGCGTATGAAGGAATCCACAATTCTAATCGCTGGAAAGAACTTTGGCTGCGGTTCCAGCAGAGAACATGCGGTAATTACATTGCTTCATGCGGGAGTCAAAGCAGTTATTGCAGAATCTTTTGCCCGAATTTTTTTCCGCAATGCCATTAATTTAGGCCTCCCGGTTCTCATCTGCCCAGGCATTTCCCAAGGGGTTGAAGACGGATCTTTAGTGGAAATGAATCTTACCCGGGGAGTGATGAGCGTTGTTGAGAGTGGTAGTGAAATAAAGATGCAAAAAATACCTTCCAACGTGGCAGAGATTCTCAATAAGGGCGGACTGATTCCTTATATTCGTGCTTCAATTAAATAGAAGATATGAGGCAAAGTCGCTAAGTAAAATCAAAAATAAACCATGATTCAATAAATATTAGGTAAATAAACAAAATAAAAAGAATAAATTTATAAATATAAGCAGGAATAAGTCATAAAATGTAGAATTACTTGTCGACAGTAGATGGTCGACAGTCGACAAGGGGGTGGTAATTTGGATAGTAGCATCGTGACCAAAAGTACTCCTTATCACCAGCAAGTATATCAAATTTTGCGACACGAAATTTTTACTGGAAAGATAAAACCGGGGGAAAGGCTTGTTGAAAGTAAGATTGCCCAGGAAATGGGGGTGAGCAGAAGTCCTGTGCGGGAAGCCATCAGACTTCTGGAGCATGATGGTTTGATAGTATATAAGGACGGACTGCTTACTGTATTCCCTCTGTCTGTAGAAGCAGTCGGAGAGTTGTATCAATGCCGTGCGGCGATAGAGCCATATGCTGCTTTCCTGGCAACAGATAATCTGACAGAAGAAGACATCGATGAATTAACTGTACTTTTTGAATCTGCTTCCAATTTGGAAAAGAAAAAGGACTCTCATAATACGGTAGTGATTAACACTAATTTTCATATGTTAATTAGTAAAGCTTGCGGCAATACACGCCTGCTGGAAATAAGTGAAAGATTGCTGGTGCAGTCCCACTTAGCCCGAAATGTTCTTTTCAGGATTCACAAAAACCCTGGGGAATACCTGGAAGAACACAGGGAAATTATTGAAGCGATAAAAGTCAGAGACCCCAAAAAGGCAGAACAATTAATGCGTGAGCATGTTGACCATTGTTGGGAATACCTGCAAAACCATTTGGGAAACAGCAATATTTTTGATTGAACTTCTGCTGATTGTGTAATAACGGCCGGTCGGCAGTGTAGTTTAATACCTTTCCTGTTGGAAGGAGGGATGGCAGAAAATTAGTCGGAACAAAGTTTGTGATAAAGAATCCAAAACTAAGATAACAAGGGGGTTTTACAATGAAGAAGCTATTTAAAATTCTGCCGGTGATTTCTATTTTATTGGTTGCAATGCTATTTTTTGGCTGCGGACAATCTGCCGAAAATAATGATGGCACAGAAGGTGGCAGCGATGCACCGAAAACTGATTTAGTCCTTGCTTCCGGTCCTTCCGGCGGTACTTTTGAAGTTGTTGCTGCCAGCACTGTGGAAATTTTAAAAAGTGCTGTTCCGGAACTAAAACTGAGTATTGTTCCCGGTGGTTCCACTTCCAATGTGGGGATTCTCAGCGAAGGTAAAGCAGACATCAGTATGTGTCCAGCGGATGCAGCTTATTTAGGTCAACAAGGCTTACCGCCCTATAGTCAAAAATATGAAAACGTACGCGGTTTAATCTCCCTTTATCCCAATACTTTGCAGGTATGGGTGAGAAAAGATTCCGGAATCAAAGATTTACCTGATTTCAAAGGTAAGAGTTATTCCTTTGGCCAGCCGGGTGGTCTTTCTTACCAGGCAGGTCTGAATCTTCTTGAAATATATGGTTTGAATCCGGAAGACGGTAAGATGAAGACTCTTGCCTGGAACGAATCTGTTGACGCTTTAAGAGACGGTAACATTGATCTTCTCTTATGGACGACTTCCTATCCGGCTCCCGCTATTGTTGATGCGATGATGAATACAGACATTGAACTGATTCAGCTTGATCCCGAAATGGTTCAAAAATTTCAAGATAAGTATCCGGCATGGGTGGATCTGACAATTTCCGCCGGCACCTACAAAACACAGACTGAAGATGTTACGACCCTTGGCTCTCCGGTATTCTTTGGTGTTGACGAAGGCTTTTCCGAGGAAACTGCTTATCAGATTACCAAGGCTCTCTTTGAGAACAAGGATCAACTTGCTAATGCCCATGTTTTGTTAAACTATATTACCGAGGAAACAGCTGCTGCAGGTATGGCTGTTCCCCTCCATCCTGGTGCAGAGAAATACTATAAGGAAGTGGGCATTATCAAATAAAGATTTTCCAAGTGTTTAACAGTGAAGGATTTTCCTTTAAGGAAGATCCTTCACCACCACTATATCGCACTAATAGTTAGAGTAT
>JAQVXR010000151.1 GCA_028709045.1 Desulfitobacteriaceae bacterium | reverse complement strand
AACATTTCAGCGTTCTATTTTGCCCTTTTCGGACACATTGTGGTACTCCGTCCGGGGATCGAACCCGGTAGTTTTGCAGGCTAAATAAATATAGAAAGTGTAGATCCCTTGGGTTATGTTGATGAATTGGAAAAACATTATCCTGACCCGATTGCCCATTTTAGAGAAGTCGCTCGCCAAATGACATTTCCAGACAAAGATACAATACTTCGCTTTTCAGCGTTTCCGCATCCATGGTTTCTAATTTCTTCGACATTTTATAACCACCTCACTATTCTTTTTGATACTTTCATTGTAGAAGGAATCGTGATATCCTTATATCGTGAATTGAAGGCACTGCAAACCATGAAGGTCACAAATGCCAATTTTGAAGATCTGAAAAAAAGATATTGGGATGCTGTTGATTTGCTAAAAGAAAAACACGGCTACGCCCATTTCTTTATGAACGGGGATTTGCTGCGCAATTTTTATAATTCTGACAGGGCAGAAGATGAGAAAATAGGCTATGCCAGTTTCCTATTGCAGTATTACATATATTTGCAGACCGCTTATGCCGAAGCACTTGAATTTTGTTTGAGCAATGAAGTGTTGCCTGAATATACCTTACCATTCAGAGCTTGGAGGAAATGCTCTACCATGCTTTGATAGAGTATGGTGTGAATATGCACCATACCTTATATCGATTTTTTTCACCATTGATATATATCTAAGGATATATGGTACAATAAAATCTGGTAAAATATACAATAACAGGTTAAAGGAGAAAAAATGGGCGACAAAATACTGGTGATCGATGACGAGAGGGAAATCGCAGATTTAGTGGAGCTTTATCTGCAGAATGAAAATTATACGGTTTTTAAATTTTATTCAGCAAACGATGCTCTTGCGTGTATTGAGAAAACAAACCTTGATCTTGCCATATTGGATGTAATGCTCCCCGACGGCAACGGTTTTGAGATCTGTCAGAAGATAAGGGAGAAGTATGCCTATCCTGTAATCATGCTGACGGCGAAAGAAGAAGAAACGGACAAGATCACTGGATTGACACTCGGCGCAGACGATTATATTACGAAACCTTTCCGGCCTTTGGAAATGGTCGCAAGGGTAAAGGCGCAGCTTAGAAGGTATAAGAAGTATAATTCGCCGCTGGCAAAGGACGAGAAGGTCTTTATTCACTCAGGATTGGTTCTTGATGTAAATAAGCACCAGTGTTTGTTGAATGAAAAACCGCTTTCACTTACACCCACGGAATTTTCAATCCTGCGTATCCTTTTTGAGCAAAAAGGGAACGTGGTAAGTTCCGAACGGATTTTTCATGAAATATGGAAGGATGAATATTTTAGCAAAAGCAATAACACCATCACAGTGCATATCCGGCACCTGCGAGAAAAATTGAATGACTCGGCAGAGAATCCCAAGTATATTAAGACGATCTGGGGGGTTGGCTATAAAATTGAAAAATAAGATATTGCGGGGAAAACCTTATGACAAGCTGATTCGAAAAATGTTCTTACAAACGCTGACTCTTCTCATGGTAGCGATTTTAATTGTTCTATTCATACGTTCTACCGGGAGAGGAAGCATTGGAAACGGGATAACAAGACTCATTTCATCCGTATTTAATGTGGGATGGGAAAAAGCCTCTTGGATATATATTAGTAATGTAAGAGAAAATATTGAAATAATCATGATGATAACGATCATTGTTTTTTTCATCATCTTTTTCCGTTTATCCTTAACGTGGTTTAGCAAATATTTTGATGAAATTGTCGCAGGAGTGGATCAACTGGCAGAAGAATCCGGAAATAAAATAGCCATGAGTCCGGAACTTAATTTTATGGAACAAAAGTTGAATCAGGTAAAGGACAAATTAGCAGCTCGATCCAAAGAAGCACAGGAAGCTGAACGGCGCAAAAATGAACTGGTCATTTACTTGGCCCACGACATTAAAACACCGCTTACCTCGGTAATAGGATATTTAAATCTCCTTGATGAAATCCCAAATATGCCAGCAGAGCAAAAAGCCAAATATGTTAATATTACACTGGAAAAAGCCTATCGACTGGAAAGTCTTATCGATGAATTTTTTGAAATTACACGGTATAGTCTGCATTCTGTTCCGCTGAAAAAGGAAAACATAGACTTATATTATATGTTGATCCAGATAACGGATGAAGCATATCCGCAGCTTTCTGCCAATGGGAAGAAAGTTGCGATTCTTGCCGCCGAGGATTTCACGATATATGGTGATTCAGACAAGCTGGCTAGAGTATTTAACAACATCTTAAAAAATGCCATCGCCTACAGTTATGATGGCAGTACGATAAATATATCGGCGGAGGTGCGGGAGAAAGTCTCTATGATTCGATTTGAAAATGAGGGAGCTATACCGCAAGCGAAGCTGGGATCTATTTTTGAAAAGTTCTACCGGCTAGACGATGCTCGTTCCAGCGCTACGGGAGGAGCGGGGTTGGGCCTTGCCATAGCTAAGGATATCGTGACATCTCATGGGGGAACGATAGAAGCACAAAGCGACAACTCCCATATTGTGTTTTTGATTACGCTCCCAAATGCTCCTGCATGTTAGGCGAGTCCAATATGCAAATCTTCGCATAATCTCAATAGCTTCTTCACATTTTCTTAACATTTCGACAATCGTTACTTAAAAAGAACCCTGTCCATCTTTGTTAGAATGATGCTATCATAATGGATTTAAGGGGGTTGTTTTTATGTTAAGTTTGCCTTTTTTTGCAAAGTATCTACTTCCGGGGCTGGTGGCAGGCATTCTTTTTTTGATGATATTTGAAATGAATTTGCGGATAAAAAATGTACGGATTACCGTCTTTCAAAGGATCATGGTTTTAATCATGGGGCTGTACCTGACGGTGATTCTTTCTGTGACCGTCTCACCGGATTTTGCTTTTTCCATGAAACATTTTGGTCAAAGTATCAATATGGTTCCATTCCGCACATTGCACACAGCATTTAGCAATCCGCTGAATTTCTGGGGAAATATCATCATGTTTGCTCCTTTTGGAACGCTTTTAGTTTTGATGTCAAATAAATACCAAAGGCTTTTTCCAACGTTATCTGCGGGAGCAGGGTTATCACTTTTTATTGAACTGCTGCAACTTTTCAGCATAAGAAGTACAGATATTGATGATATTATTTTAAATACTGCCGGAACGCTTTGCGGTTACATTATAGGTAAGCTGCTCCGGTTTTTTATACCATATCTGCATAAAACCACGAGAACCCTTAAAAATACGGATGGTAAATCATACAAAAAGCATAATGATGCACCAAGTATTGCAATTCTTACAATGCTGATATTCGTTTCGATTTTTGCTACGGGGCTTTTCAAAATGTATAATAATGGAGGGAGCCTGTCCCCAGCGAATGAAGGAGATTCGGGGGCATCCAGATTTCCTGTAAAAGCCGATAAGACGGAAAAGATTACATTAGAGGTAAACGGAAGGAATGCATACTTATGGAATGTCACTTCTAATACCGTTTTGTATGAAAAAGAAAGCGATCAGCAAATTGCACCTGCAAGTACGACAAAAATGCTTACAGCATTGACTGCCCTAAAATATTGCAATGAAGATGAACGAGTTTTGGTGGGGAGGGAAGTTCATCTGATAGCTGAAGATGCTTCAAGAGCATGGTTGAGCCCAGGAAATGAATTAACCATCCGGCAATTGCTTAATGCGCTTTTACTGCCTTCGGGAAACGATGCGGCATTTGCCCTTGCCGTTTTTGTAGGCAGAAAGATCTGTGGTGACGATGCGTCTTCCATAGAGGAAGCACTTGGGGTTTTTGTTGCAGCTATGAATGAAAAGGCAGCTGAAGTTGGGGCCTATAATTCAAATTTCACTAGCCCCGATGGCTATGATGCCGCAGGTCAATATACAACAGCCCATGACCTTGCCTGCATCGCCAGGGAATTATGGAGGTCAAGCGTGTTGCGTGGTATCACGGGAAGCTACCGTATTACGGACATTTGGCTTTCCGGTCAGAATGTAACATATAATAATACCAATGAACTGATAAATCCCGACAGTCAATATTATTGTGAATGCGTCGCCGGATTAAAAACCGGCAAAAGTGTAGCCGCCGGCTGCTGTTTGGTTTCCGCTGCATATATAGATGACCAGCTGTACATTTGCGTGATAATGGGCAGTACAGAAGAGGGAAGGTGGGCAGACAGCCTGGCACTCTATGATGTAGCCGGTGGCAAGGGGACAGTACACCCCTCTGGAATGTGAGGGAAAAGCTTGTGCACATTCTCCCGACGTTCGGTCTCAGGAGGTCGTAATAACAAACCCCACACTTAATTCGCTTCCCTGATAATAGTTTTACTCTGCAAGGGTATAAAAAAGACAGCTGCAGAGCTTGGGCTCAGCTTTCCTGTCGGTAAAATGGAAACGCTGAAATTTCAACCTTCCAGCGTTCTATTTTGCCCTTTTCGGACACATTGTGGTACTCCGTCCGGGGATCGAACCCGGGACACCCTGATTAAGAGTCAGGTGCTCTACCATCTGAGCTAACGAAGCATATTCGCTTTGACGCATATACGATTTTAGCATTGGCTATTATGCTTGTCAACAAAAATTATTAAATTGTATAAGTGAAAATAAATTAAAAAAACTATTTTAAGTTCCTCAATTTTCCGCTTATAGAATTATACTAACTGTACAAAATAATATTCGAGGAGGGATTCAAAATGCGAAACTATAATGATAGGAACGATTGGTCGGGCATGGATAACAAACAGGGCGAAAGTGGAATTGTCAGAGGTAAAGGCAAGGACGAACAACGGAAACAAAAACAAACCCAAAAAACTAAAGAAACAAGACAAGAAACCAAATCTGATCAGTGTACTCAATGTAGTGACAAAACCGATTATTAATCGGCAAGGAGATGAGCATTGCGCTAACCCGGGTTGGCGCAACCCCCTCTCTCTGGTAAAAAAATCTCTCCATTAAGATATGGGCGGGGAATAACCCGCTCTTTTTTATTATAATTAAATCTTGTGTATCCTTTAAAAGGGCTTAAAAACTAACAATTGCTATATAATGGTCAGTGTATTATAATATAATGGAAACAAAAAAAGAGGATTATTATGTAACATAGGACAGTGGAGGTACATTAATGCACTGCAAGGTATGTGGAAATCCAATACAAGAAGATAGATTGTTTTGCAATATTTGTGGAGCCCCGATCGAAAAGGCAACTAAGAATATAGAAGAAAATGCGACATATACAAAAGAAACACCGGCATCAACTGAGGGAGTAGAATTTAAGTGGGATGTCCATGATTTTCCAAAACCCAGAAAGACTGAAGATATTGAATTTAACTGGGGAGATTTTCCTTCTTTTCAAAATACAGATGATCAAGAAATTACAGGATCTAAACTAGAATCCACAAAAGATATTGATAAAATCTTTTCCTTTGATAAAAAAAATGAAGAATTTCAAAAAATATTGGATCAGGATTACGAGAAAATAAAAGCAAGGAAACCGTTTATTCGAGAAAATGATTCTTTAAGACAAAGATTGGAGAATTTAGAGACGTTCAGCCCACCGGAACCATCAGAGCAGTCTGAACCATCAGAGCAGCCGGAACCATCAGAGCAGCCGGAACCATCAGAGCCGATAGAGACATCACTAAAGCCGGAAGAATCACAAATACCGGAAACTCCTCTTTGGTTTGATAAAGAAGAGGGTGAAGAAACGGACTCCGAGAAAAAAGAGAAAAAAGGCTGCATTTGGAAATTTATTTTAATCTTAATAATTCTGATATTAATTGCAGAAATAGCATCTCTTGGCATTAAATATTTTTGGCCGAAGAGCCAAGCTGCAGCTGTTGTCACTGATTCACAAGTTAAAATTGTCAACACCTTAACTAACTGGAAGGATGGCATAGTCCGATTCTTTAAAGGAATCGACGGAGTTGATGATCCGGCAATTGAAAATGGAGTGGACGGCAAAGACGATCCTGAGGCGGAACCGGTCGATGTAAGCCTCGAAGGGCAAGAAGAGGACGAGCCAATCCCGGTTGACTTAATTTCTTCCCAGATGGAACATAATAAAAACATTGAAACAATTAGAGCCAACGATAC
>JAQVXR010000019.1 GCA_028709045.1 Desulfitobacteriaceae bacterium | reverse complement strand
AATCCTCTGGTGACCGCAGCAGGGACGGCTGCTTTGACAGTTATTTTGGAAGAAAAACTGGCTGAAAATGCTGCCCAAGTTGGGGCTTATTTAATAGAAAAACTGGAAAAATTAAAAACAAAATTTTCATTTGTTAAAGAAGTGAGGGGAAAGGGCCTGATTGTTGGGATGGAAATGACAAAAGAAGTTAATCCTCTTGTCAAAGCATGTATGGATCAGGGGCTGCTTCTTTTGAGTGCCGGGCCCAATGTGCTGCGCTTTGTCCCCCCGTTGACTGTTACTATAGCTGATGTAGATCAAGCAGTGCACATTCTTGAGGAAATATTAATTTCACTTGATTAACCGGCTAAAGACTTTTGACTTCAGGAGAATTCGAAGGGCTAAGCAGGGCATAAATTTACAGTATACTGGACTTGGGAGGATAGACACCTGCCAAGTTAGGAGTTGCCTAAAACAGATGAGGAATTGACAGGAGGTAAAGTAATGCCTATCAAGCCGGGGATCAACAAAGTATTGGTTATCGGCTCCGGTCCAATAATTATCGGGCAGGCGGCGGAATTTGACTATGCGGGTACTCAGGCCTGTAAAGCTTTAAAAGAAGAAGGATTGGAAGTAGTTTTGGTTAATTCCAATCCTGCAACCATTATGACAGATGCCCACATGGCCGACCGGGTCTACATTGAACCGTTGGATGTGGAAACCATCACTCGAATTATTGAAATGGAACGGCCTGATGGATTGGTACCCAATTTAGGCGGGCAGACAGGTTTGAATATGGCAGTAGAGCTGGCTGAATCCGGGGTGCTTGAAAAGTACGGCGTCCAGCTTCTCGGGACCTCGGTGGAATCGATTAAAAAAGCGGAAGACCGAGAAATGTTTAAGGCTACCATGATGGCAATCGGTGAGCCTGTTCCGGAAAGCACTATTGTCACCAGCGTTGATGAGGCGTGTGCCTTCGCTGAAAAAGCCGGGTATCCAATTATCGTACGACCTGCCTATACTTTAGGAGGGACAGGCGGCGGCATTGCCAAAAACGAAACGGAACTAAAAAGAATTTGCGACTTGGGATTAAAAAGCTCCATGATTGGCCAGGCACTTTTAGAAAAAAGCGTTGCCGGCTTTAAGGAAATAGAATACGAAGTGATGCGGGATGCCGCCGATAACTTCATTACCATCTGCAATATGGAAAACATTGATCCGGTGGGCATTCATACAGGGGACAGTATTGTGGTAGCCCCATGCCAAACCCTTACCGACCGGGAGACACAAATGCTTCGGGGGGCCTCCCTAAACATTATCCGTGCTCTAAAGGTGGAAGGCGGTTGCAATGTTCAATTTGCCTTAGACCCCAACAGTATGGATTATTATGTTATTGAAGTTAACCCCCGGGTCAGCCGGTCATCTGCTCTGGCTTCCAAGGCAACCGGTTATCCTATTGCCAAGGTGGCCACAAAAATTGCAGTTGGCTTTCATCTGGATGAGATCGTCAACCCGGTAACGGCAAAAACATCTGCTTGTTTTGAGCCGGCCCTGGATTATGTGGTCGTGAAAATTCCCCGATGGCCTTTCGATAAGTTTGGCTATGCCGACCGTGCCCTGGGGACCCAGATGAAAGCAACCGGAGAAGTAATGGCGCTGGATCGCACTTTTGATGCAGCCTTAAATAAAGCGGTGCGCTCTTTGGAAATCGATGTTTACGGCCTCAGAACCAAAGATTCTGCCCAGTGGACGGAAATGGAAGTTGAAGATAAAATTATTCGGGGCACAGACGATCGCCTTTTTGCCATTGCGGAGGCATTTCGACGTAACTGGACGATGCGGGAGATAAATTTGCGCACATCAATTGATTACTGGTTTTTAAACCAAATCAAAGGCATTATCGAACTGGAAAAAAGAATCCAAGAAGAGCAATTTACCCCGGAAATTTTGCGGGAAGCAAAACGAAAGAGTATTTCCGACTATCAAATTGCCAAGCTGGCCGGCATTAATACTCAAGTGATTCGGGATATCAGAAAGACTTATGGGATGCTGCCGGTATATAAGACAGTGGATACGTGTGCTGCTGAATTTGAAGCGCAAACAGCTTATTATTATTCCAGCTATGAAGGGGAGAATGAAAGCCGGGATTCCGGACGGCGCAAAGTACTTGTGCTCGGTTCCGGGCCGATTCGGATCGGCCAGGGAATCGAATTTGACTATTGCTCTGTTCATTCCGTCTGGGCGCTGAAGGAAGCAGGCATTGAGGCAATTATCATCAACAACAACCCGGAAACAGTAAGTACGGATTTTGATACTTCAGACAAATTATATTTTGAACCGCTCACTTTGGAAGATGTTTTTAATGTGATAGACCAGGAAAAACCGGAAGGGGTAATCATTCAGTTTGGGGGGCAGACGGCAATTAATTTGGCTCCCGGGTTGGAAGAACATCATGTGCCTATTCTTGGCACACCGGTAAAATATATCGACATGGCCGAGGATCGAAAAAAGTTTGAACATCTTTTAAAATCCTTGGGAATTCCTCAGTCGGAAGGTGCAACCGCCACTAACGTGGGAGAGGCTTTGGAGATAGCTAAGGGCTTGGACTATCCGGTTCTCGTTCGTCCTTCCTATGTTATCGGCGGGCGGGCGATGGAGGTGGTACACAGCGAGAATGACCTGGTTAACTACATGGCAACAGCCGTACAGGTCAGTCCTAAATATCCGGTCCTCATTGACAAGTATATTTTGGGTAAGGAAGCGGAAGTTGATGCTGTCAGCGACGGTACCGATACTTTAATCCCATCAATTATTGAACATATTGAAAGGGCAGGGGTACATTCAGGTGACAGTATGGCAGTATTTCCACCTGAGACACTGACGGACGAAGAAAAGAATCAGATCATTGATTATACTTTAAAAATTGCTCAAGCATTGCATGTAAAAGGGCTCCTCAATATCCAATATGTTGTGAAGCAGGGTAAGGTTTATGTCATCGAGGTAAATCCCCGGGCATCCCGAACGGTACCGATCTTAAGTAAAGTAACAGGCGTTCCCCTGGTAAAGGTGGCTGTCCAGGTGATGTTGGGACACACCCTAAAAAGTTTAGGCTATTCCAGTGGGTTGTGGAAGCAACCTCTTTTTGCCACTGTGAAAGCTCCGGTTTTTTCTTCCGAGAAATTAACTCAGGTAGACGTTTCCCTTGGGCCGGAAATGAAATCTACCGGGGAAGTGTTGGGTCTTGATCACCACTTTGGCCGGGCGGTATATAAGGCTATGCGCGGAGCGAAAATCAAGCTTGCACCCGAAGGTAGAGTGCTTTTTACCGTAGCCAAAAAAGATTTAGGGGAAATTGTCGGAGTTGCCCAAGAGTACTCCCGAGCCGGATATGAGATCATCGCTACCGGGGAAACCGCCCGGGTGTTAGTTGAGAATGGTTTAAAGGTGGAACAGGTCAGCTTAAAGGATAATCTGGAAGAATTGATGAAGCAAATTGCCCGGGATGAGATTGTCCTGGTGATAAATACACCTACCAAAGGAAAGATGCAGGAACGGGCAGGTTTTAAAATCCGCCGTACGGCAGCTGATTACCGGGTGCCATGTTTAACTTCTTTAGATACTGCTCGTGCTTACCTTGTGGCAGTTAAAGCAGTAAAGGAAGGGGTGCCTCAGTGCCGACCAGTTCAGGAGTATATTAGTATTTAAAAGAGTGAGCCCGTTGCCAATTGTATCGATATTTAAGTTAAAAAGTTTGAGGAGAGAAAAGATGATATTAAGCAGTGATTTTAAAGGGAGAGATTTTATTTCCCTGCATGATTATACTAAAGAGGAGTTAACTTATTTTCTTGATGTAGCGGATTACCTTAAGGCAGAGCAAAAAGCGGGTCGGGAAACCCCTGTTTTAGCGAAAAAGACATTGGGCATGATTTTTCAAAAAAGCTCCACGCGCACTCGGGTTTCTTTTGAGGTGGGGATGTACCAACTGGGCGGCTATCCTTTATTTTTATCAAGCAACGACCTGCAGATCGGCCGGGGGGAACCGGTTGAAGATACTGCCCGGGTACTGGCTCGGTTTTTAGACGGCATGATGATTCGTACTTTCAGCCATGATGAAGTGCTAAAACTTGCCCAATATGCGGATATCCCGGTAATTAACGGATTGACCGATCTACAGCATCCCTGCCAGGTACTGGCTGATCTCCAAACAATTCGGGAGTATAAAGGGCGATTAGAGGGTTTGAAAATGGCCTTCATCGGTGACGGCAACAACATGGCTCATTCGCTGATGCACGGCGGAGCGAAGATGGGCATGCATGTAGTTATTGCTTCTCCGGAAGGATACAAGCCGGATGAGGAAATGGTAAAAGAAGCAATGGAGGATGCCAAAGAAAACGGGGGAAAAGTGGAAGTCATTTCAGATCCCCTGGAAGCGGTTCAAGATGCCGATGTGCTTTACACCGACGTCTGGGCAAGTATGGGCCAGGAGGAAGAAGCGGCTGAGCGAGTCCGTTCATTTGCCGGCTATCAGATAAATGGCAAGTCTTTGCAGCTGGCCAAAAAGGATGCGATTATTCTCCACTGCCTGCCCGCCCACCGGGGTGAGGAAATTACCCATGAGGTGATGGAGGGACCCCAGTCGGCCATTTTTGATGAGGCGGAAAACAGACTCCATGCACAAAAAGCGATTTTAGCGCTTCTCATGGCTTGAGTTTTTTTAAAAAAAATTTATAGTTATATTGCGGGACATAATATAATTTGTTTATTTGATAAAGGGGGAAGAAGTCATGTCAAAAAAAGTTGTTCTTGCTTATTCCGGGGGATTGGATACCTCAATCATTATTCCCTGGTTAAAAGAAACTTATGGTTATGAAGTAATAGCTATGGCTGCCGACGTGGGGCAGGGAGAAGAACTGGAACCGTTAAATGAAAAAGCGATCAAATCGGGAGCAGCTAAAATTTTTATTGAGGACCTGAAAGATGAGTTTGTCACCGATTTTATTTACCCGACATTAAAAGCGGGAGCGGTTTATGAAGGAAAGTACCTTCTGGGTACCTCCTTTGCCCGGCCTTTAATTGCCAAGAGATTAGTGGAAATTGCCCGCCAGGAAGGGGCGGAAGCTATCGCCCACGGGGCAACAGGAAAAGGAAATGACCAGGTGCGCTTTGAACTTACCGTGAAAGCATTAGCTCCGGACTTGAAAATTATATCTCCTTGGAGGGAATGGAATATTCGCTCCCGAGAGGATGCCATTGATTATGCGGAAGCAAGGGGGATTCCTGTTCCGGTCACGAAGAAAAAACCTTACAGTATGGATCGTAACCTCTGGCATTTGAGCCATGAAGGTGCAGACTTAGAAGATCCTTGGAACGAGCCTCAAGACGATTTATTGATGATTATCACTCCGCCGGAAAAGGCGCCGGATAAACCGACCTATGTAGAAATCGAGTTTGAAAAAGGTGTTCCTGTTAAGGTGGATGGGAAAACAAAAAAACCGGTAGAGTTGGTTACATATCTCAATGAATTAGCAGCCCAAAACGGGGTGGGGATTGACGATATGGTGGAAAACCGGCTGGTAGGAATGAAGTCCCGTGGTGTTTACGAGACTCCGGGAGGTACGGTTCTTTATGCTGCCCACCGGGAATTGGAATATCTATGTTTGGACAGGCAGACAATGCACTTTAAAGAAATTGTCAGTGCCAAATACGCGGAACTTGTTTATGACGGTGTTTGGTATTCTCCCATTAGGGAAGCCCTTGATGCATTTGTGGACAAAACTCAAGAATATGTAACGGGTGTTGTCCGGATGAAGCTCTATAAAGGAAATTGTACACCTGCCGGAACAAAAAGCCCTAATTCTCTTTACAACCTGGAGTTTGTTACTTTTGGGGCTGATGAGGTTTATAATCAGAAAGATGCGGAAGGATTCATCAATCTTTTTGGTTTGCCTTTAAAAGTAAGGGCTTTGATGATGCAAGGGAAAAAATAAATGCCGGACACAGCAAAATAACATTTAAGGTGTTGACCGTTAAAAAAGTAGTACGCCGGTTTTCCGGTGTACTGTTTTTTCTTCCAAACAATATTAAAACCAAGGTATTTTTTGCATATGAGCTTGTTTGGGAGAGGATATGTCTGTCAATGCATATCAATTTTTTCACGGGATATGCTAATTAAAACTTTGATATTAGTATCTTTATAAATTCAGAAGAAATAATATGAAAAACAAGAAGGATTATCAAATAATTAGTCGAATAAAGACGAAAAAAGAATAATATTCCCGAAATTGAAATAGAAGCAAATACAGCTAGGACATGTGTAATTTTTCACAAAGTGCAAATTGCGCAAAAAATTTAACATTTGGCAAGATGTTTAGCTTGTTAATGGAGAAGTTGGGCGAATAAAATATAACTAGGTCGGAAAAATGAGGTAATGGCGGGAGATTGAACAAGTCTTTAATTTCCTGAGTGCAATTTAATATTAAAATGAAAGGGGCAGATATCATGCTTGACCCAACGCAATTTAAAGATTGGCAGATTGCCGAAGAAGCCGAAAAGTCAATGCCGAGTCCTGAAGAATGGCAGGATAAGTTAGGCCTTGAAAAAGGTGAAATGATTCCTTTTGGTAAAACCCCGAAACTTGATTTTCTCAAGATTATTGATCGGTTAAAAGATCGTCCGGATGGTAAGTACATAGAAGTAACTGCAATTACCCCAACTCCTCTGGGAGAAGGTAAATCTACTACAGCATTAGGATTGATAGAAGGATTGGGCAAAAGAGGGATGAATGTCGGCGGTTGCCTGCGCCAGCCTTCCGGTGGTCCCACAATGAATGTTAAAGGGACGGCGGCCGGTGGTGGAAATGCCTTGCTCATACCAATGACAGAGTTTTCCCTTGGTTTGACCGGGGATATTAATGACATTATGAATGCCCACAACCTAGGAATGGTTGCCCTTAATGCCAGAATGCAGCATGAGGCAAATTATGATGATGCCGTACTTGCAAAGAGAAATTTAAAAAGACTGGACATTGATCCCAAGAATATTGAAATGGGTTGGATTATTGACTTCTGTGCCCAAGGACTGCGCAATATCATCATGGGTATTGGCGGCAAAAAAGACGGGTTTATGATGTCCTCGAAATTTGGGATTGCCGTCAGTTCAGAGTTGATGGCAATTTTGGCAGTTGCCAGAGATCTAAAAGATCTTCGAGAACGCATTGGTAATATTGTTGTTGCTTACGATAAAAAAGGTAATCCTGTCACTACTGCCGACTTGGAAGTTGACGGTGCTATGGCGGCCTTTATGCGCAACACTATTAATCCTACACTCTGTTACACTGTGGAACATCAACCGTGTCTTGTCCATGCCGGTCCTTTTGCCAACATTGCTATTGGACAATCCTCCATTATTGGGGACCGGGTAGGCCTAAAAATGTTTGATTACCATGTCACGGAAAGTGGATTTGCTGCTGATATCGGATTCGAAAAATTCTGGAACGTCAAAAGCCGCTTAAGTGGGTTGACACCGAATGTATCCGTCTTGGTTGCCACGATTAGAGCACTCAAAATGCATGGTGGCGGACCAACTGTTGTCCCCGGACGTCCTCTCCCTGAGGAATACACAAAGCAGAATTTAGGTCTGGTAGAAAAAGGTTTGGAGAACCTCCTGCATCATTTGGCCGTTGTCAAAAAATCCGGAATCAATCCGGTTGTTTGTATCAACGGTTTCCACACCGACACTAAGGAAGAAATTGAATTGGTGAAGAGAGCTGTGGAACAGGCTGGCGGTCGCTGTGCTGTTTCTCAACATTGGAGATATGGTGGAGAAGGAGCATTGGAACTTGCGGATGCGGTTATTGATGCATGTAATGATCCGGTAGACTTTAAATTCCTTTATCCGCTGGAAATGCCGTTGAGACAGCGTGTGGAAACTATCGCCAAAGAAGTATACGGAGCGGAAGGTGTTGATTGGGCACCGGAAGCTGAAGCTAAAGCGAAGAGATTTGAAGCTGATCCCAAGTACAAAGACTTTGCTACGATGATGGTCAAAACCCACCTTAGTTTGAGCCATGACCCGACGCTGAAAGGCGTACCTAAGAACTGGAGACTGCCTATCCGGGATGTCCTGGTTTACGGCGGTGCCAGGTTCCTCTGCCCAATGGCCGGTGCCATCAGCTTGATGCCGGGAACCGGTTCGGATCCCGCTTACAGGAAAATTGACATTGATGTGAACACCGGTAAAGTGAGCGGATTGTTCTAAGCAGAAACCTATGCAGTTAATCAGGAAGTCAATTGGACTTCCTGATTATTTTCATTTGGCTAGCGAAGGGCGAAAGGGGTAATGAATTTGACGCGGTTAACGGAGAAGGATATCATCGGGCTCGACCAGGAATTAGTTAGTTATAGCCGGGATTTGCTCAAAAAAACAGGGATGACACTGAGAGAGATCGCCTGCTTTGCTTCCGGCGTACGGGAGGAAGAATTTCTTCGGGCTGGGGAAAAACTTAAAGTGGCGGTCGTTCCGATAACTGCAGGCCTAGGAATTATCGGAGGGTTTGTTCATTCTGTCCAAGACATTATTCGTTTTTTGGGGTTTGAGACGGTAATAACTCGGGGGACTGATGTAGACGGTTTCTATCAAGCTGCCCACCAAAAAGCAGATATTGTCTTTATGGCTGATGATAATAGATTTATTGCCTTGAATTTGCATAATGGATTTATCGCTGATAACGGGATTGCAACCGGCAGGGGTTATGTGGCAGCTTTACATGGAATGTCCCGGGGACTGAAGGAAAAAAAGGTACTGGTACTTGGGGCGGGACCTGTGGGGAGAGCTTCTTTAGAGTTTCTCCAAGAACTAGGGGCTCAAAGTGCTATTTATGATACTAATACCTTGGCAACAGTAGATATTAAAAATCAGGATGGGGTAACAATTGAATCCGATCTTGACCAGGTTCTTATCCGTTACCCGTATTTGGTTGATGCAACTCCCCAGGGATCTTTTCTTGCCTTGGAAAAATTACATAAAAATATCATGGTGGCTGCTCCAGGGATCCCTTTGGGACTTACGGCAGATACATATGCAATGATTGAAGAACGGGTGATTCATGATCCGTTGCAGATAGGAGTGGCAGTTATGCTGGCTTTAGCCAGTAAAGATTAACATATTTATAAAAAATAATTACCAAAAATAAACGTTGCAATCTTGAAGAAATTAGTCGAAAATTAAAGAGAGAAGGAGCTTAATTAGTCTTCCAGGCTTATTAATAAAAGAATCATTAAATTAAGGGAGAGGATCAAGAGATGAATAACCGATTTAAGGAATCTTTGCTGGATCCCAATACCATGTCTGTTACCTGGGAATTAGTTCCGGGACGTGGTGCAAGGGAAAAATCTCAGATAAACGCCATTGCTGCTGCTGAACAGGCAGCAAAAGGCGGCAAAGTTCATGCTCTGACCATAACGGACAACCCTGGCGGGAATCCGGCCATATTAGCGGATGCTTTGGGTATGGATATTCTTAAGGCGGGGATTGAACCACTTGTTCATTTTACCTGCAAGGATAAAAACCGTAACCAACTGGAAAGCCAGCTATATTCTCTGGACCGGGCAGGAGTTCGTAATCTTCTGGTCATGACGGGGGATTATCCGGTGAGCGGTTTTGAGGGGAGACCAAAACCGGTATTTGATATTGATCCTACCCATACTTTAGAGCTAATTGGTGAGATGAACCAGGGCTTGGAGTATCCCGGATTGAAGAGTACGATTAAACACCAGCCCAGCGATTTTTTTGCCGGGGCAGCTGTTTCCCCCTTTAAAGGGACAGAAGCGGAACAGATGGTTCAGTATTTTAAGTTGAAAAAGAAAATTGAAGCAGGTGCCGAATTTATTGTTACTCAGCTTGGTTATGATGCCCGTAAGTTCCATGAAGTAATTCAATTTATGAAATTAAACAACTTGAATGTGCCCATTGTGGGGAATATTTATATTCTACCGTTTGGGGCAGCCAGGTTAATGAATAGAAACCAGATTCCCGGATGTGTGGTTACCGATAAGCTTGTTGCCGAATTGGACAAAGAACGGACTGCACCCGATAAAGGCGTAGGTGCAAGGCTACTGCGTGCTGCCAAGATGTATGCTATCATGAAAGGAATGGGCTTTGACGGAGTGCATATTGGCGGTCACAATATTAAGTACGAGCAGGTCGAATATGTCATTGAAAAAGGGGAAGAACTAAGCGCCAATTGGCTTGATTTAGTGCGCGAGTTTGATTACCCGATGCCCAACGGTTTTTATTATTATGAAAAAGATGAAAAAACCGGTCTTAACACAGAAACCCCAACTAATAGAAAAGGACGATCCCTTGATGCGCCGGTACAATTTGTTTATAAACTATCCAGAGTGGTGCACAGCCTAATTTTTGAACCGAATAAAAAATTCTTTGGCATGATGCGGGGTATCTCCAAGGCAGTTGACGGAACGGGAATGGAGAAATGTTATCACTGGTTTGAGCATATGGCTAAAGTATTGATTTATGACTGTAAAGACTGCGGTGATTGTGCCTTAACAGATGTAGCTTACAGTTGTCCCATGTCTCAGTGTCCTAAGAATCAGAGAAATGGTGCTTGCGGGGGTAGTTTTAACGGCTGGTGCGAAGTCTACCCCAATCAGAAAAAATGCGTGTATGTTAAAGCCTATGCCCGGTTAAAGAATTATGACCAGGAAATGCAGCTTGATGCATACCGCGTCACGCCATGTAACTGGGATCTTTATCAGACTTCATCCTGGATTAATTTCTATCTGGGAAGGGATCATTCCGCGAAGCGTTTGAATATTCCCAAGGTGGACAAGAAAAAGAAATAATAGGCTAATATTTTGAAATCATGATGATAAATAGCAAACATAAAACGCGGTAGAGAGCGTGTTAGAAGGAAGTAGTATTGTCAATCTGAACGCAGTGAAGAATCATTTTAAGTCCTTCCCTTTGCTCAGGTTGACATCTTCTTTAGAACACCAGCCTAAAGACCGCGTTTTTTTGCTTTGGATGGGTTTCGGTTCTAGGGAAGTTAATAGCTAGGAAGGGTTATTGAAAAATCTCGTTATGTGTCGTATTGTAAAGAGGGATGTTTTCAAAAAATGAGGGTAAAAATATAATAGCATGATAACAGGAGGGGAAAATGTCTTTAGTACTTGGCATAGATACAGGAGGGACCTATACCGACGGGGCTGTCGTAGATTTGACTAAAAAAAAGATAATTGCCAAAGCTAAGGCTTTGACGACCAGGGAAGACCTGACAATAGGTATTCGGGATTGTATCAATAATCTAAAATTTAATAAATTTAATCAAGTAGGTGCCGTTTCATTATCTACTACACTTGCCACAAATTCCATTGTAGAAGGCCGGGGTTGTATCGTAGGTTTGGTATTGATTGGGCATGATCCATTAGGGACACTTCCGACGGAACATTTTGGGGTGATTTCCGGAGGACATGATATCAAGGGTTTTGCCCAGGAGGATTTGGATATCGTGGAAGCATGCCGGGTTTTAGAACGGTTTCGGGGTGTAGTTGATGCTGTTGCTGTGTCCGGTTATCTGAGCGTTCGGAATCCGGACCATGAGTTAAAAATAAAGGATCTGGTTCGGGAAACATTGCACCTTCCGGTGGTGTGTGCACATCAGTTGACAACAACTCTGGGGTTTCATGAACGGACAGTAACCGCTGTGCTAAATGCTCGATTAATGCCGATAATCGAAGAACTGATGGTATCGGTTAAAAAGGTGCTTAACGAAAGAGAAATTGATGCCCCGGTGATGATTGTTAAGGGCGACGGAAGTTTAATGAGTGAGACTCTGGCGAAGGAAAAGCCGATTGATACTATCCTCTCCGGACCGGCATCAAGTATTATTGGAAGCACGTTCCTGACCGGTATGTCTGAAGCGCTTGTTTTGGATATGGGCGGGACAACCACTGATATTGCTGTGTTGGAAAAAGGTGTTCCAAGACTTAATCTGGAGGGGGCCATGGTGGGGCGGTGGCTAACCCGGGTGGAAGCTGCTGAAATTTATACTTTTGGACTAGGCGGGGATAGTTATCTCCAGGTAAACCGGGAGGGAAAACTAAAAGTTGGTCCCCAAAGGGTTTGGCCACTTGCAGTAACGGCGTTTTCTCACCCTCACCTGGTGCGTGAATTAAAAAGCTATTTAATCAAAGACTACACGCTCATGTTTGCTCAACCAACCGATTGCTTTTTCTTATTGAAAGAACCTGGAAAAGGGGAATTGAGTAATTTAGAAAAAGGCTTAATCAACGAACTACGCCAAGGACCGCATTCATTGTTTTATTTGGCGGAAAAGTTGGATTTAGACCCAATCCTATTTAATCTCCAACATCTTATTAACCAAGGAATAGTGGCCAAGGTATCTTTTACACCAACAGATGTTCTCCATGCCAAGGGTGTTTATACCCAATGGAATGTAGAGGCTGCCCAATTGGGGGCGAAGATTTTGGCTGAGATAGCGGGAAAGTCCGTTGAAGAATTTCTTGATGATGCTCAGGAAAGAATTGAGGCTCAATTGTGCTTAGCGGTTGTGGAGAGCTTGATTAACAGAGAGGGACATTCCTTTGCTTTCCAGGATAGCACAGCGGCAATGTATTTTGTAAATAAAGCTATTTTACAAAAAGAGAAAAGTAACTTAAACTGTATGCTGAAAGTAGAGGTGCCGATTGTTGCCATTGGGGCGCCGGTACGGTCTTGGCTTCCTCCGGCAGCTCAAAGGCTACATACGGAATTAGTTATTCCGGAACATGCGGAAGTAGCAAATGCTGTGGGAGCTGCTGCAGGGAAAATTATGGAAACAGTGCGGGTGTTAATCAAGCCGGGAGATGATCACTCCGGCTATTTGGTTCATGGACCAAATGAATTAAAAGCTTTTAGCGAGATAGAAGATGCTGAGGAGTATGGCTTAAATGAAGCAAAAAAACAGGCAGCGGCGATGGCAGAAAAGGCAGGGTCAAAAAATTTTGAGTTGTTGGTTAACCGGGAAACTGTTTATACTAGATTATTAAATTTTAATGAGCAAATGTTTATTGAGTGCCGGATTGAGGTTACTGCTGTTGGCCGGCCGGATTGGGAAAAGAAATAAAGTACAATACAGAGTAGTTATTAGAAAAAAATAACAGGCGAGAGCCTGTTATTTTTGGATTTAGGGCCCTTCTACCCGATTGGTTGGTGTCAACAGGATGAAACACTAAAACAATAGTCCAAAGATACACCTAAAATATACAAGTGGGTAACTAGAGAAAAATTAAATGCACTTTTGTTGTAAAAATTATTTAAAAAATAAAGGGAATTATGACACAAATGTAGAATGTGTAATAAACAAAAAATCAGATCATTAAAAAACAAGATGTATTCTACATAATTTTTATATTATAACGCGCTGTAAAAACCTGGAGGATATTAAAAAGATAAGAATAAGCCGGTAAAAAGAGGGGGTAAAATGCTGGGAGTATTAGCAAATAAATATGAACATGTGTTACCTAAAAAAATACGGTAAGGAGGTCGTTGGCAACATGGCAGGTTTTGAAGAGTTATCCAAAGGGGTTATTGGGGGAAACCAGGCAAAGGTAAAGGAACTGACGCAGAGATTAATTGATGAGGGTGCTGAACCTCTGGAAATCATTAATCAGGGTTTAATCGCCGGGATGAGTATTGTTGGTGCTCGATTCAAAAATGGAGAGATGTTTGTGCCCGAAGTACTGATGTCGGCAAAGGCTATGGGTTCGGGTCTGGAAATTGTCAAACCTATGATTGCCGATGCGGATATGCCTTCTATTGGGAAGGTACTTTTAGGTACAGTAAAAGGTGACCTGCATGATATTGGAAAAAACCTGGTAGGAATGATGCTGGAAAGCGGCGGCTTTACTGTTATTAATTTAGGAATAGATATTGCGCCGGAGCAATTTGTGGCGGCCATAAAAGAACATAACCCGGATATTTTGGCCATGTCGGCGCTTCTCACCACTACGATGCTTCATATGAAAGACACCATCGAATTGTTAAAAGAAGAAGGCCTCAATGATAAAGTCCAGGTGATTGTAGGCGGAGCTCCCATATCCCAAGATTTTGCAGACGAAGTAGGGGCAGCTGGATTTGCACCTGATGCTGCTTCTGCCGTGGAATTATGCAAAAGACTCTTAAATTAATCAACCGGTAAGAAAGGAGAGATTACAGTTGACTACGACAAGAAGTATGTATACCCGGGCAAATTATGATGTTTACCAAACTACTATGTGGCAAATGTTAAGTGATGACCAATGCGAGGAGATTTTTTTCACCGCGCTGGAGCTTTTGGAAAGAACCGGGGCGGAAGTTTTTCACAAAGAAGCATTGGATTTATTTGATAAGCACGGTTGCTGGGTGGAAGGAAACAGAGTGCGTATTCCTTCGGCAATCTCCCAATGGGCAGTGCGCACCGCGCCTTCCCGGATTACCTTGTGCAATCGTAACGGAAAAAGAGCTCTCCTTTTGGAAACAAATAATGTCTATTTTGGACCGGGGCATAATAACAGCTTAATTATTGATCCCCTGACAGGTGAAGTGAGAAAACCACTAAAAACCGATGTGGCAGCTACCGCACGTGTATGCGACGGCCTGAAAAATATCGATTTTGCTATGTCTAACGGAGTTCCCACAGATATTAATCCCGAAGTTGCGGATGTACATGCATTTGAGGCTTTGGTAACCAATACTACCAAGCCAATTCTTCAGGGGGCGGCTTCCGTTGAACAGTTTGAAGCCATTGTAGAAATTGCGGCTGCTGTTGCCGGCGGGTTAGTAGAACTTCAGAAAAACCCATTTGTAGTTTTATATGTAGAAACAAATGAGTCTCTTGTTCATTCTGAAGATGCCATGAAAAAAGTTATCTTTGCTGCTAAAAATAAAATACCCTTTATCTACGGAACAAACTTAATTGCCGGCAATACGGCACCTGCTACTCCGGCAGGAGCAATCGTTGTTGCTTTAGCAAACGCCTTGGTGGGAATTACCCTTGCCCAATTCGTTCAAAAAGGTGCACCTGTCTTGGCCGGCGGTTTATTTACTATTGAGGACACCGAAAATGAAATAACTCCTCTGGGAGCACCGGAAATTAGTTTAATGTGCGCAGGCATGGCTAATGCACTTCACTATCTGGGAATTCCCAGCCTTAGCTTTGGCGGTTCAAGTGATTCCAAAATGAGCGATGCTCAAATGGGCTTGGAAACCGCCTTTTCAATTCTTCATGCCGGAATGAGCGGTGCTAACCTGGTTCATGGATGTGGCCAAATGGAACATGGGTTGACCGGTTCCCTAGAGCAGTTGGTTATGGGTGATGAAGTAATGGGTATGACGAGAAGAATGATGCGAGGGATCGAAGTTAACGAGGAAAGATTGGCCAGGGGAGTTGTTGATGTGGTCAGCCCGGGTGGGCACTATTTAGGAGAAGAACATACCTTGAAATATTTCCGTAAGGAATTCTGGTGGCCTACTGTGATAAACAGGCTGCGTATTGATGATTGGACGGCAAATGGTGCTAAAACCTTAGGCCAAAGAGTAAAGGAGAAAACTCAAAATATCATAAAAACCCATCAACCGGAACAATTGACGGAAGAAAAAATGGCTAAGGTTAACGAAATAATAAAAAAGTTGGAAGCTGAGGCTAATTAATAACACATAGAAGATAGTTTTAAGCAAATGTGCTTTTAAAGAGGAACTTATTAAAATTTTCGATAATTAAGATGGCCAGTGAGAAAGGAGAGATCTATCTTGAAGACCAGAGTTAATTATAGAGCTAATGCCAGTACGAAAATGAATATTCTCTCTCCCAGCCAATGTCAGGAAGTAGTGATGGCGGCTGTTGAGACGATGGAGCGGACGGGCACTGTTTTTCATGACAAAGAATCACTGGATATATTAAAGAAGGCCGGCTGTTGGGTCGACGGAAAACAAGTAAGAATTCCGGCATATATTACGGAACGTGCATTGAGAAGCTGTCAAAAACATGTAGTCCTCTGCAACAGCAGGACAGGTGCCCGCGAATTGTTTGTGGAAGGGTATAATGCTTATTTTGGCTCCGGGCCTTGCACCCCTTTTACCCGCAATCCTTTTACCAATGAAAGGCACCGTGCCACCAGACAATCGGTGGCCTGGGCAACTAAAGTCCTTGATGCCTTGCCCAATATTGATTATGCGATGTCCCTGGGTATCGTACAAGATGTACCTCTGCTGGTTTCAGATAGGCACGAATTTGAACAACAGATTTTACATACAGATAAGCCGATCATTACCGTTTGTAACGACCAATGGGGTCAGGAAGACTGCATTAAGATGGCGGAAATTGTGGCAGGCGGCGAGGAGGAATTACGCCGGAACCCATTTATCTGTCTGTATGCGGAACCCATTTCCCCCGGTGTGCACTGTCGGGAAGCTGCCCAGAAGTTGGTGATGGGAGCGAAAAAGGCGCTGCCGACAATTTATACCCCTTGTATTATGGCGGGAGGAACCGCTCCGGCGACGATGGCCGGTGTGATGGTGCAGGGTTTATGTGAGAGCTTAAGCGGTTTGGTACTGAGCCAGTGTACCCGAGAAGGAGCGCCGTTTATTATGGGCGGTGTTTATACCGTTCTCGATATGGGGACCACCATCTTCTCTTACGGGGCACCGGAACTTCATCTCTTGCTTGCGGCTTTGGCTGATGTGGCCCACTATTTGAATATTCCTATGTTTGGCACAGCAGGATGCACCGATTCTTGCATTATTGATGAACAGGCAGGTATTGAGGCGGCCTTGTCCATTGCGATGACCAATATGTCCGGTGCAAACTTGAACCACGATACCGGTTATTCTGAATATGGCACTACATCCAATTTGGATTTAGTGGTAATTGCAGATGAAGTCCTCGGCATGGCAAGAAAACTGACTAATGGTATTCGGGTAGATGAAGATACCCTCGCCCTTGACGTAATCGAAAAGGTTGGTCCCGGAGGAAGGTTTGGAAAAGAAGAACACACTCAGGAGCATGCAAAAGAAAACTATGCTCCCAGGCTCGTAAATCGGGCTGCCCGGGATATCTGGGCAAAAGCCGGCGGCAAATCATTGACTCAGGTAGCTAATGAAAAGGTACATGATATCATTAATTACCATGAGCCGAAGCCGCTGCCTAAGGATATAGCAACTAAGATTAGAGATATTGTTGAAAATGCGGTGGGGCATATGCCTGGAGAAGATGATTAGTATTATTAACATGGTAATGACTTAGGGTCTTTCGGCTGCTTGTGTCTGCAGGCAGCCCGTTATTCCTTTAGTTACAAGGGGGTGAAGATATGTCACTGGTGTTGGGGATAGATACCGGAGGTACTTATACAGATGGAATAGTTGTAGAATTATCCACTAAAAAAATCTTGAACAAAGCCAAGGCTATTACAACCAGGGAGAATCTGGCTATTGGTATTCGCAATTGTATCAATAACTTGGATTTTATGGACTTAAAAAAAATCAGCGTTGTGTCATTATCGACAACCCTTGCTACTAACGCTATTGTAGAAGGCCGGGGATGCGAAGTCGGCCTGATCATGCTTGGTCACCAACCGGTAGGCAAATTGCCCGTTGAACATTATGCAGTGCTTCCTGGTGGACACGACATTAAAGGGAGACCCCAAGAAGAACTGGATTTAAATAAAACACGTCAAGCAATTTCCGGATTTAAAGGGAAGGTTGATGCTGTAGCTATATCCGGGTATCTAAGCGTACGCAATCCGGAACACGAAGTTAAAGTGGGAGATCTGGTGCGGGAGATGCTGGATTTACCTGTAGTATATGCACACCAACTGACAACATCTCTTGGTTTTCATGAGCGTACTGTGACAGCGGCGCTTAATGCCCGGCTGATTCCGATTATTGCGGAATTAATTGAATCGGTAAAGGTTGTTCTCAAAGAAAAACGAATTGATGCCCCGATTATGATTGTTAAGGGCGACGGGTGTCTGATGAGTGAGTCCCTGGCCCGGGAAAAGCCTATTGATACTATTTTGTCCGGTCCTGCTTCCAGTATTATGGGAGGAACATTTCTTACCCAAAACTTAGAAGCACTGGTTTTTGATATGGGGGGCACGACAACAGATATTGCCATCCTAAATAGCGGTGTGCCTCGGATTAATAAGGAAGGAGCGACGGTAGGGGGATGGTTGACCCGGGTGGAGGCGGCAGAGATTTATACTTACGGGCTGGGTGGAGACAGCTATCTGCAAGTGACAAAAGATAGAGGCCTTTTAGTTGGTCCCCAGCGGGTTTGGCCAATTTCTTTGGTGGCACATGAACATTCTTACTTGGTGCAGGAACTAACAGATTATGAAAAAGATTATAATCTCATGTTTGCTCAGGCAACGGATTGTTTTATGTTTCTCAAACTTTTTTCAGCGGAACAATTAACCGAAGTAGAGGAAAAAGTAATAGAACTTTTACAAAATGGTCCTCATAGTTTGTTTTATTTAGCTGATAAGTTAGACATGGATCCTAATCTGTTCAACCTTCAGCATCTGGTCAATCTTGGAATATTAGCCCGGATATCTGTAACACCGACAGATATTTTGCATGCTGCCGGAAAATATACTGCGTGGAATAACGCTGCCGCTCGGCAAGGTGTAGAAATACTGGCGCGCCGAATGGGGAAAACCTTTGATGAATTTATTGAATTTGCTTCAGAATCTATCGTCAATAATCTGTGCCTTGCTTGTTTGCAGAGCCTTATGGGCTGTGAAGGTGAAAAAATCCTGCTGAAGGAAAGCTATGACGCCATGTTTTTTATTAATAAAGCGTTGAATCCCCAAATTAAAAACAAGTTCGGTTGTACTTTACAAATGAAAATGCCGGTGATTGGTATTGGTGCCCCGGTGCGTGCTTGGTTGCCTAAAATGGCAGAAAAGCTGAATACAGAATTAGTGATTCCGGAACATGCAGAAGTTGCTAATGCCATTGGGGCAGCAACAGGAAAAATCATGGAGACAATTAGAGTGCTGATTAAACCGGGTGAAGGAGGCGGCGGATATATTGTCCATGCACCTTGGACCAGGAAAGCATATATTGAGTTGGCTGATGCAACAGCTTATGCGATTGCAGAAGCTAAGAAGCAAGCGGCACTTGCTGCGGAAAAAGCCGGTGCGGCCAAATTTGAATTAGTGGTAAATCATGAAGATATTTATGCCAATGCCAGCATGATCGATAATGATATCTATGTAGAATCACGGGTTGAAGTTGCTGCTGTCGGCCGGCCTGAATGGGAACGAGAAGAGGAAAAAGAAAAATTTTTTGTTGACACTATTGGTTGTTAACTAGGCCGCGACAATTTTTGTTAATCCAGTCATAAAAGATGGTTTTAAAGATATAAGGAGGGCTAAAAATGGCTTTATTAGGAGGACAATGTTTAAGCCGGACCGATATTGAAAATATTCATGAAGCAACTCTTAACATTTTAGAAGATACCGGTGTTAGTATTGGTTATCAGCCTGCCTTGGAAGCTTTTAGAAAGGCAGGTGCCAGAGTAAAAGGAGAGCGAGTTTATCTGTCCCGTAAAATTGTTGAAGAAAAAATTAAAGAAGTTCCGGTGAAATTTACACTGCATGCGCGAAACCCTGAAAAGAATATAACTGTAAGCAGAAATAGTTTTCTTACCGCTCCTGGATATGGTGCACCTTTTGTCACTGATTGGAATGATGAGAAAAGGACTGCCTCGTATGCTGATTTCGAAAACTTTGCTAAATTAGCCGGGGCAAGTAAATATCTAAGCATGACCGGTGGCAATCTGGTAGAGCCTGTAGATATTTCGGACAAAATCCGCCACGTGATGATGCAATATGCTTGTATTATAAATTCAGATAAGTGTTTTATGGGGAGTTCCTACGGACAGAAAAAGGCTGAAGACAGCGTTAAGATGGCGCAAATTCTCTTAGGACCGGAACACAAATTAGATGAAAAACCGGCACTGATTAGTTTAATTAATACTATTACTCCATTAGTAATCGACGAAAGGCAGTTAGGTGCGCTCATGGAGTATGCTAAAGCGGGGCAGGCGTGTATTGTTGCGTCACTTGCCATGGCCGGAGCAACATCTCCCGCATCCTTGGCAGGAACGTTGGCAGTGCAGAATGCGGAAATCCTCACAGGAATTGTTCTTGCTCAAATTGTACGTCCGGGTGCACCGGTAGTTTTCGGATCAACATCCTCTATCACAGAAATGAAATATGGTTCCCTCACTATCGGGGCGCCTGAAACTGCTTTGATAGTCACTGCCACTGCCCAAATGGCGGCATTCTATGGTATTCCTTGCCGGGCGGGCGGAACGCTTACCGACGCCAAGTGTGTTGATGCTCAGGCCGGATGGGAGTCTATGATGAACTTGCTTACTGCGGAACGAAGCGGAATTAACTTTGTATTGCACAGTGCCGGTATCTTGGAATATTACATGAGTATGTCATATGAAAAGTTTATAATTGATGAAGAAATGCTGGGCATGGTTTTAAGATTTAGGCGGGGAATTGATGTGTCTTCAGAAAGTTTACCCCTCGATATGATTAATAAGGTTGGCCCGGGAGGTCATTTTTTGGATCAGGATCATACCTTCCATACATTTAAAAAGGAATTCTGGCGACCTGATATTTGCGACAGGGGAACATACGATCGTTGGCGTACAGAAGGATGCTTAACAGCGAAGGAAGTAGCACAAAAAAAATACAATAATGTTCTGGCAGAGTATCAGCCAACTGTATTAGACCCTATTACCGACAGGCAGTTAAAGGTGTTTATTGATAGCTTATGAACATTATATTAGATGTTAATGTTACGTAAAATTACTTATATTAACTTGATAAAAATGGCTTTAGGTAGGATAAATTAAATAATTGTCGAATAATAACAAAAGAACGAAAATTTGCACCCACTTGTAACCTACACTTAAAACTACACTTTAAGACCACACTACATTTCATACCAACACCCAACGTCCCATACCTAGCACAGCTGTCGCATTCTGGCCTGCGACATAAAGAAGCATTAGCTTGCCCTTTAATATAAAAAGGGAGGTGATTAAGGTATACTCCTGGACCGATAAAGAAATACTTAATGTACGATATCGGTAAACAAATACCTACATCATTAGTATTCTTCTATTTCAATAAATATAAAAAATTTAATTTAGAAGGATTTGGATCTTGGCTTTGGAAACTGTTGTTGATCGTCTAGACAAATTTAACCGGCAATCTGCCGTGTCATAATAAACTTTGTCTAGAACCGAAGACGGCCAGAAAAAGGGTGGCAGGCTTCAAAACAGATTTTGAGCTGTTGAGAAATAAAAAGTTCGTAAGCGAAACCCACAAATTAATAATAGGGGGGTCTGTAAATGAACAGTTTCTTGGGGAAAATAGACAAGGCCATCTTTGGGATTTCTGTCGTGGTTTGTGCTATCTTTGTTCTATGGGGAGCAATTATTCCCGAGAAGGCCGGACAAACTTTTTCTACTTGGCAGGCGTTTTTCACAGACAATTTCGGCTGGACTTATATGATTGTAGTAGCGGCTTTTATTGTCTTTGCAGTCTGGATTGCGTGTAGTAAATACGGAAAAATCAAACTGGGAAAAGATGATGATAAGCCGGAATACAGTACCTGGGCTTGGTTTGCCATGCTGTTTAGTGCCGGAATGGGGATCGGCCTGGTATTCTACAGTGTAGCAGAACCGATTTACCATTTCACGGCTCCTCCTTTTGGAGAAGGTTCAACGATAGAGTCGGCCGGTGTCGCCATGAGATATACTTTCCTCCATTGGGGACTGCATCCTTGGGCAATTTATGCCGTGGTAGGTCTTCCCCTTGCCTATTTTCAGTTCCGCAAAGGTCTTCCCGGCCTTATCAGTTCCTGCTTGCATCCGATACTGGGTGATGACGGAATAAAAGGCCCTATTGGTAAAGGTGTGGACGTACTGGCAGTCTTTGCCACTGTTTTTGGCGTTGCAACATCTCTTGGTTTAGGTGCTATGCAGATTAACAGTGGACTCAATTATGTTTATGGTGTTGTTAATTCTACGTCAGTCACTATGATGATTATTGGTATTGTTACTGTTCTGTTTATTATTTCTGCTGTTACAGGTATTTCCCGGGGAATTAAATACTTAAGTACTATGAATATGTATCTAGCTTTTTTCCTCTTGTTATTTACTTTGTTCCTCGGTCCGACTAAGTTTATTCTCAATACTTTTACCGATACCATTGGGGCATACCTGCAGAATCTTATTCAAATGAGTTTTTGGACAGATCCCCATGGTACTAATCCAGGTTGGACAGGCGGCTGGACAATTTTCTACTGGGCTTGGTGGATTGCCTGGGGTCCTTTTGTCGGAGGCTTTATTGCACGGATTTCTAAAGGCCGTACCGTTAAGGAATTCGTCTTGGGAACATTGTTTGTGCCTGTATTGTTAAGCTTTATCTGGATGTCGGTTTTCGGTGCCACCGGCTTAAACCTTGAACTGGCAGGAATCGGTGGGATTGCCGAGGCTGTTTCCGCAGACATGTCTACCGCTTTGTTTGCCTTATTTGCCAACTTACCTCTCACTGCAATAATTTCTACTGTGGGTATTTTGATGATTGCCACATTCTTTATCACCTCTGCTGACTCGGCAACATTTGTCTGCAGCATGTTCACCTCCGGAGGAAACCTGGAGCCTAAGACCGGATTAAAAGTTTGTTGGGGAGTCATTGAAGGTGCCGTAGCTGCTGTTCTTCTTTTTGCCGGTGGGTTAGGCGCTCTGCAGACAGCTTCAATTGTTGCGGCATTCCCGTTTATGATCGTGATTATTTTTATGATGGTTGCCACTGTTAAAGCATTCCAAAAGGAATTACCTTCTGCACCTGCTGGGGTAGAATATGATGTACAAAGTAAAACCGATGCACCACTTGCACATGTAACGATGGCAGAAAAAATCAAATAGTCTGGGAAAGACCGGTAAAATGGAGGGCAGAAATCTACCCTCCATTTTTTTCTGCCATCGTCATTAATATTATAATTTTAATTTATAATTTGTCAAATATCGCTAGCTAATTAACTAGATATATAAGATTTTTGTTCAATAAATAAAATAATAATGTAATGGAAAAGAAGAGAACAAATAAAACTAGAATAAATTGTCAGAATAATCTGAAATAAATTTATTGTAATTGAATGAATCGTATGCTACCATTTGCATACAATATTACAGAAAGAAAATTGTTGAAGGTGGCGGGATATGAACAAGAGCCAAATCAGAATACTTTTCGTAGGTATTATTTGTTTGTTTTTTATGTGCTTGTCATATATCTCCACAGCCTCTGGAATTGAGACCCGTTCTCCTCAGCGGTATCTTGCAGGTCAAGGCCAGGAAGATTATCGGCAGCTAGTAAAAAAACGCTTTGCTGTTTCGGAAATAGGTATTCTTCTAATTATGGGAGGTGGGATCCGGCTTTTTAGATCAAGGAAGCCAAATGATTCGTCCACTGATCATATCTCCGAAAAGTTAAGTGAGTTGGCGATGTTAAGTAATGACCCTGAATGTTTGGGAGAACACCAATCCAGAAGTAGTCAGCTTATCAAAGAAATTCGGCAGTTTTATTTTCGCAAAGAATTTTATTAAAGTATTTGATTACCCCTGACGGGGTATTTTTATTTTTGTCTCCGTATACTTACCGGTAATCTTTCTTTGTTTGGAATTATTTTATTGTTAAGGGGGAGGCCCCCTTATGTTAAATAAGGAGGGTCACAGCGAAGCGTCCAAGGGAATACATGGTTCCCTGGGGAAGAACAAAAGAATTACCGATAATTGCCAGAAGGCATGAAATGCTTTTGTTCTGGTGCTATACTATATAATAAAGAACTATATTAATACACTGTGTGGAGGTGGAAACTTGTGAATGAAGTCATCAATACCATTCTCACAAGGCGGAGTATCCGAAAATATACAGGTGAATCAGTACCGGAAGAAATGGTTACCGTGTTGCTGCAGGCGGCAATGAGCGCTCCTACTGCCCGTAACCAACGGCCTTGGCAGTTTATTGTGATCAGGGACCATGAGACCTTACGAAAGATTCCTGATAGTCATCCATACTCAGGGCCGCTTTATAGTGCTGATATGGCAATTCTTGTATGTGCCGACAAAAAGCTGATAAAATCAGAGGGCTTTTGGGGGCAGGATTGTTCCGCTGCCACAGAGAATATCCTAATTGCCGCTCATTCCCTGGGTTTAGGCGGGGTATGGATGGGTGTTTATCCCAAGGAGGAGTTGATGCGCCCGTTGGCAACATTATTTGGGTTGCCTGATCATGTAATGCCATTTTCTTTAATCGGTCTTGGTTTCCCGGCAGAAACCAAATCTGAATCAGAAAAATTTGACCAATCCCGGGTTCACTATAATAAATGGAATAGGAAATAACCGTTTAAAAAGTTTATGATGTTACATGAGAGGGGTAGATTGATGGGAAAACTAAAACATCATGCTTGCTTGGAGGATTATGATGTTTGGTTTGCTGCATACTGGAGATTCCTATCAATCCCAAACGGAGCATTTGGTGCACTGTACTCAGACTTATTTAAAACTATGCTATAGTAACGCACGGGATATCTTTGAATTGGCCAAGGAGAATAAGGAATTGATTTCTTTTTGGGCCAAAAATCGGGAGCGAAGCCAAGAATCAAAATCTAATCTGGAAAAACAAAAGAATGCGGAAAAGGTAGAGGACCAAATTCAAGAATTTTACCGGGAACTGGTCATTCATTCCTGTACTACGAAACTTTATGCTTCGTTTTCCTTAGAATCATTTATCAATTCCTTTGCCACTTTTTTAACTAACCGAAAAATATTAGTCAGTGTTCAAGATGAAGCCAAGGAAACAATTCTTCATTATATTAGCCGTCTTTATGACAAGATGAGCACCTTGGATAAATGGGAAGAGGTAGCCGCTCAGTTTGGCAGCACGCGGTTGAACAAACAGACGATCCTCTGGAAAAAGTTCTGTGAACTGTACCGTTTTCGGGACAGTGCTGTTCATGATAAACCAATTTTTATTCGCCGGACAGGGGATGTGGTCCAGATAAAAAGAGGTGTGATAAGACAGGTAAAAGTTGAAAGCAAGGAGGCATCGGCAGTAGCTTGTTACATAAACGACGCTTATCAAGCCTGTAAAACTCATGACGATATGATTAGAAAGTTATATACTATTACCGGAATAAAAGAAGAAGGAAATAATCAATTTTATGTTCTCCCTAATAACTATCATCGCAGGATTAAGTCGGTAGTAAAAAAATTAGAGGAATTAGAACAGCAGATTGAAGCCGGTTATTAAAGGAACGTATCTTG
>JAQVXR010000150.1 GCA_028709045.1 Desulfitobacteriaceae bacterium | reverse complement strand
GCAGCCTGAAGAGCTACATTCACCGCTTTCTGCCAGGCCTCTTCCTCACTCCGCACGGTTTTATACACCTCTTGTTCCCAACAGGTTGTAGTTATTATTTCGACAGGAAGGCTAATATTCCTCCATAAGGTCAGTTGACGTCGATTGGTATCGGAGATGTAGTGCTCAAATTCAGGTGTAGCCGAGCCCCAGACGACAATTCCTCGCTCTCCCCACTGGAGTTTGATTGACTGAGCCTTTTTCCCGGTATTGGTTTTGCCGCTTTCCACTAGAGGGCATTCTCCATACCCCCGGTACCATACTCTGGCCTGTATGATGCCGTCCGCGCCCACCTTTTCCTCTCTTTCACTTGGCGGTTCCTCGACTAAGGAACCTTCTTCATCTTGGACTGTCATTATCCCTGATATGAGAACCTGCCCTCGGGAAACAGTATCTCCGGGGGCAACAAGAGGCTCTCCCTTCATCACTAAGATTTCCGTAATAATTCCATCTTTCAAAGCAACAATATTTCCCGCTTTTTTGTTTTTATCACCAGGCTCAGGCATTACCTTTTCGACAACATCAATGCGAAGCCGGGTCCCCTTGGCGCTGATATTGACCCATGTTAATTGGGGTACCTGTTTTAAGAGATGTTTCTCCGCCACTTTAAAATCCATCAGCCATTTAGGCCGGCCGGGCTTGATCCCTTTTTCTTCCGCCAGGCGTTTGATCATTTGCTCGTTCACAAGTTTCAACGGTTCCGGGCTGGTCACATGAACAAAAAACGCAAAGGAAGACAGCACGTACAGAGTAAGCACAAAAAAAATTGCCCCGGCTGCCAGCATTTTTCTTTGTTGAAAAAACTTAACCCGAAAGGGCAAACCCTGACGCTGACCAATGCGAAAACGGCAATCACTTTTCCGGGCCACATGACGAAGAGCCTTGATTCCGGATAGCTGTACCTTGGCCCGAACTGATCCGTCCTTCATCCAGCTGATATCCCACATGCGAATTCCCCGTTGAACAGCCAGATTAATAAATCGTTCTATTCCTTTACCTCTGACATTGATAATGACATAGCCTAAAAAATAATCCAACAGCGTTTTCAAGAAACTCCACTCCTAATCTATCTCCGTTTTACTTATCAAATTTTAACCGTTGATATCGATACGGATTTGATTTATTTCCCCATTAACCATAATTTCATCGGCGTGAATGTTTCGCAGCACCAGGTTAGAACCGGTTACTTCCAAATATCCCCTGGTCACCAGTACTCGGATCTTGTTTTCCGTGTACTCTACAATCCCCTTATGGTTTTCAATGTTTAACTGGAGGTTGCCAATCATTGTGATTCGGGGCAGGTTAAGGGCAACATCTGCCGGAAGTTGAAGTACATTGACAAATGCACTTTTAAATTTGGCTCTTTGCCCACGCAGCAATTTTTTTTTGGCCAAAAAAAACACCTCCCGTTTTTCTCCTACTAAATTTATTCGGGGGGAGTGAAAGATATGAAAAAAGCACAGCCTATCTCCGCTTGGATGCTTGAAAATTTGATGGGTATTGAAATAAAACCCCGGGTACACTAACTGTGCATACCCGGGTTAAAAAAGGAGCTGGAACACAATGAAAGAAACCAGTCGTACGGAAAGAGGATTTTCAGGACCTGTTTCAGGCAAGGGATGCAATGTTTGTCTGGAAGACAGTGAAGATCTGAGATATGGTTTAGCATCGGTGGCCGAACAAGGCGAAGATAATGTTTTGGATAAATCCAAAAGGAGTCTAACAAGGTTTTTCGAACCGAAAAGGAAAAAATCATAGATTATCTTTCCTGAAATTTGCTTCAAATAAACTACGGGTATGCATAAACCTTATTTACTTTCGCTTTTATAATAATGCCAAACACAGACATTTCCCGGCCTAAAACCACTACTTCTACTCCTTGAGTTTTAATGAGGAAATAACAATCCCCAATTCCTGCAGAAAGACTTCTCCCAGGGCCAAAAAATCACCAATAGGCTCTGATCCCCAAACCCGTGTCTTTTCCTGTCTCGAGGTTAAAAATAAAGAGACAGACCGCAATCTGTCCCTATCTGGTATCAAAGCCATTATCTCAATTTGATTAAAATTTCCGAAAACGTCAATCCCCAATGTTCAAAATAAAGCAGGTTAATGACTCAACCTTCCTTTACCAATAAATTACATGAAGAGTTTAGGCAGAATCAGTTTCGGAAGAGTTAAGGATAACTCAGGAATAAATGTGGTAAGAACCAAAGTCGGTATCCAAGCAAATATAATCAAGATCATGATAGGCGATAGCATTTTATTAATCTTGGCACCACAGACACGACCACTCAAATAGAGCATTGGCGCAGTAGGCGGAGTGATATTGCCCATGCCAAGGTTGACGCCGAGGATAGCTGCAAAGTGTACGGGATGAATCCCAATACCGGTAACTATGGGAAGCAAAATAGGTGTACACAGTAAAATGCCGCTGACATCGTCCATCAACATTCCAATGATAATCATAAACAGATTGATCATAAGCAGGATGATGTATTTGTTCTCGGTAACGCCGAGTAAAGCATCGGCGATCTGATTCGGAACGTTTTCCATCACCAGCAGGCGGCTCATAATCATCACCAGAAAGAACATTACCATGACAACACCGGTAGTGGTGGACGTATCGGCAATAGCGTTTAAAAGTCCGCGGAAAGTGAGCCCGCGATAAATGAAAATACCCACCGGGATAGCATATAAAACACTGACTGCAGCTGCTTCAGTAGGGGTCATAATGCCTCCGTAAATACCTCCCAAAATAATAAAAGGCATCAGCAGCGCAGGTACTGCCTTGACAGTTCTCTTTCCGGTATCCTGAATCCAAACCTGAGGAGGCTGTTTTTCCGCAACCTTGATCGGCATTTTACGAACCAAAACAGTGTTGACAACAGACAGCAGAATAACAAGAATGATACCAGGGATAACGGTAGCAGTGAAGCAAGCCAGAACCGAAGTGTTACTGGACCATGCGTAAAGGATCTGAGCAGAACTTGGCGGAATCAGCAAACCTAATGGGCAGGCAGCAGCCATTAAAGCTGCGGTATAACCCTTATCATAACCGGCTTTGGTCATCCGAGGTTCCATGATGGAACCGATGCAAGACAGAGTTGCGGAAGCGCTGCCGGAGATAGAACCAAAAACCGCGCTGGCGACAATAGCCGCAACACCAAGGCCGCCTTTGGCACGGCCGACAAATTTTTCTACTAAGCCAATCAGTGCTTCACCGATCCGGCCTTTTTCCATGATGCCTCCGGCAAGGATAAAAAGCGGGATAGCGAGCAGGACGACGGAGTTAAGCTGACTGTAACCGGCAGAAAGCAAAAAGTCAGTCTGGAAACCAAGGGATGAAGCAAGCCAGATAACGGTGGCGCCGAATGCGAAGGGAATCGGGATGCCTAGCACCAGAGTAACTACAAGTATGATAACCCCAATTGCAACTTCCATTAACGCTCGCCTCCTTCACCTTTTTCTTCGGCATCTTCCATAGCCTTGATTTCTTCTTTTAACGGTACATCAGCCTGCGGAAATTTCGCCTTTGTTTCGGCAGTCATATAATCACCGTCCTGCGGAAGAGAATAGTAACCGAAATTTATATAGCGATAAATATTTCTAATAAAATGAACGATATGATAAAACGCCATCAGCAGCATGCCAAAAAAGACTGCACTTTGCGGAATGACAAGCGGAATTTTCAAACCGGTGGAAAGCGGCATCTTTTCCAAGCCCCACATGAAATAGTCCCATGCCCATGTGATGAGAATAAGGTTGACCACAATCATAATCACCTGAGCAATCAGATTTATGAAGTCCTTAATACGGATGTTCTTGACATAGACATTCAACAGGTCTGCCTTGATATGGCTGTTTTCATAGCTGCCATACACAGCGCCCATGAAGTAAAGCCAAAAAGCAAACATCAGGATAATTTCGTCAGAACCGTAAAAATTGCCTTTAAAGATATAGCGGAGAACAACGGAATAAATGATTACGCCGGTAGCGGCAATACTACACAGAACCATGACGTATTTTACCAATACCAGGAGAATCTTCCAAAAGTATGTTTCGGTAATATCAATTTTAGAGATAGTCATTATCCCAACCCCTTATCAATAGACGAAAATCATAGTTCCTAGAGGGCAATGGGTCTGCCCGTACAGCTCCTGCTGCACGGGCAAAACCGTTAACACAAACTTATTTCATAGCCTCAACCAGGTTGTTCATCACGTCTTCGCCGATGTTCTTAGTAAGTTTCGGCCAGGTCTTTTCTTTAACCTGTTCAACATAAGCTGCCATCTCTTCGTCGGTCAGGTAGATAATTTCAATGCCGTAATCTTCCATGCCCTTGATAGCCTCTTTGTCGAGTTCTTCAGCAACCGAATAGCTGTAAATAGCTTCTTTCATGAAAGCATCTTCGATCATGGTTTGGTATTCGGCGGGAAGTGTATCAAAAACTTTTTGGCTCATGAAGAAACCAATGTTTTCAGCAAACACGTTGTAAGCAATATAGTGTTTGATGACATCTTTAAAATCAGTGTAGTTCAGCTGAGGAGTACCGCCGATCCAACCATCAACAACACCGGTCTGCAATGCGCTGTATAGATCGGCATAAGGGATGGTGGTAGCAGAATAACCCATGTCTTCGGTGACGAGGTTATAGACTTCAATCGCAGGGCAACGCACCATATCGCCTTTGGCAGCGGCAGCATCAGCATAGTTTTCCGGCAAATCGGTGAAGCCAAAACCGATCAGCCCTTCAACATAGATACCAAGCAGTTTCACGCCCAGATCGCCATGGATCTTTGTGTATTCCTGGAAGAAGTAGGATTCCGGACCAAAAGCAGTTTCCATCTCGGCATAGTCATTAACAAGGTACGGGATGAAGTTCATTTCCAAACGGGGGTCATATTCGCTGGGAATCGGGATCAGAGCTAAGTCAACAGCACCTCTCATCAGATCCTCATAGGTCAAGGTGTAGTCACCAAGCTGGCTGGACGGATAAATGCTGATTTCGATAGCGCCGTCGCTCTTTTCAGCTAGATCAGCAGCAATACGTTCAAGAGCAGCATAACCGGGATGGCTGGTGTTGTAATGAGTAGCAAGACGCAAAGAATAAGTTTCACCATCTGCAGTGCCTCCATTTTCGGAACCCGGCTCATCACTGCCGCCGCAGCCGGCAAAAGCAAACATGGACAGCATAGCAATGAGTAAAACTACCAGTACTTTCTTCATCGTTGTGTCCTCCTTTTTTTCTTTTATTTATGCTTTAAATAACACAACTCTCCACTAACAATGTGAATTTACTTGTTGTCATGAAAGCTGTGTAAAATAAATACTTTTTTCACGCCTGTACGCACATATTTTGAAATGCATAATTTCCTTAACACCAAGCAATTTGCCAATGGCAACCCACGGAACAAAACCACAGGGAGCGTCTTCAGTGAGGTAGCGGTCGAAAATACGGTTAGGTCCATTGATAGGAGGTAAGCGCCTCCTCAGGATTTTCAGAAAATGTGATTTACCGTATTTTACGATTAACTACATTATAGTGTAAATAAACGACAAAAGTCGTCATGACATCCTCACAAATAAATCGCTATTTTCATCCTGTTTTTTGTTTGATTTAAACAAAAAATAAAAAACATGGTCGGTTACAACAAACGGGCCATGTTTTTACTTTCTAATAAAGCAACTTACAGTAAATTGTTGACTTTATAATGGGTAATGACTATATACATTGCTATTGTACTGTTGAAATCGTAAAGATCAAATCCTATTATATCTCTGAACTTAGAAAAGCGGTACGTCAATGTGTTTTTGTGTATATTTAAACTCTTTGCTGTCTGAGTAAAATTGAACCTGTTTTCACACCAGCTAATCACCATATTGATAAAATCATCTCCGTCTTTTAGTCTGGTCAAAGGTTCGATAGTTTCTTCAAAAATACGTTTGACCATATGATCCGGAATGCTTAGAATCAACTTTTCCAAATACACATCGTTGATGTATTGCACTCCGGACTTCATTCTGCGTTTCGCAATATAAATGGCCTGGTTGGCATCATTATATGAATCTCTCAGTTCCTGTAGCGAGCCGGCCCTGCTGCCGATTCCAATCCAAACAGACAATCC
>JAQVXR010000149.1 GCA_028709045.1 Desulfitobacteriaceae bacterium | reverse complement strand
ACCCCGTCCCCGCGACACCCTAAATTTGCTTGTACCAGACATTCATACTTTCGATCCTGCCGGAAATATTAGTGTTGTTAATAAGCGTTCCGCTGAAAGTGTAGCCTGCTTTGGCAAAAGTTACATTCATTCCGAAAGCAACTGCCCGAGCAATAGTATATAGTGTCTTATAGCCGTTATTTTGCATTGTTTTTTCCATTTGTTGAAGCAGTATTAAAGAAAGATTTTGACCCCGGTAGTTTTCTAAGGTAGCAAAGTCGGTCATTTCACTGTTTAGAAATACCGGGTCTGTTTCGCTGGAGGCAAGTGCGATTAATTGCCCTGAGAAAAATATGCCAAAATATATAATGTTGTCTTTCATAGTTTGAGCTAGATAATCAGGATCATGTATAGGAAAGGGATAGGTTTCAAAGACCTGTTTATAGACATGTGCCATAGCGGGCGTATCATCTGGCGATAAAACCTTTACCTGCATTCCCTGTGGTAAAGTCAAGTATGCTCCGGGGTTGTTTTTCGCTTTATCTTGCGCTGCAGCGAGCACTTGGTCTACAATTGTACGTTCCTGGATTACAGCCCGTTTTTCATCTAGGTATTTTCCCATAAAAACGTAATCTTCCCGTCCGTTTTTGAAGCGAGGAATCCGGGCTTCTCTCCGGTAACCTGCCTGAGAAAAAAGATTTTCCTCTATTTGGGGAATCTTGACGAAAATTTTTGTGTAATCGGCTTTAATTGCTAATTGATCTAGTTTTGTTATAATCTGTGTTTGGTCTCTGGGATCATATTTCATTAAGTAGATCCGGTTATTTTCCTTTCCATGCTGAATTTGAGAATAACCTAAAGTTTCAATTATATCACTCATCGTTTTCATCTCCATTGTTGCGGAGTTTTCGTTCCAGATTTTCGGGGACTAAAGTAATATCTTCTTCATAGTCGCTTAACAGCTGGGCAATGCCAATTGTCTTGTATTCTATTTCGTTTTCTGCAATCTTCAATTGAAGATTGCATTTGTCACATTCTAAATCACATTCATTTTGTTCAGAATAGGCTGGCATTTTGTAAGTGCTGATGACGCCTTCATAGTTACGCAGAACTACCTTATTGGTAGACCAGGAAAGTAAATAGTTGGGCATTATTGGTATTTTTCCGCCGCCACCTGGTGCGTCAATCACGTAGGTAGGAACTGCAAAACCGCTGGTGTGGCCACGCAAGTTTTCAATAATCTCGATACCTTTGCCTACATTGGTCCTGAAATGCTCCAGCCCTTCAGACAAATCACATTGGTATAGATAATAGGGACGGACTCTATTGGCTACCAGTTTATGTACCAAGGACTTCATAATGCGGGGACAGTCATTTACATCCCGTAACAAGACCGATTGGTTACCCAGGGGAATTCCTGCTTTGGCAAGTTTTTTTAAAGCTCTGCGGGAAGACCCGGTGATTTCGCTTGGATGGTTGAATTGTGTGTTTATCCATAGATTGTCGTATTTTTCCAAAATATTAATAAGATTATCCGTTATCCGATAGGGTAGAACAACCGGCATTCTTGAACCGATGCGGATCACTTCGACATGAGGTATTTTAGATACTTCGGTTAGAATCCAGTCTAAGTATTCATCCGGAAGCATCAGAGGATCACCGCCGGAAAGCAAAACATCACGCACCTGCGGCGTATTCCTTATATATTCAATACCTTGCATAATATCATCTTTAGAAGGAATAGATTCAACATCGCCTACCTTGCGCTTGCGGGTGCAGTGGCGGCAATACATGGCACATATCTGGCTGACATAAAACAGTACCCGGTCAGGATAACGGTGAGTAATCCCGGTAACAGGGCTATCTGTGTCTTCATCCAAAGGATCGTCCATTTCCCAATCGGTTAGCTTAAGTTCTATTGAATTAGGAAAACATTGTTTAAACACCGGATCATTCTCAGGATCATCGGTGTCTACCAACGATAAGTAATAAGGAGTTACAGCTAAAGGAAATTTATCAATGGTCTGTTGAAGTGCTCTCTTTTTTTCTTGTGAAAAGGTTATTCCAAGAATTCTCTCAACTGTCTCTACCTTGCGAATGGTATTTTTAATCTGCCATTTCCAGTCGTACCATTTAGTCATAAGTTTGTTAGATATTTCTTCCTTGTTAATTCTGTCTTTGGTTAAGTTAATAGTTTCATTCATATAAAAATCCTTTCTTTATAGGGAAATACCCTGTATTTGTAAAGAGGAGAAAACGTTTTTGCTACGGTGTAAATTTTCTTCTCTTATCCATACACTATTCTAATTTATTGTAAGTGTTTTTGTTTGTCTTATTTTCTGGTATCATTATAAAAACTTCAATAAAAGGTATTATACGTTTTCTTATCTTATTTGTCAAAATGATATTAAAATTGAATATTTTCAAAATTGCAACATTAATTACAACAAAAGGTTCACTATTCTTGTCCATGTGGAGCTATCTCAGGGATTGCCATTGAAGATGGGAAAGGCCGATATGGAGATGAAGACACCATCAAAAAGGAAAGAAGGAATTCCGGTATTAGGGTATAATACTGCTATAAATAACAAAAGTTTCTTATGAACTTGAAGTCTTGGAGATACATGATGATTCAGGATATAGAACCAAGAATATTTGATAATAATTTTAAGAACAAAAAAGCAGAGTTCCGGGATCTGTTTCTTTCATATCAAGGGGATAATGTACTGGTCAGAGAGGAAAAGGATAAACTCTGGTACCCGTCATTTTCTGATTTTGCTCAAGAGTATCCGAATCTTAAAGATAATGCACAGTTCCTTTTTGCTATAGATGATATTAGCTATTACTTAATTGATGCCAAAGGGCTAGATTTAGCAGAAGGATGGGCCTATGTATCTACTAACAGATTCAGAACCGAATCAAAATACTGGCGTTCATTTGCAGGTGCGGTTGGGTTGCAGCTAAAACGTTGGTATGATAATCATCGCTTTTGTAGTCGATGCGGTAAGAAGATGCAGCGTTCAGAAAAGGAACGAATGCTCTTTTGCGAATCTTGCGGCCTTCAGACATATCCGATGATATCTCCTTGTGTGATTGTAGCTGTTTATGATGGCGAACGTTTGCTTTTGACAAAGTATAAAGGACGAGTGTATACAAAGTATGCTCTTATAGCCGGCTTTTCAGAGATAGGAGAGAGCCTTGAGCAGACCGTCCGCAGAGAAGTGAAGGAGGAAGTAGGACTAAAGGTTAAGAACCTAAAGTTCTACAAGAGTCAGCCATGGCCGTTCACTGATACGATCCTTGCTGGTTTTTATGCTGAACTCGATGGCGAAAATACCATCAAGCTTCAGGAAGACGAACTTTCCTTGGGAGTGTGGGTGAACAGAGAAGATATACCGCCTGCTGAAGATAAGATAAGCCTTACAAGCGAGATGATCGAAGCATTCAGAATGGGTGTGGTTAAGTTATAACGTTATAAGAAAGTCTTAAGAAGTTCAAAAGATAGAACTCCAACATAACTCCTTGTTCTGTGGTTGAATAATATCATCACAGAATAAGGAGCTGTTTTATTAATGGTACGAAGAGTAAAAAAGAAAAAGTGGAAAGAGGGAGGGCACTACGCAGATGCCAAAACATTAATAGAAATACCTTTTAGAAATTTTAAAATAAAAAAGGAAGATAGCAGTTTTATAAGATTCGCCATTGTTTTCAGACTAGAATGGGAATCTGGGCTTTTCTTTTTTCTACGCATTTACTGTCTTGGAGCGGTAATTTTTGTATATCATCAGTTTTTGGCTTTTCCGGGAATAAAGGTCTGAAAACCGCGCGGCAGATTGAGCAACGCGATGGATAAAAGAACCAACACGATACCTACAGCGATGGTGAAGGAAGGTATTTCCGCATATATGACGGCTCCCAACAGAACGGCTGTCACCGGGTCTATGCCGCTCATGATTGCGGCCTTACCCGTTTCGACATAGTTTAGGCCGTAGGTATAGAGGATATAAGGCAGCAAAGAGGCGATCAATGCATGTGTAAACAATAAAAAGAGCATAAAGACCGGTTGCCCCTGGATGGATGTACCGATCACCCCAAAATTTGTAAAGGGTATGCAAGACAGGGAGCCGATGGCAAATGTATAAACAGAGATAGTCAGCGAATCGTAGCCGCGGTTGAGTGCGAAACGCGAAAAGATGCTGTAAATGGCCCAACCGATGCCGGAAAGCACACCGATCAAAATACCGAACGGATTGAACGTGCTCCCGCTGCCAATGAAGCCGCTGGTCAGTACGCAGCCGATGAAGGCAACCAAGAGCGCGGTGATTTTCACGGCAGTAATTTTTTCTTTGAACAAGGGCGCGGACAGAAATACCACAAAAAAGGGAGCCGTGGCTAGTAACACAGACGCTAAAGAGAGCGAATTGGCTACAATTGACATGCTGTAAAATAGGTTCAGCAACACGGCGCTGGATAGACCGGCGCTAATGAAGATCCAAGCATCTTTTATCTTGATGCGCAACAGGTCCTTTTTGTTGAATAGACATAAGTAGGCGAATAATAGGGCAAAAGCGATGATCATGCGCACGAATACGATGGTCAGCGCGCTATAATTGTAACTATCTAACGTCCTGACGAAGACGCCGATGGAACCCCACATACAGGCCGCCAGAATCACTGCGATATGCGCTCTTACAGATAAAGAAACATTCATTATATCAACCTTACCCTTCCTAGATTTAGGACATTTTTATTGACTTATAAAGTATAATGACCTCCTTTTGAAAAGGTGAGCTCAAAAGGAGGTATCACTTAGCCTAATGATATGGAACGCTTAGCTCACTCAGTGGGCGCTCCAAAGATTTTAGCACCCATTTCATTGGTACCCGTACCGATCAGCATACCGCAAATCAGCAGGAACGCAATCTGTGCGACTCCCAGGAGGCCGGGAGCTACCATACCGGAAAATGTGGTGGCCACTCCCATAAACACATAAGCCATATTATTGAAGACCGTGTTGCGCAGGATAAATGTATGGACGATGATAGCAAGAGAGGTGAAGACAAAGATATCAACCAACGCAGCGGGCAGGAAGCTGCCATTGAAAATTGGCATCAGGAACCCCACACCCATGAGGAAGACCCAGCCCCAAATAGCACCGCAAACACCGCTGCAGAGAAAATTGGGGAGTGTTTTAAGGTTGCCATTCTGGCCAAGGAACAATGCCAACGCACAGAAGGCTATAAATGCCTCATTGCCATCTGTACCGAAAATCTGATAAATAAATCCTCGATACAAGCCAAAATACACAATACACAACAATGAACACCAAAGGGCAAGCAAAGTAGTTTTTTTACCCATAGATACCAACCTTCCTATAATAAAATATAATCTTATAAATGCACAAGATAGGTATGATGCTTTTTGCCTAACAGGGCGGCATGAAAAACCTCATGCCGCCCGTTAAGCCATAAGTTTAACTCTTAGCTTTAATGGTTTCTATGGCGTGACGCGCTGCTTTACGGCCCGAAGCATGGGCGAAACCGCTCGCTGTGCCGGGGCAATCCAGATTATACGTGTCGCCATAGAGGCCGCTGGCATCATTACCTGCAGCATAGAGGCCGGGAATAGGATCGTAGTTTTCATCCGTTACCTGCATATTGCCGTTGACGCGGATGCCACCGACGGTGCACAGAACGCTGGCGGCCATGCGGATGGCATAGAAGGGAGCCTTGCGAAGCGGGCGCAGGTATTTGGCTTGTTTGAAGTAATCCTTGTCCTCGCCATCTTTGCAGAACTGGTCGTACTTCTTCAAGGTTTCAATAAGTGCTTTGGCATTTACGTCGCTAATGGCGTTTGCCAGTTCCTCAATGGTGTCGCCTTTCCAGGCAGTACCTTCTTTAATGTCCTGTTCAAGCTCAGCCGGTAGATGGGTAAGCTTCTGATTGAATGTGATAAATTCGCCCAAACTGATTTCGGAACCTTCCTCCATGTAGTATTTCACCTGTTCGGAATCTAAAATGGCATAAGCTGTGCCTTTGGGCTGCTTGATTATAGAGGAGCCAGCGTTCATGAAGCTGAAGCCCATTTCCTCGTTGGCAAAACGTTCGCCGCGGTTGTTGACCCAAATGATGGGCTGGATGCCCGCGCCTGTTGTATGCGCCGTAAGCATCTTACCCCACGCGGTGGGGATGTTCATAACGACGCCGGGGCTGGTTTTGCCGTCGG
>JAQVXR010000148.1 GCA_028709045.1 Desulfitobacteriaceae bacterium | reverse complement strand
TACTTATTATTCGATAGAATACACATATAAGAATGGTGTTTTACTGGCGCGTGAACAATTGGAAAATAGTTTCATCCATAAATATAAATATAAATTAATTGACCAAGATTCTCAGTATGAATTTCAGGCTTGGGAACAAGAAGAATCCTATCACAATTATGTTGCATTGGCGTTAATGAAACAACGTTCTTCTCTAAACGTTAAGGCCACCGTTGATAAGCAGTTAGTTGCATTGCAACTAAGCCACATTCTTCCAGATCAAGAAGAAGCTTTTCTTCGTCTTTATTCATGGCCTAAGTCGTTTAATTATCTTGAAAATAGATGGTCTTTTTTATTAACACCAATGGTATATCCAGCTATTAAAGAAAGGTTAAAATGCTTGGGTTTTAATGTGACGGAGGTAGAAATATGAATAGGGGAGCGCATTTCTATTATGAGGATTTACGTGATGAACTTGTTAATTATCTAAAAAGCCAATATTTGGGAAAAAGTGAAGTACTACTTGAAGCATGTAAGCCTCTTTTTGATGATAAAAAAGGTGAATTGTATTCTGAGCCATACATTGAATCGTCCCCAGCCTATATGACCGTTGAAAATGGCATTATGGAAAGTGGACTTCCTTCTTACTTGCTTTCTTTTTTTAATAAAATGATAGATGCAAGATTAGGTGTATATAAAACGCCTTTTGAGCATCAGCTTGATGCACTTAAACAAGCTTGGCAAGGCTATGATATTTTTGTATCGACAGGTACAGGTTCTGGTAAGACGGAATGTTTTATGTGGCCGATACTAGCAAAGCTAACTAAAGAAGCTAAAGAGAAGTTTGACTCATGGCAAAATTTGCGTGGGGTTCGAGTAGTGATTATGTATCCGATGAATGCCCTTGTATCTGATCAAATCAGTAGATTACGATGTCTTTTAGGTGATCAAGAAGGCAAATTTATTCAAAGTTTTCGTGATGCTGTTGGTTATCCGGCTAGAAGGCCTCAATTTGGTATGTATACAGGGAGAACTCCCTATGCTGGTCCCGAACCTCAAAAAAGTCAGGATGTTAAATTAGCTAAGTCTTTAGAACGAATTCTGGCACGCGATGATGAAGGGGCTTATTTTAAACAGTTAGTCACTAGTGGCAGGATACCTGCTAAACAAAACCTGAAAGCCTTTATTGAAAATATCCGAAAATCTATTCACATTCCCGATCCTGAAGATGCAGAAATGGTTACCCGTTTTGAGATGCAACATACTTGCCCTGATATTCTTATAACTAACTACAGCATGATGGAATATATGCTACTGCGGCCAAGAGAAAATAACATTTGGCAAAAAACGAAAGAATGGCTAAAAAATAATCCTGAAGAAAAATTGTTGTTTGTTATTGACGAGGCGCATATGTATAGAGGGTCTGCCGGAGGAGAAGTTGCTCTCTTGCTTAGACGTTTATTTTATAAATTAGGTATATCAAGAAAAAGGGTTCAATTTATATTAACGACTGCTAGTATGCCTCAAAAAACAAAAGAAGATAAATTGGCTGTAGACAAATTTGCTCAAAGTCTTACAGCTTCTGAAAATAGTAAATTTACCTTTATATGGGGTAAGATTGATACCCCCCAAAAGGTGGAAAATTTTGACATTTCTGCTGATATTTTGGAATCAATAAAAATTGATGCATTGGACAATAACGAGAATACTCGTTTGGAAGAATTGAATCGTTTCTGTTATTCCATCACTGGAAAATCAATGAATTGGAATAATCTACCCGCAGTATATCAATGGTTATACAATAATTTAAGTCTATATTCCCCTTTCAATAAATTATTTAAGGAATGCAGAGGAAAAGCTGTTTCTATTTTTAATCTCGCAAGAAGAATATTCCCTAAGACGAAAGAAAGTGTTGCTTTAGCGGCTATTGATGCGATGTTAACAATAGCTCCCATGGCAAGAGATAAGTCGGGGAGTGTTTTATTCCCTGCACGTATGCACATGCTATTTCGGGGCTTTAGCGGAGTTTATGCATGCTCTAATCCGGATTGTCCAAATCACCATGCAAAAAATGGCATTATATTAGGAGATGTTCAGTTAGTAGATGCACATCTTACTTGTCCTAAATGTAATAGTAAAGTTTATGAATTATATAACGATCGCCGTTGTGGAGCTTTGTTTTTTCACGGGTATGTGCAGAAATGTATTGGACGTCAGTATCTTTGGACAAGTCCTGGTGCTTTTTTTGATTCCAGTAAAATGAAAGAAATTCATCTCTATATTCCTATGGAGGGAGAAAAACTTCCTCCTCGGAAAAAAGGTGCAAAACATCCATTTAAGGAATGTTATTTAGATTACTTTAGTGGATATATAACATTTGATGATTCAGCAGATGGAAAAGAGGGTTATCGACGACTTTGGTATTGTGATTATCAGAGGAAGGGATATCCTGACACTCTCACTTTTTCCATATGCCCTAAGTGTCGTCAACAGTTAGCTAATGCTAGAATAACGAGCTTTTCAACAAAAGGTAATCAAGCATTTTTTAACTTAATTCGTGAGCAGTTTTTACAGCAGCCTGCGACATATACGTCTGAAAAAGAGTGCAAACGTTTCCCCAACGAAGGACGAAAAGTGTTGTTGTTTTCAGATAGCAGGCAACGAGCAGCTACTTTAGCTAGAGATATGACTCTTGCGTCTGATGAGATGACAGTACGTCAATTGTTTATGTTAGCTCTTCAAAAAATAAATGAGGTAGAAGAAAAAATAGACGATGAACTAACTTTGAATGATGTTTATGGATATTTTGTTCAATCTGCAATCGAGAAAAATGTAAGTTTATTTTCGAATGAAAGTAAAGAGATTTTCGAAAAACAAAAGAAGAAATTAAATTTTGCAAATAATTTAAAAAGGACCAAACCATTCTATCCGCATAAAGGGATTGATTTTAATGAAGCGCCACAAGACATGCAAGAGCATTTATTGAGAATGTTTTGTGGAAGATATAATACACTTTCAGATGCTGGACTTTGTTACTTAGAACCTGCTTGTGACCCGATGTATACTGCATTAGAATTACTGAAACAAGCGGGGATTATTGTCTCAAAAGATGTTTTTATAGAAGTCTTTAGTGCTATTTTACATGTTTTTTTGTCTGACCACGTTGCTCTTGGTCATCAAATTACAGATGAACGAAGACGTAATATTCGTAAAGAATATGAGCCATTCGGATGCAGTGATTTTCAAAAATTGCCTAATGTTATAGCGACTACATTAGGCATATCTAATGATGATAAAAAGCAGCTTGCATGGATGGATGTTTTTAAAGATTTTTGTAACAATGGAATACATGATCAAACACGTTATTTTCTAAATATCAAACACCTTCATCCAGTATATGATCCAAAACATATATGGTATCGATGTAATCGTTGTGCTGCTGTTTCACCTTTTATGCTTAATAAGTGTTGCCCAGTATGTGGGGAAGATGCTGTAAAAGCTTTTATATTTGATGATTCTTCTCCTGAGGAATTTTGGAGAAAAAACGCTTTGCTTGCTGTTCAAGGAGGAGCGGTGCGAGTAATTGATACAGAAGAGCATACTGCGCAACTTGGACATAAAGACCAGCGTAGCGAAATGTGGGCAAAAACGGAGCAATATGAAATGAGATTTCAAGATATAGTTGAAGATGACGAAAAACCAATAGATATTCTTTCAAGTACTACTACCATGGAAGTTGGCATTGACATAGGTTCTTTGGTTGCTGTGGGATTGCGAAATATGCCTCCAACACGTGAGAATTATCAGCAGAGAGCTGGTCGTGCTGGCCGGCGGGGTTCAAGTATGTCCACAATTGTAACTTTTGCTGAAGGAGGGCCACACGATACCTATTACTTTAAAAATCCAAAGCCTATGTTTCAAGGAGAGCCTCGTCGCCCATGGATTGATGTAGATAATGAAAAATTATTAAATAGACATTTAAACATGATAGCATTGAATGATTTTATGAATAACTGTAATAGAAGTTTAGATGAGCTTTCAACGATTAATTTTTTTGAAGCATATTTTGATAGGTTGAGAGAGTTTTTATCGTCTTTCAAAATAAATAGTGACCTTCTTGAGAGTCTTCTTCCTAAAGGATTTGAATACTTATGCGATAGTTTTAAGCCAACGTTGATAGAAGGCTTGGAAACATTGGCCCAAAAAGTAGAGGCCCATAAAGATGTTTATGGAGAGGGTCTTGATGAGTGGCAACAGAAGTCGTTACTAGATGCGCTCTATGAGGAAGGTATTATCCCAACATATTCATTTCCTAAAGATGTTGTAAGTACCTATATAGAAGATAGGTTAGGAGCTATACAATACAAGCCAGAAAGAGGTCTTGATATAGCTATAAGTGAATATGCTCCTGGACGGACTGTTGTTGTAGATAAAAAAACATATCAAATTGGTGGTCTTTATGTGCATACTGATTCAAAAGTAGGAAATACCTACAAGCCGGCACAAGCATATATGGAGGACCCCAATTATATTAAAAAATTAAAACGTTGTCCCCGCTGTGAGTGGTTCGGTTTTGCTGATGATTGGAAAAGCGATCAATGCCCTTTTTGCTCGTATAATGGACTTGAAAATATCTCTCCAATGGTGAAACCTTGGGGATTTAGCCCTCTTAATGGACAACCTATGCCACCAGATGTGCTAGATACGCAGTATTCGTCGTCCGAAACGCCTCTTTATTCAAATTTACCTAATGACACTATGAATTCAGTGGATAATTGTAAACATATTAGGGCTTCTAAAAGGGCAAACCAAAAGATTATTATGATCAATCGAGGAGCTACCTTAGGAGGGGAACCTCAAGGGTTTATGGTGTGTAAAAAGTGTGGCGCGGCGGCTCCTGGTAACGAAGAAAGGGTCTTGAATAATATTTATAGACCAGGAAATCAAAATAAGAAGCCTTGTAGTCATACACCTATTAATGTCAATCTTGGATATGACTTTCTTACAGATATGTTGGTGTTGGAAATCACTTTGCCAAAATCAAAAATAGAAGTAGATACAGAAGATTCAAAGTTGTGGAGAAAACGAGCAGCTACAACGCTTGCAGAAGCGTTGCGTTTAACAACGAGCAGGATATTAGATATTGAATTTACAGATATTCAGGCTGGCTATCGTATACGGAGATCAGAGAATGATTGGTACATCGATGTCTATATTTACGACAGCTTGTCTAGTGGTGCGGGTTATTCCTCAAGAATAGCTGATTATACGAGTGAATTACTTCAAGAAACATTAATTTTTCTAGAAAGTTGTAATTGTGATAAGGCGTGTAACAATTGTCTCAAGCATTATCGCAATCAATATTTACAGGGAGATTTAGATAGATTTGCAGCTTTAAAGCTTTTGAAATGGGGAATAGAAGGACATTTACCTAATAGTCCAGCACAAGAAAAGAAAAAGCGTTATTTTAATTTATTAGAAAGATTGTTGCGAGAAGAAGGCATTCAAATACAATATGAGGAAAAAGGTGCTGTATTTTTAAGTCATGGAGCCGTAAAAAAAGAGTGTGTCGTATATGCCGCAATGAGGAAAATGTCTCGTGATCCTCAAAAAATCTACGTTACAGAAGAAGCTCTTGCAGACGCCAAACCTTTCGCAATAGACGTAATAAAAACAGGGTTAGGGGTGTATTAGAAAAAGGGAACGAGATTCCGCCCCTGTCAGCTAACAAAAATTACTTTTACGTTAGTTGACAGGGGCGGGTCTATATAAATAAAAGAATACTAATATCGTAAAGCTAGTATTTTTCATTGTTTTATTAGTAGTGAAACACGAAGAGAGAGGGTGTTAAAAAATATTGTTGTGGGTAATTTAGCCCATAATAGTTGTAAGATATTAGTTGTATTTAGAATGTTCTTTACCAGTTTATACATGATTAATGAAATATGCAATTATAAAAACTTTTTTCCACCCCACCACCCACCCGCAAAAAACTCACACATGTGCCATGTTTTCCCTGCCTCGTGGTGGTTTCCCACTACGGAAAAATAGAAATATCAAATCTGCCTGCTGTCACCCGATAGCGGTCAAATCCCAGTGATGACGAGATTTAGAGATAAAAGAGAGAAGAGCATGATGAAAATCCCCCCTCATTTCTCATTTTTGAGAATAATTTATCATTGACAAATGGGTAAGAAGCTCTTATATTATCTTATATACCAACTTGGATAC
>JAQVXR010000018.1 GCA_028709045.1 Desulfitobacteriaceae bacterium | reverse complement strand
TTACCGCATTCTTTGCTTTAGCAAAAACTTCGGCAATCTCTCTTGCATCCTCACCAGGTTCAATGCTTTCCAGGCTTTGTTTCAGTTCTTCAAAACCAACTGCGTTCTGAGGCTGCTCATTAATAGCAGCTTTGAGTATTTCTTTGATAATCTTAACATTGTTATCAGGGTTAATTTTCTTAAAAGCCCATTCGTCTGCTATAGTAGCACTGGAATTAATAGTAACCAGTTTAGCCCCATTCTTCACTGCTTCCTTGATTTTGAGACCAGCTACAGGATATTCCTTCATAATATCTGCGCCAATGAGAAGAATAGCTTGGGCAGAAAGTATTTCATCAAAGGTATTGCTGGAAGCATCATACCCAAGAACATCTTGTAAGCCTGCATCAAAACCGTTAAAGGAAAATACGTTTTCTGTCTTTAAGATATCTTTGCCCAGCTTATTGGCAAGGTAAATTTCTTCGTTAGTGTACCTGTCGGATACACTGACTGCCAAAGCATTGCTACCATACCTGGAAGCAATACTCTGGGTTGTCTTAGCAATAGAGAGAAGAACCTCATCCCAGGAAACCGGAGTAAACTCTCCATCTTTCTTCATAAGCGGCTCGGTGATACGTGTTCCTTTCTGTCCCATGTTAAAGCCGAATCGACCTTTCACACAAAGAAGCCCGTTATCTACCTGGCTTTCCTTATCCGGAACAGATTTAATCATAAGTTCGCCCTTCGTTTTTAGATTTAGATTACATCCAACACTGCAGTAAGAGCAAACTGTTCTTGTTTCCTCAGCCTCAAGTGGTACAAACTTGTCTATCGTCAGACGCTCTTGAAGTGCGCCTGTCGGACAAGCAGCAACACATTGCCCACAGGAAAGACATCCGGTCTCCCTCAGAGGTAGGCCAAATTCCGGTTGAACAACGGTATCGAAACCACGATCCACTAAGCCTAATGCCGTAACCCCCATAACTTCCTCACATACCCGGACACACAAGCCACACAAAATACATTTATCCGGATTACGGTCAATAAAGGGATGGTCATCTTGCAGATTCCTGTTATGCACTTCACCGGCAACTCGTGCAGGTTTTACATCATACTCATTAGCATATTGAATCAACTTACATTCATAAACGTCACCGCAGCCACACTCCAGACAGCGCATAGCTTCATTCTTTGCCTGCTCATCAGTGTAGCCGAAGACAATTTCTTGGAAATTTGTCTTTCTTTCTTCAGGAGTAAGATGCGCCATATGGGGCTGGTATACTTTCTCCCGGTCGGCAAAATCTTCTTCTGTAAGATCTTCCCTTTTTGCATAGTAAGGCTCTTTATACGGAATAACTTCCCCGTGTAAATAGCTGTTAATGACATCGGCTGCCCGCCGTGCATCTCCAATAGCCTCAATGGCAATGCCAGGTCCTTCGTTAATGGCGTCCCCACCCGCAAAAACGCCGGGAATATTGGTCATATAGGTATTCTCATCTGCCACAATAGTGTTCCACTTGGTCAATTTTACACCATCTAACCCATCAGGAACAACCTGTTGACCGATAGCTGCAATAATATTATCCACGTCAATAATTTCTTCTGCCCCGGGGATCGGTACCGGTCTTCTCCGGCCGCTGGCATCCGGCTCACCCAATTCCATTTTCTGTAATTTTATTTTAGCTGCCTTGCCATCCTCACCGATAACCTCGATGGGCGCTACAAGAAAGTGAAAAATAACTCCTTCTTCTTCTGCTTCTTTAACTTCGATATCCGCTGCCGGCATCTCTGCCCTTGTCCGGCGGTAAAGCAAGTGAACTTCCTCTGCGCCAAGGCGCACAGCAGTACGGCAGGCATCCATTGCCGTATTACCTCCACCGACAACAGCTACTTTATTACCTAATTTTACTGTTTTGTTCAAGGCAATATCCTCGAGGAACTCAATACCACCAAGAACACCCTCCATATCTTCACCCGGACATCTCATTCCGGAACTGGTCCAGGCACCTATAGCAATATAGACAACATCATAGTTGTTTCTCAGAAAATCAAAATTTACATCTCGGCCAATCTTGGTGTTGGTTTTAATCACAACACCCATGCTTTCGATAATTTCTATTTCCTGGTCCAGTACTTCTTTCGGCAGCCTGTACTGGGGAATTCCATATCTTAACATCCCGCCTGCCTTAGGCATAGCTTCATATATAACAACTTCGTGACCTTCTTTTGCCAGGTAATAACTAACTGTCAATCCGGCCGGCCCGCCGCCGATAACAGCTACTCTTTTGCCGGTAGGGTCTTTGATTCCCGGAATATAAACATCACCGGAATCCAAATCGGTATCTGCCGCAAATTGCTTCAACCAGCAGATGGAAATCGGCTCTTCAACCAGCTGCCTGCGGCAGGCGTCCTCACAGGGATGGGGACATACCCGTCCAATACTAGCCGGAAGAGGCAGCCTGTCTTTAATCACTTCTAAAGCCTCCCGGGGTCGGTCGTTTGCTATTAACCCAACATACCCCTGAATATCCAGGTTAGCCGGACATGCTAAATGACACGGAGGACGGCAATCCCCCAGATGATCAGAAAGAAGCAGTTCCAGAGCGACTTTTCTGGAGCCTTTAATTCTTTCCGTATCGGTGTGCACTACCATACCATCAGCAATCTCCGTTGCACAGGACCTTAATAGTTTCGGGTTCCCTTCAACTTCTACCACACAAAGTCCACAAGCTCCGTAAATTTTAATCCTTTCGTCATAACAAAGGGTTGGTATTTCGATCCCATTGGCTTTTGCCACTTCTAAAATGGTCTGTCCCGGTAGGCCGGTAACCTCTTTTCCATTTATATTCAGCCTATATACTGCCATAACCTTTCTCCCCTCCCATCTCTATTAATCAATCATTACCGCACCGAAGCGGCACACGTCAGCACAGTTCCCACATTTAATGCAGAGCGTCTGGTCAATGGTATGGGCTTTTTTCTTTTCACCCTTGATTGCTTCCACCGCACATTTTCTCGCGCAAAGAGTGCAACCGGTACACTTATCTTCATCAATAGTGAATGTCAAGAGGGCTTTGCACTTCTTAGACGGGCACTTGTGATCATAAATGTGTTTTTCATATTCTTTACGGAAATACCTAACTGTACTTTGCGCCGGATTTGGAGCAGACTGGCCAAGACCACAAAGAGATCCTTCCTTAATCTTAACCGCCAGTTCATCCAAAATTTCGATGTCGCCGTCTTTTCCTTCACCTTCGGAAATTCTGGTGAGAATTTCCAGCATGCGTTTCGTACCTAAACGACAGTGGTAGCACTTGCCGCATGATTCCTTTTGGGTAAAATCAAGGAAGAATTTCGCCATATCCACCATGCAAGTGGTTTCATCCATAACAATCATCCCGCCGGAGCCCATGATCGCACCGGTTTTGACAATGGATTCATAATCAACAGGGGTATCCAGCAGTTCCTTCGGAATACAACCGCCGGAAGGGCCACCCATCTGCACACCTTTAATTTCCCGATCATCGGTGATGCCGCCGCCGATACCAAAAATCACCTCACGTAAGGGAATTCCCATAGGAACTTCCACCAGACCGCCTCTTTTGATCTTTCCGGCTAAGGCAAATACTTTGGTTCCCTTACTGGTTGCCGTACCCATCGCGGAAAAAGCGGATCCTCCGTTAAATAAAATCCAGGGTACGTTGGCGTAAGTTTCCACATTATTAATATTTGTAGGCTGCTGCCAATAACCTTTCTGTGCCGGGAATGGGGGTTTTAGTCTGGGCATTCCCCGTTCTCCTTCAAGAGAAGCAATCAGGGCTGTTTCTTCACCGCAGACGAAAGCACCCGCACCGGCTTTAATTCTTAAATCAAAACTGAAATTGGTTCCTAAAATATTTTTACCAAGTAAGCCCCTTTCCCGAGCTTGTTCAATTGCCATCTCCAAACGCTTAATAGCAAGAGGATATTCTGCCCGGACATAGAAAACACCCTCAGAAGCCCCAACGGCGTATCCGGCAATCATCATACCTTCCATAACACTATTCGGGTCGCCTTCCAAAAGGCTTCTGTCCATAAAAGCACCCGGGTCACCCTCGTCAGCATTACAGATAATATATTTGGGTGGTGCTCCCTTTGCATTAAGGGTAGCGTTCCATTTAAACCAAGTCGGGAAACCTGCTCCACCCCGGCCTCTTAGTCCGGAAACTTTTATCTGTTCAATAACTTCCTCTTGGGTCATTTCCTTAAGACATTTTTCAAAAGCCTTGTATCCGTTATTGGCCATATAATCATCAATGTTTTCTGGATCAATGTTTCCGCAATTCCTAAGCGCGACCCTTTTCTGCCTTGTAAGGAAAGTCATATCATCATCTGAAACAAGAAATTCAGTAACAGGACTGCCCCCGATAATATGCTCCTCCACAATCCGGTCAACAGCCTCAGGGGTAACTTTACCGTACAGGGAAACCTTGCCTTCATCATCAAATACCTCTAGCAGAGGCTCATTAAAGCACATACCGATGCACCCGGTTTGTTCAATCTTTATTCCAAGATCTTTTTCGGCCAATTTTTTTTCTAATTCCGCAATAACTTTTTTTGCACCTGCTGCAATCCCACAGCTTCCCAAACCAATACGTACTCTCACCTGACACACCTCCTAACTATTAGTTTCGTTTTTGAATATTTCCCTAATAACTTTTCGTGCCGATTCCGGCGTAAGTTTTCCATATGCCTCACCGTTAATCATCATTACCGGAGCCAAGCTGCAGCAGCCAAGGCATGCCACATTCTCTAAGGTAAACAAACGGTCCTCAGTAGTCTCACCGTCTTTGATCTTTAATTCATCACAGATAGCATCTTCAATCTTTTCCGATCCATTAACATGGCAAGCCGTACCCTGGCACAGCATAACTAAATACTTGCCAATAGGTTGAAACCTGAACTGAGTATAGAAAGTTGCAGCGCCAAGAATCTTAGCAGGTTTTACCCCAATTACATCAGCAATATGCTGCAATGCTCTTCGGGGCAGGTAGCCATAAATTTCCTGGGTTTTTTGAAGGATGGTAATTAAGCTACCTTTAATACCTTTATATTTTTCCAGCACTACATCTAATGGCTTGAGATCAACTTCAGTATCCGGAAATCTGTTTTCAAGCTTATTCTCTTCTCCGCAACAACACTGCATTTAATCCACTCCTCTCTCCTCTTTTTCTAGTTACTCAGACTATAGTTCTCCTAACATAAAAGTTTACTAAAAAATGCACAATTAAGCAATGACAAATTTTTTGCTTTTACGACAACATTTTTACTTATTCCCTACCCTCCCTATGGAAAAGTTTGACACTAATTTATTCTAAAAAAGTTTATTAATTCCTGCCATAAATTAGAAAAAACACCGACCTATTCCAGTGTTTTATTTTTCAGACAATTTTCTCGTATATTAGTGCGTTTAGTTTTATAATTTCTTGATAATTAACCCACTCATATATTTTTATCTCATATTTTTTGGTACATTGCCAATCCAAGCAATGCCGTCCCTATCGCATTATCTGTCGAATACCTTGGCTCGGCAAAAAATAACTTTGCCCCTACCGCCCGGTGCTCCAAGCGTTTTCGCAACCTTTGCTTAATATACTCGTTCGACGCTACTCCTCCAACAATTAAAACATCCTGCAATCCATGATCTAATACAGCTTTTCTTAAAACTTTTTCCAAGGTAGTTGCAATACAGTGCTCCACCGCCCGGGCTACTTGCTCCTGGGAAAAGCCCTGGCTTAACAACCTGCGTGCTGCCGTTTCCGGTCCGGAAAAAGAAAACTGATATCCTTTAGCCCCGGTAGGAATGAAGGGAATATCCTCACTACACCCTTGAGCGATCTTTTCCAAATGAGGTCCGGAGGGAAAAGGCAAACCCATCTCGACGCCAATCCGGTCAATAAACTGCCCAGCGTGCAGATCGCCGGTAGCACCTAAAATCTCAATGTGAAAACCTGTTTCTTTTTTCTCAACCTTCAAGACCTCTGACGTCCCACCTGAAAGATGAACGGCCAAAAAAATATTTTTATTCGGTCCCTGGGCGGACCAGATTCCTGCCATGATATGACCTTCCTGGTGGCTGGTTTCAAAAAAGGGCACCCGTTTACTATGTGCAATAACCTTCCCCACTCCCTGAGAAACAGTAAACACCGGCATATAAGACCCTTTTACCGGACGCGGCCTTGTACTGGCACAAACTCCTTCAATCAGGCTGAAGTCTACATGCCGACTCAATCCTTCTATTAAAGCAGGAACATTCTGGACATGCTGAAATACTGCAACCGATTGCTGCAGTCCCCTTTCGCCAGGTTTTACTTTCAATAAAATCCTGGCTTCTTCGATTACTTGTCCATTTAAGTCTACCACGGCGAGAGAAGTCGTGTAGCAGCTTGTGTCAATTCCTAAAATCATTTTTCCTGACCTTCCAAAAACTGAGAATCCCGCTGGATACTATCTAATATCCCATTAACAAATTTGCCGGAATCTTCACTTCCGAAAACCTTTACTAATTCAATCGCCTCATTGATGGCTACATTCGAGGGAACGTCGGGAAGATATTTTATCTCAAAAAGTGCCATCCTCATCACATTCTTATCCACGCTTGCCAAACGTTCAATATCCCACTGGGAAGAATATTTTTTAATAAGGTTGTCAAATTCTTTAATATTCTTACAGGTGCCTTCTACTAATTTTATAGCAAAGCTTTCGTCCGCAGGCGACAAATCTGCTTCCTGAAGGGTTTGTTTCGCCATATCCAAAGAGTTTCGACCTACGTCTATTTGAAAGAGCATTTGAAAAGCCTTTTCCCGAGCCAAACGTCTACTCACGAAAGTGCCTCCTTGTTATTCAGTGATCCCTAAAAACTCTATCCATTACATCTTTAAAGTTAATGTTGTCATCAATCCGCCTGCCAATAATATAGCCAATAACCATACAAAGCATAATAAAAAAAGCTTGAAAAAATCCAAATACCACCACCATTAATCCAAATAATAGCCCAATAATTACCCCAACAGTTTTTCCTTTGTGGTATGTCCACAAATCAGATAGCATTTTTAGCCAATCCATACCCATCCCCCTTAGTTCACACGGCCCTTTGTTTCCTGAGACACTTCAGTGATCAGTACCTTTACCTCGACCACATCCAACCCGGCAGTATCCTCCAGAAAACTTTTTACTGCCCTCTGCAATTCTTGTGCGGATTCGGGAATAACGGTCCCCGGTAGCATTGCTGTTCTGATGAAAACAGCAGTTCCGGCAGGGGTAATCTTAATTAATGGCTTTACTTCCCGAACACCCTTTATCTGAAAGGCAGCTTTTTTTACCAATGTTTCTACAGCAGGAAGAGTAATGCTAATTTCTCCAAAATCGTTTGCAACTACTTTGGTCCGCGTTGCCGGTCTGCTGGAAAGACTGGTTAAAAGCAGGCTGAACCCGCCAACTAAAACAGCAATTGAACAGATCCCAATAATCCAGCGCATGTTAAGCGCAGCAAAAGCAGAATTGAGGTAATCCAGAGGGATTGTCCAACCGAACGCCATAGAAAGAGCCAAGAGACTTAAAGCTATCAACAAAAATGCAAAAATAACCAGCATGGTCCGGTCAAATATTTTCATCCCCATCACTCCAAGCGATTCAGTCTAAGATTTTCTTTCCAAAGCCACCAAGAAAAGCTACTAAAAGCCGGAACCCGGGTAATCGGGTTCCGGGACTTAATTTTTATTATTTTACCCTGGTTTCTTCTTCTCTAACCTCGGTATTAGGAAATGCCACTCCCTGAACATGTACGTTAATCTCTATTGCTTTTAGGCCTGTCATTGATTCTACAGCTTTTTTTACATTTTCTTGAATTTTTAATGCTACATCCGGTATGCGCGCACCAAAATCTACAATCACAAAAATATCAATTGCAGCCTCAGTTTCTCCTACTTCTACTTTTACCCCTTTAGAAAGATTCTTTCTTCCCAGTATTTCAGCAATCCCACCAGCGATGCCGCCGCTCATTCCGGCAACACCTTCCACTTCTGTAGCTGCTAGTCCGGCGATTATCGCTACAACGTCATCGGCAATGCGTACTGAACCGGTATTATTATCCTGTTTTTCAATTACCGTCTTTTCCATTGTTATTAACACCCCCCACAGCGATTATTTCCATAGTCAATCAAGTATATTATACCAAAGTGAGCAGAAAATAACAACGGGCCGCTTATTCCCTTTAGTTTTTAGTGGTTATAATAACTTCATCGTCAGAATGTCCGGTGGTATTCGATACGAAGTCGATAATTCTCATTGAGTCAGTTTCATCGATGCTCTTTCCTTTTACCACTACCGTCACTATATCCGGAGAAATAAATACTGCCGCATCCTGATACTGCTTTGCCTTAATAAGGTTTTCCAGCTTTAATTCATTTTCCACAGTTTTTGTGAGACCTAAGAGATCTTCCTGTGCTTTTTCCCGCGCTGCACTACCAGTATGCGGGTTATCAATAATTTCTTTCAATATTTCCACCTGCTGACTGCGGATTTTTTCCCGATCCATTCTGTAATTAACAAAAAAATCTTCCATTTCAACTGAACTGGGAATTAGTTCAAAAGTCCCGTCCCCAAACTGAGAAATCGGTTCCATCACGTGATTCTCCATTACAGGAATATTGGGTTCATTTCCAGCCTGAGAAGAGGATATAAATGAACTAAGAATTGAAAATACCAACCACAACAAACAGATACCTAAAAGCACAATCAGAATCTGGTTCTTACGCACTGTCAATACACGCATGCCATCACCTGCCTCCTCTCGTACACACCGTAATCCTGTGAGCGGGAACCTGTAGAAGGCCCTGAACAGCTTTGAACAATTTTTCTTTAATCAGAGGATCTTCCGCACCATCAGCTACCACCAAAACTCCCTGGATCTTCGGCATACTTTCTTTTACCATTACCGGCTGTTGATTTCCCTCAAGCAGCACTACTTCTCCATTTTCCGTTATTTCTTTAGTCGTACGCACTCCTCCGGCCTGATCACTTTCTTCGGTATCTCTTTGGGTACTACTGACATTCACGGCATACTCCCGGGTTGGCCCTTCAGCGTATACAACAGATACAGAAACCTTACCCACACCAACTATTTCCCCAAGAATCCTTTCCAAACCGGCTTCAAGCCCAGCATCATATTCCAGCACAGTCTCTTTTCGGCCATTTTCATTCTCAATTATGGGAGAAAACGACTCGGGCTGGGGTTGGGATGTAGGTTTTTGAAACAAACTTGCCAGATTTAAAACCAGAATCCCGATAAAAGCAACCGTTAACATTTTTACAATAAAAGGCATCTGGTCTTTCGTCACTTTTAATATCCCAAGAAAGTTTTTTTTCTTTTCATCAACCATTTCTTACCTCCCACCTTATTGAGACACAATAACAACGCTAATTTGCTCTTCAGTTAATCCGTAAAAGTTTTTTAAAGCTTCAACAACCCGGTATTTAATCTCATCTTTTTCTGCTTGCGGCACTTCAAATATCTCCTCACCAGAAATTTTAATATTTATTGGTTCAATTGTACTTTGCTCTTGTTCACCAATTCCAATAACAAGAACTGCTCTTTCTATCTTGCCGTAATCAGGATGTTTTCCTGTTTCCTTTACTTCTACATCTGCTTCGACCCAAGCCACCCCCTTCACAAGTTTCACAATAGTTTCCATTTGTTTTGCCATACTATTTGCATACATCACTTCTGCTTTTTCCGTCATATCACGGGACAGTTCCTCCCCTTGCTGTAAAATAGAATTAAGCTTCATCCCTTGGACCGGATCCTGCCAGGCAAATACCTCATATGCCGTTTCCTGACGGAGTAAACTAACTATTGGATTTAATATTGATACAAGTACAAACAGTCCCATTACCATTTTTATGAATCGCTTTAATTCACTGGAAGGCAGCATCATTTCCAAAAAGCCGGCAATAAGAACAATGATCGTTACATTTCGCACCAGTTCACTAATGGTTTGCATGAGACTACTCACCTACCTAAACATCATGGAGATATTGGCGGAACAAACGGTAACTGACAAAATAAAGAAAAACATCAAACCTGCAGCTGCTACCACCGCAAAAACCAAAATTAATGAATTAGCCAATCCATGCAGTGCATCTGCCAGCCGGCTGTCTCCAAAAGGCTGGATGATCGCGGCAACAAATCTATATATTAGAGACATGGCAAGAATCTTTACCGCCGGCAAGGCACACATGATAAAAATTACAATGACGCCTAAAATTCCAATCCCATTTTTCAAAATCAGGGATGTTCCGATAACCGTATCCATAGCATCAGCCAAAGATTTTCCCACAACCGGAATAAATACTCCCGCGGCAAATTTTGCTGCTTTAAATGTCAGGCCATCCGCTACCGCACCGGTAATTCCCTGCAGGCTTAAAAAACCAACAAATACAGTCATTACAATGCCTAATAACCCGATTGACAAATCCTTAAAAAGACCGGACAATCTGCTAACATTAAATTGAGGCGAAATATGACTGACAACATTTAGAATTACCATAAAATATATCAACGGGAAGATTACCGTTTTTATGACAGTAATGGCTAAAGTCAAAATTACCACCATTACCGGCTGGATCAGCGTAGCCGACGTCACCCCTCCCATCGCAGCAAGGAGTGTCAGTAGAACCGGCATAACGGCATAAAGAAAGCCCGACATATTTTCAATAGCTTCCTTTCCCGTATTAATAGCGATGGAAAAAGAACCGAGAGCAATAGTAATCAAGACAAGATAGACAACCCCATTGGCCAGTAAAGAAATGTTTCCTTTGTCAAAAGTACCCTGCAGGTTAGTTAAAACTACTCCGGCAACTGCCAGTATGATTAATCTTGTTAGCAGTGCGCTATTAGCTAGGATTTCCCGAAAGAAAAACCGGATTAAACCCATAAAAACGTCTCCTGGATTCCATGACAAACGTCCTTCTTTTGCATCCTGATAAAGCTTTTCAATACTTAGATCAGGCAAATGATCTTTAACTTCCTTATCTACAATTTCTACATATTTTTCTATTTCAGAAAAATCCAGTGCTCCCGCCACCGACATAGTGTCTTCTCCTTGGGCTAATGCCGGTATGCAGGTAATAGATAAGAAAAATACCATTAATAAAACTTTAATTATCCTTGACAATTTTCACACCCCTTTGGGGCAACGTTCATATATTACTTAATTAATTAAGGAAGCAGTCTGACCACGGATTCTAAAATTGCGGCAATAATTGGAACAGCCAACACCATCACTAAAACCTTAGCGGCAAATTCCACTTTGGTGGCAATAGCACTTTGGCCGGCATCGCGGCAAATCTGGGCGCCAAACTCAGCAATATATGCAATACCAATAATTTTGAATATGGTGGCTAAGTAAAATTTATTTAAGCTGGCCCGTGATGCAAGTTCATCAAATACAGTAATCACCTGAGTGATCTTTGGTAAGATGTATAGAAAAATTATCGCTCCGGCAAAAACACTGACCATAATGCCCACGCCGGGAATCCGACTTTCCTGAATAAACACAATCATAACTGTTGCCACGAGAGCCAATCCTAAAATAACGAATAAACCTTCCACTCAACCGCCCCCTGCTCATTAGTAAAGGTTGAACACTGCTTTTACTTGAGTAAAAAGTGTGTGGATTACAGGAATTATCTTTAATAAACCAATAGCCAGACCAACAACTAGTGTTAAATAAGCATATTCGTCTCTTCCCGCCTGTTTCAGAAAAGAATGCAAGATCGTAACAGCAATGGCTAATCCGGTTAGAAAAAAAATGACGCTTACATCAACCATTTTTCAGCACTTCCTCTCCTACCATTAAATTAACAATAATGTAATTAAAAAGCCCATCATCCAGCCTAGACTCTGCCACAATTTTTGAAACTGCCGGCGTTCCGATTCCGCCTGTTTCTCCCGGCCTACCAATTGCATCCTGGCCATAGTAAGCCGCTTTTTTTGATCCTCTCTGTCTGATATTCCTAAACCCTGACCAAACTGTTCCAAAATGGCCATGTCCGATTTGTTTAAAACAAGACTGGATTCCTTCTCCTTTAAAGAATTATGCCACGCTTCCGCCGCTGTTTGTCCTTGCCCGTTTACCAGTTCCGTTGCTGTTTGATTAAACACCTCAGAAATCTCTCCGTTTATCTGGCCTGCGACAGATTTCATGGCATCCGGAAGAGGAGTCGCCGCAAAAACAATTTCCGTTTCCAAAGACTGCAGAGCAAACTGTAACTGGCGCAACTCTTCTGCCCTTCGGGAAAGGTTTCTGCCCAGTCTCAATCCTATTAAACCGCAAGGAATAATAATTAAAAATGCGCCCAGCAGTTTCAGCATTACCCATCACCTTTCCAAATTGCTTGAAATTCACTATTATAAATAACTTCAACTGTTCCCGGCCCCTTCCGGCGGCTAAGAACCACATACCTGCTAAAAAACCTTTGCTGAATAATTTCCCCAATCCCCGGCCGGGCTGTCGCTTCCTCCAAGTTCCTGCCATGAGCAGTCGCAATAAGTTTTATCCCTGCGTTAATTACTTCTTGGATCGCAGCTACATCTGCCAAAGATCCAATTTCATCAGTGGCAATTACTTCCGGCCCCATCGACCTTACCAGCATCATCATCCCTTCTGCCTTTGGGCATGCATCCAAAACATCGGTACAATGCCCTACCGGCATCTGAGGAACACCATCCCGGCAACCGGCAATTTCAGACCTTTCATCAACCACCGCCACTTGTACCGGAGAAAATTCTGCAAAACCGTTTGAAATAGCAGCCACAATATCTCTTAATAATGTTGTTTTTCCACAACGGGGAGGTGAAATGATAATTGTATGCTGCAACTGACGTCCCTGAAAAAGATGCCTTAATATCCGTGCAGCTGCTCCGGGTATAAAACGAGCCACCCGAATATTAATGCTGGATATCTGTTTTAATGTTTTTATGCGTCCTGCCTCAATGACGGTATGCCCGGTAAAACCTGCCCTGTGTCCACCTGATAAGGTCAAGTAGCCCTTTTGCATTTCTTCCTCCAAAGCGTATACAGAACAATTGCACATCATCATTACAGTTTTTTTAATTATTTCCGATGTACATATAAAGGCCTGTTGTCTGCTATTTATTAATGAACCCTGCCGTCCCAAATATAGATCGCTTCCTGTACATCGGAACAGAACCGGTGCACCTATGCGCAATCTAATTTCCTCCAGATCATTAAGCTTTTCTAAGGATATCTTTTCAATTAAGTTACGTAATTCCGGTGCAAGAAACGGAAAGATTTCCCGGCAAATTCGTTCTCCTGTTAATGATTTTTCTAACACCGTTTGCCGCATTAGAATTGTCATCTTTGTCCCCTCCCTTGCTGCTAATATACATATTAGACGGGCTGTTATAATAGAACAAAAGCATTTTATGCCTTTAGGCATTCATCGGTAATGCTTTTGTTTTCCCAGGGAACCCATGCGTTCCCTAGGACGCTTCGCCGTGACCCTCCTTATTTAACATAAGGGGGCCTGCCCCTTAACATGAACAAAAAAACAGGAGCCCTAAGCTCCCGCCTCTGTTTCAGTTCCTATTGCGAAAAAAAGAAGGCTTGCGCCTTCTTTACAAATCAACGGTTTTTCCTTTTTTCTCTGCCACCAACTTCTCAGCCTCGTTCAGAGCTTCCCCTGTTTCTACATGCTCATCATCATCGTAACTGCCATCATTAATGAATACGACCTCATTGCACTTAGGACAGGTAACTTCAATCAAATCATCATCTTCCAAGATCCCGGAATCAAAGCAGACAATATCATTACAGCTTGGGCATTTAACCTCAACATAATCTGTCTCATCGTCTTCTTCAACATAAAAATCCTCTTCAAGATCGTTTAAATCATCATCAATGGTCTCAAGGTATTCTTCCAATTCATCCTGCTGCATTTGCAATTCATCGACTGTATAGGCAATGCCTTCCAAAACATCAATAATATGAGAAATCAACTTGCCCTCTTTTGACTCCTTGGAAATTTCCATCCCCTCGGCCAAACCCTGTAAATATGAAACTCTTTGTTTCAAATCTTTCATTACTGTTACCTCCCATCAAAATAGCTTTCCTTATTATGCCACAGGAAACAGTCTTTTAAACACTATGCCCGACCGCTATATTCACCAGTTTTTGTGTTTATTTGAATAACATCTCCAACATTTATGAAAAATGGCACCCTTACCACAGCCCCGGTTTCCACAGTTGCAGGTTTACTGCCTCCTGATGCAGTATCTCCTTTTATTCCCGGTTCAGTTTCTATTACTTCAAGTTCCACCTGGCTGGGCAAATCTACTCCGATTACATTACCCTGGAAAAAAAGAATAAAAGCATTCATGTTTTCTTTTAAAAACTTTTTACCGTCACCAATTTGGTCATCATTCAGCGGAATCTGCTCAAAATTATTAACGTCCATAAATATATATGCTTCACCATCATGGTATAGAAACTGCATTTCCTTGCGTTCCAAATGTGCCTTGGGAATTCTTTCACCTGCAGAAAAAGTCTTTTCAATTACACCGCCTGTACGCACATTTTTCAGTTTTGATCGGACAAAAGCCGCACCCTTTCCCGGTTTTACATGCTGAAAATCAACAACCTGGTAAGCATCGCCATCTAGCTCAATCGTCACACCCGTTTTAAAATCATTTGTTGAGATCATAAAATACCCCCTTTGATGACAAAATTAAAATTTTCTTGTTTGCCTTAAGCTATTTATTTTCTCTTTCCTTAATAATGTTAAGGGCGGCATAAACAGCTAGTTGGTAACTGAAGGATCCAAAACCGGAGATCTGTCCAACAACTGCCGGCGCAATAACAGACCTCTGCCTAAATTCCTCCCGACCAAATATATTAGATAAATGAACTTCTATTGCCGGAACATTTACCGCTTTAATAGCATCAGCAATAGCAATACTGTAATGGGTATAAGCTCCTGGATTTAGAATAATGCATTCTACATTTTTACTTTCCCGGTGAATAATATTAATAATTTCACCTTCAGAGTTAGACTGAAAACAGATCGCTTCAGCCCCATATTGCCGGGCAATATTATTAATCCCGGTATTGATTTCTTCTAGGGTTGTCCGACCATAAATTTCCGGTTCCCTTATCCCCAAGAGATTAAGATTTGGCCCATGAATAACCAAAATATTTGCCATTGCTTACCACCCCTGTACTCAGTATGAATTTTACCATAGTTTTTTTCCTTTGACCAGTAGGCCTCTTTTCTATGTTTAAACTACCACTATATTTTTAACAATGCACAGTTTATCATTACTATATTATTATTGGGTATTGAGGTTTAAACAAACTCTGTCTTAAGTTAAAATATCATTGGCTTCCGCTCACAGTCATGCGAGAAACTCGCAGTGTGGGACTTCCTTTTCCGACAAAAAAAGTTAGGTTAGAACCCACCCTGTCAATGTTGGAAAACAAATCAAACACATTTCCTGCGATGGCAATGCCTCGAACAGGACCGACCAATTCACCGCTTTCAATCAATATCCCTGAAGCACCTAAAGAAAAGTCCCCTGAAATCGGGTTGGCTGTATGCATTCCCATCACTTCCGTAATATAAACTCCTTTATTTATCTCTGCTATTATCTCGTCCTGTGAAATTGTTCCGTTTTCAATGTAACAATTGGTAATGCCTATTTCCGGAGTACCCATATAGGAACTTCTCATCCCGTTGCCGGTAGATTTTCTTCCATCTTTTTCCGCAGAATAACTATTATATAAATATCCCTGTAAAACCCCATGATCAAATAAAACAGTCCTCTGTGAAGGAACGCCCTCACCATCAAAAGGAGAGGACATCAATCCTTCCGGTTTTGTCCCGTCATCCACTAGAGTAATAAGCGTTGAGATAATTTTCTCTCCCACTTTTCCAACCAATCGAGATTTTCCCTTTTGGACCGAATCCGCTGCAATAGATGGTGTTAGCAAACCTAAAAAATTCGTAGCTACGTAAGGATCAAATACCACCATCATCTCTTGTGTTCTTATATTTTTTGCCCCCAGCATGCGGACAGCCTTTTTGGCTCCCTCAGTACCAACAAAGTGCGGATCAATCTCATTAAAATTCAACTTATATTGAAATTCAAATCCTGTTTGAGAGTCACCGTTTTCTTCCGCTACTAATAAAGAATACGCACCACAATAAGCCCCTTCGTAAGACCCTTGCACTCCCAAGGAATTCACAACGGAAACTTCATAAACTGAATCAACATAAGAACATCTTTCAGTAATTCTTACTCTGGGATCAAAATTACGGGCAATGCGCTCAATTTCTTTGGCTAACTCTATTTTTTTCTCAACGGGCGTCCGGGAAATATTGGGGTCATAAAGAGAAAGTTGAGCATAAGAAGAAGCAGGCCCAGGAAGGCTATGATATTGATCTTTTTCTGTGTGGTCAGAATTGGCAACTGCCTGCTGTACCGCCTGTTCCAAAGCGGAGTCAGTAAGATCCGATGTATAAGCAAAGCCAAGCTTTTGATTTCTCAAGACCCTTATTCCCAATCCCTGCTGCTCCGCAAGTTTCATTGTTTCTACCTGCTGATCGCTAACATCTATCGATAACTCTTTATTCTTGGTAAAAAAAGCTTCAGCAGAAGAAGCCCCCCATCGCATTGCTCTCTGTATAACTTTTTTACCAATTTTTTCATTATTTGCCAGCGTCAAGTTTTTTCCTCCTTGCAACAATTCCCTGTGTTGTATCAACTAGTATTATTCACCTATAAAGAGAATATTCCTTTCCCCAAAACAGGAAATTATGCTAAATTTTTGAAGAAATTAGGATTCAAACAACAGAAAGTGCCCAGGCACTTTTCGTGAAAAAAGCGGGATTCATAATCCCGCGAGAAACAATCTAAAGCCTTTTTATTTTCTTTATTGTTTGCTCCGCCCCTTGAGCCGTACCACCAACAATTAGTTCTTTAATGCGAATAGTTGGTTGGGCATCGGAAACCGGTACACCTTGTCCATCCTTACCACAGGTACCGATGGCAAATCCCAGGTCAGAGCCTACCCGGTCCACCATATTCAATGTGGTCGGTCCATTACCGGTAATAGTAGCTCCTCGGACAGGTTTCAACACAACTCCGTCTTTAATTATGTACCCTTCTGCGACATCAAAGACAAAGTCCCCGTTCGTGGTGTTGACTTGGCCGCCACCCATTTTTTTAACTAAAAGTCCTTGCTTTGTCTCTTGAATGATTTTTTCCGGATCATCCTTTCCTGAGGCTATATAGGTATTGGTCATCCGAGGGATAGGCTTATCCCGGAAGGATTCTCGTCGACCATTGCCGGTGGATTCTTTTTTTTCTTTTTTTCCGGTGAAACTATCATACATATATTCTTTTAAAATCCCGCTATCAATGAGAACTTTTCTTTTCCCGGCCTGACCTTCATCATCAAATCGAAATGTCCCATACTTTCCTTTAATGGTGGCATCATCGATTACCGTAATCATTGAGTCAGCTACCTGCTTACCCTTTTTCCCAGCGTAAACAGACAGTTTTTTCTGTACCAAATCTGCTTCAAGTCCATGGCCACAGGCCTCGTGAACCATTGTTCCTCCGGCCTCTCCGGCCATTACCACTGCCATCTTCCCCGCCGGTGCCGGATCAGCATCTAAGAGCATCAAAGCTCTTTTAGCAGCATTCTCTCCCAGATCTTCCACCGAATTCTTTCTGAATATTTCAAAACCCTGTGCTCCGCCCAAAGATTCAAAGCCGGTTTGGAAAATCCCATTTTGGGACGCCACCGCATTGACAACAAAACGGGTACGTATTCTTCTATCCTCAACAAAAGTCCCATCAGAGTTGGCAATAATTACATCCTGGATAACATCACCGTAACCAACAGAAACCTGCTTTACCTGTTCGTTCACCCGGCGGGCAGCACTGTTAGCCCGTTTTACCTGCTCAACTTTATCGCTAACCGGAAGTGAATCCGGAGAAAGTTCAATATCAAAATCAAACTCCGGCATTTTCTTAGTAATTGCGGTTTCTATCAAATCTCTTTTCGACTTGGCAGCCCGCGATGCGACATTTGCAACCTGCATTAACCCATGATAAGAATTATCATTTGTATAAGCATAAGAGGTAGTATCTCCCATGACCACACGAACTCCGGCACCAATATCAATGCCGGAATTGATTCGTTCAATCCTGTTATCTTCACAGCCAATGCTGGTTGTCACTCGTTTTTCAATAAAAACGTCGGCAAAGTCTCCTCCTTCGTTAAGTGCAGTATCCAGAATTTTTTCTAATTCATTTTTTGCTAACACATTATCACCATCCAATAACACTGTATCTCCGCTCTATGTTACCCATGCTTCTTGATAAGCATGTGCATAAATTTAAGGACATCAGTGTGTAATCTTCCTACATTATGTGCCTACTTTACCCGCTTGATACACATCTCCATGGAAATTCCAATAGACATAAAATCCAAGAAGAAATAAATTAGTTGTTCGCCTGTTCCTTTTGTTCTTTAACAATTTGAACAATTTTTTCGGCAGATTCCTCCAGGCTGATATGTGATGTATCAACAGTAAACTCAGCATACTCAGCATAGAACCGACTTCTATCCTTGAATAGTGACATAATTGTTTCCATATTTTTCCCCTTAGCCAAAAGCGGCCGGGTATTCTTTCTGGACACCCTTTCCAAAACGACCTTCGGATCTGCTGTGAGCAGAACAAAAATCCCCTTTTGCTTGAGCAGCTTTACGTTCTCCGGATTCAAGACCAAACCGCCGCCTGTGGCAATTACCAATCGCTCCCGTCCGGCCAATTTCTTTACCACCAACGCCTCTTCTGAGCGAAAACGAATCTCGCCGTGTTTGCGGAAAAGCTGGTTGATGGTAAGATTGGTAGCCTCCTCTACCATTTGGTCGGTATCAACAAAATGATAATTGAGCATGCGAGCAACAATCCGACCGATAGCCGTTTTTCCAGTTCCCATAAATCCAATCAATACTATGTTCTGCATAATTACACCTGCTTTTCTTTTTTCTAAGACTTCATCCACACCTTCCACGTTGTCAAGCTGACTTCCCCAAGATCTTTGTCAACTAAGTTTTTGCCCGTTCATAAGTCAAATTTTAGCCACCGTAAAATTACCCATCTTTCATAGCAAAACAATTCCTTTTCTAGTTTATGCACTTGGCCGATTTTCCATGACCCGTCCCAAAACGTCTTTAGCGTTAAGTTCTAAGGAAAGCGGCTATAATTAAGGAACACGAATTTATGCCGTGTCCCTAATTAATTATGAACGGAAATTTTTGGTTTGTCAATTAACCCTATTGTTTTAATGTTATATTATGGTAATTTAGTCTGCTATTGCTTAAATTTAAAATCTGCCAAAACCGCAATTAGCTCTTTAGATGTACCAATAGAGCCACTGTCAACCCATTTTACCTGAAACTTAACCGTCTGAGCTCCAAAGATATTTGATTCACCCAGCGTAATATACATTGGATAAGTTGCAGGCGCAATGGCACTGCTTTCATAAACTATATTTTTATCAGCATAAATGCTTAAAACATACGCGCCACTGGAATTCATTGAACTATCCTCTACTCCCAGCCAACCTTCGATTCCTTTATATTTTCTATTTGTCCGAACAACAACTTCGGCAACTTGATTCTCTTCCAGTTCTACCGCGATCCCGTGACTATGTGCCCCGGCCGCTACCATATAGTTTTTTTCTGGTTGTTGGTAAAAGTGTCCGACATTTCTGATTACCACCATTTCTTCCAACCAAGTAAAGCTTGTTTGAACTGCCCTAACAGCATCCGCATCCGGTTTTCCTATTCCTTCAATATATAACGCATTATTTTTTTTATCCCAAACAACATTCCCTCCCAAAGCTTGAAAGGTTTCTCGCACCGGAATCAGCGCAACACCTTTTTCGTCGACCATGAAGGGCATTTGAGTCAAAACCTGTTTATTATTAAAAAACACTTTGACCTCACCGGAAGAAACAGTTATCTGTCTGGTAAAAAGATGTCCGGCTCCACTCGATTTGATACTTAAAAAGAAAATTAAAAATCCAACGGCAACAATTGAAAGGATATATTTAGCCCTCATATCTTTTTCCAGCTCCCTATTTTCCCTGTGGAAAACAATAGTCCAATGCTTGTTGATTATCATCTGAAGTTGAAACAACTATATCGCCCACCGGGAATTCATTTTCCTCTGTGATTTCATCTAGCAATTTAGAATCTCCTATCACTTTTTCGACAGGTTGTAAGTAATTATCACTTGTTTCATGATCCGTTGAAACCCCATAGACACTATCTGCTGTGTTTATCATTGGTGAAAAGGCATCGCCACGGCCTAACATCCAGTCCTCGCCTAGTTCCATAGATTTTGAGGACCTCGTTAAATAAGTGATCAATTTCATCGATACCAATATATCGGGATCTTTTCCCTCAATAAAGGCTTTGTCTTTATTAAAATTTACTTCTTCCCCCACTTGTTCAGTCTGATCTTTGCTTTCATCCGGTCCTTTTGGTTCCATTAATAAAAATACTATTTCAGTTGTATTAGGCATCTTTGCTTCAAGTGCTTGAATAAATCTTTGAATATCTTGATATTTTCCCTGGGCAGAAATACTTACGGGTATTACCAAAAATTTCCCTTTGACTTCCACAGGTTGGGGAACCATCGTTATCACAGTCACTAAGTGTTCCTCGGCATGTTTCCCGATAAAGTAATAACTGAGTCCGTTTGTGATATCGTTATTATATTTTGTTTGAGCCAATGCCATCCTTTGTTTTAGTACTTCGTTTTCTTTCTTTAATTGTTCAAAATTATTGATCATCTCTTTTGTCGACTCCAGTTCATGCCCTTTAATTCTGAGTTCATTTCTCAAAGCACAATATTTGGGCCCTAATAATTTAAAGAACTGAAAATACACTGCTCCAAATAAAACTACGATAAAGAGAATAATAATTAAGTTTTTTTCTCGTACCGATAATTTCCCCAGCAATTCAGACACTTCCTTTTGCCATCATGCCTTTTAAACTAAATTCTGTCAAAGGCAGGCTTCCTTGTTTTATTTCCTCTGCCTTTTCCAAAGAAAATGACTCAAAGCAGGTTAACCTGTTTAGTTCATAAAGCAATACCCCTATGGGCGATAAGTTTGCGGCAATACCCATTATTTTTATGGTCCTATCTTGGTTAAATGAAAAATGAGTGATCCATATGTCTTGAGGCAAATGTTCATTTATTGTTCCTAAGACCATCGACCAGTGGACCTTTGCTTCTTCAATGCTTTCCATATCTCTTATTTCTGCTTGCATTTCTTCGTTTTCATTCTGATAAAATTTTGCCTGTTCAATTTTTGGCTTTAATACGATCAATTCTTTTTCGATTCCATCCAGCCGATATTCTATAAATCTAATCAAAGTGAAAAAAATCAAGCCTCCAAGAATCACAACAATAATTGTTAAGACACTTAAGCCTTTAATAAAATTATCCTGTGTCTGACCGGAGTTCTGACGTAATTCCAAAGGAAGAAGGTTTATGTTCTTGTTCATACCGCCACCCCTCTGAGGGCCAGTCCAATTGCTACGGCAAACGCCGGATCAAGATTTCTTACGCCATTATTTTCAAATCCGGAATACTGTTCGCTCACAGGAATCTCCCCTAGTCCCACTGTAACAGGTAAAGCTAATTCCATCTGAAAATATTCTGCAAGTCCTTTTAATTTAGCTGCCCCGCCGGATATAACCAAGGCCTGTGGCTCCGTCATTTTCAACTGAGTTCGAAGAAAATCAAGAGACCGTTTAATTTCTCCTACAAGAGGCTTAATGCTTTCTTTCAGAACTTTATCCATATTTACCTTTGCCTCAGCAACACTATCCGGAAAATTTTCAGTTAAAATTTTACCGTCTCTTTCTTTTATTGCCTGCCCGGCATTAAACTCGATGCCATAAGCCGTTGCCACCGCATGGGAAATAACATCTCCACCCGAGGGTATATAGCGGGAAAACAACAGTTCACTTTTTTGAAAAAAGAATAGGTTTGTTGCCTTAGCTCCTATATCTAATCCCATGATTATCTCCCCTTGGTAATCTGCAAGAGAATCAGAACCTTTAATATTCCATCCAATACCGCGGGACAAGGAAAGCGGTTCAATCTCCACAACGTCTAAATTCAACCCTGCCAACATAAAAGTTTCGTTTATCAGATAAACCAATCTGCGGGGAGCGGCAACAAGTAAAACGTTTATCTGTGGATGATGCTCATCTTTAACTTCACCTATTATCAGATGATCAAAAACCAAGTCTGTGCCGCTTGAAAGGGGAATATATTTTTCCGCTTCCCATTTTAAAGTTGACGCTACTTCAGCAGGGGTCATTTTTGGCAGTTTGATATAGCGGGTAATCACGTGTTTTCCGGAAACAATTGTCACGGAACGTTTTGTTTTAATTTCCATGTGTACAATAAGATTTTTTATGACATTCGCAACAAGACTTGTCTGCAAAATGACTCCATCATCCAAAGCACCTTGGGGAGTAGGTATCCGACCAATTTTTACAATCTCAGGGATATTTCCTGGTTTCATTTCTACAATTTTGATATCCCTGGTTCCAATGTCAATACCAACAACACTCCTTTTTGGCATTATTACTTTAGCTTTCAGTTGTTCGAACACACTAAACCTTTCCTTTCTTAAAACCACTTATTTAAGTTTTCCAATAAATTATATCTATCAAACCATCCGGACCAAATTTGACTTTAGCTTTTAAATTACTGACAGCACTGTTGCACCGCCCTGTCACCGAAAATGCTCCGGTAATAGTTTCCGCATCCTGTTCTTTTGCCGTGAGAACGACTCGACTGAAGCTACAATGACAAGGTGAATCAACCTCGCCGTTAAACGGGTCCTCTCCTTGAATAACTACACCGTTCAATGTAAGGTCTTGTAAAAACAAAGGGTTATGCTTGATTTTAGCCAAAGCTTTTTCCATTCCCGCTTCGGCCATATAATAAGCCCGTACTCTGTCCAACATGCTTTGACTCATCTGAAATTCAATATTCGTTATCTCAAGAAGTGCCATGCCTAAAAGCATCAGAACGAACAGCCCGAAAACCGCAAATAATGTTATAGAACCCTTTTCCCGCACCTTGTTTGCCACCTTTACCGAATTACTGCCCGGGGCATAACCTTTGACCTTAAAGAAATGACACTACCATTATTTCGTTGTCCAAGTACGATTATTTTAATCACAGGAGGATATTCCGTATAAGAAATTAAGAAGCCGCTAATTTTACTGGCAATTGGTTGCATATTTCTTTCAATTTCTTTGCCAACCCTGTCATAGCGGTACTGCACAATAAGCATTGTCTTTAAATCATTTCCAGGAACCTTCATCTCAATTGAAGATACAGGTTCCTCCAAGTTTCTTGGGAGTGTAATTACTGCTGCTTCCCGTACGTCCTCAATTATTCTTTCCATGGCAAGGCGAACATTTTGTTCTGTATCTATCTCATCAATCCCATGCTGCCATGAAACAAATCCGGAATAAACCAGCCCGGCAACTGCTACAAATATTATGCTAAACAAAGTAATGGATAAAATAAATTCTAATAACGTAAATCCCTGATCATTCATTTTCAACTGCCTGCTTACTGAAATAATAGGTAGAAAGAGAAATTTCTTTTTCATTACTCAAAACAGCAAATTTAACACGAACCAGAACAGTATATAGTTCTAACTCAACGTCATCACAAATAACCTCCACTTGATATTTGTACCCGGGGTATTCAGGAAAAGGTTCCCATGAAGAAGGGGTGATTGGGCAAATCTCCTCTGGGTTTTGAGATAATAATTCCTCCATTTTTTCTTGAGCAAGATTAACCGCCGTTGTTACCTGTAGAGACCGGGCATATCTTTCCCGACTCCCGGAAAAAAAGCCCATAATAGGAATAAGCGCAATCATAACAATTACCGTTGCCAGCACAACTTCTATTAGGGTAAAACCGCAATCTCGAAAACTCTCTCTTTTCATCTCTCTCAAAATCCCATCACTTCCTCTGTCTTTATGGAGGATTAGAAGAAACCCGTACCCTGCCGGTAGTATTCAAAATTACAATAAACTTGTGTGTCCCCTGATAGTTCTCCAAAGTATAGGTTCCGGCCGCACTGGTCATCCCGGTTGGATAAAATTCCACAGTATAAAAACTTTGAGGTGCTATGCTGATACTTTTTAGGGAGTTGCTCAGATCATGAGTTTCTTTAATCACAGTACCCTCTTTAAAATGAAATTTTCTCCCGTTCTGGTCAACTACCAGCTTCAGCCCATACTTTTGTTCTGTAATAGCCTTTTGCTGCCACTTTTTAATGTGATTGGCCATTTTCCATGCTGCCGCATCCAACTCCCACTGGGCCATACTGCGAAAGAATAGGGGCACTGCTATTCCTGTCAAAGTAGAAATAACTGCCAGAACACATACCAGTTCAACTAAGGTAAAACCTTTTTGGTTATTTTTTCTGTAATCCATGCCAAACTCCAATTAAATATTTACCCCAAAATTAGTTATCCATCTTTCTCAAAATCAAATTTCTATTTAAAAGCTCCTGGTAAGCTTGGGATAAACCTATTCCCATCGTTTCCTCAACCATTTTTATTTTTTCACGTTGCTTTTCTCCCGGGGCATTTTTCCACGCAAATGGTATTTTACTTATTCCCGTTTCAAAAACTGCCACCGCAGCCTCCGGTTTGTTATTGGCAAGATAGAAGTATCCTAAATCATTATAAGGTTCCGGTGTAAAACCGGCTTTTGTGACCGCCTTTTGGAGATAGTATTCAGCACCGTCAATTTTTTCTTGCCAAAGAATCTTACCCAGTACCTGATAATTAAAATAATCATATGGGCTGAGACTTATTGCTTTCCCTTTTAATTCAATTGCTTTTTTGAGTATCTCCCTTTGTCCGCCGTCATGCCATTGTTGATATAGCAAATCAGCATACCTGGAATAATATTCCGCCCGCCACGGAAACACCTTGCACGCTCTTTCATACCAGCTTGCCGCCATCTGAATCTGACCATTGTTCTCTTGCATCACCGCAATCTTTGCACATTTAAACCCAGCCATCTGCTGTAAACTACCGAAAAAAAGAAATAAAGCTAAGGTAACTGCCGCATACTTAAATAGCTTTACCCACTTAGTATTTTGTGCAGCCGAAGCACCTGATGACAATAAAGCCATCTGGCAGCCTAAGAGAGTCCAAAACAATAGTGTGACAGGTGGCATATTCCAAGTAAAATCAACTGCCAAATGTAATAAAAACGCTAGTATCGCGGCAAAAATTCCAAAATAATTTTCTGGTTTATCAGCAGTGTTTCTGTAATTAAAACTTCTGATAATAAAAACAAGAAAAAATGTCGAGAATCCGATAAGCGCAAAAATCCCTGCTTCAGCCCAAAGCTGGAGATAATGATTGTGCGCAAACATAGACCAATAATGATCGTTATTACGAAAAGTATTGTAAGCCAAATGATAAGTACCTAAGCCGAAACCGCTTAAAGGCCGTTCCTTGATCATGTTCCAAGCGACAAGCCAAAAGGAAAGTCGCCCCTCAACAGACGTAGATCCCCATGAACTATCCCTTAACACCAGGTTGTTTAGTTTATTCAATTCCCATCCCGT
>JAQVXR010000017.1 GCA_028709045.1 Desulfitobacteriaceae bacterium | reverse complement strand
TTACTTATTATAAACATATAATGTATATAACGGAAAACTTTTGAGTATAATCTAATAATGGTTTTAGCTGATTCGAGAAAGGAGGGTTTATTAATGAGCGTCAACAAAAAGGTGGAAAAAGAGTTCTTTACATTGAAGGAAGTGGCCGAGGCTATTGGAGCCAGTTACGGAACGGTGAAAAGAGATATTGATAACGGTAATTTACCGGCATACCGCATCGGTCGGAAATATTTTGTTGGTAAGCAGGACGTAATAGATTATCGTACGGATATGGGTCGCCGACGCAATGTAAACGGTTACACTATCCAAGAACTAATGGAAAAAATTCCATTGAGTTACGCGTTCATTGTTGAGTTGATTAAATCAAAAAAGCTGGAAGCAGTCAAAGTGGGCAGGCAGTATGTTATTCCTTACGAAACATTTGACAATTTCATGCTCAAGAAAAAAATTGAAGGTTAATTGAAAGCGAGGTCCTCCTAAGAAATCTAGGAGGGCTTTGCATTTTACCGTTAAATATAGCTTAGATGGTTGGGTATAATATAAAATGTTCAAATTATTGCCCAAATACAATAATTTGATGCTTAATAAGAATATGTTGTTGAAATATGTAGGAAAAAATGGCTATAATTACTGACATAACTAAAATTACCTGAAATTATGAAGATTATGGAGGGATTTTTTATGGCGATGACGGACAAACCATGCAGAGATTTTGTAGAAGCACTGGCGGCCAAGGTATCGGTTCCCGGAGGGGGGGGGGCAGCAGCCATGGTTGGTGCCATCGGAGCAGCTCTTTCCAATATGGTGGGGAATTTTACAGTAGGTAAAAAGAAGTATGCTGACGTTGAAGCAGAGGTAAAAGAATTAATTGAAAAGGGAACTGTAGTTTACCAGGAATTATTAACATTGGTTGAAAAAGATGCTGAAGCCTTTGAACCACTTTCCCGTGCTTATGGGCTCCCTAAAAACACTGATGAAGAAAAGAAGATCAAAGAAGAAACTTTGGAAAGAGAATCAAAAAATGCCTGCCAAGTTCCTATGGAGATTATCAGAAAAGCATATGAAGGAATCAAAATCCACCAACGCATGGGTGAGATCGGCAGCCGTCTTCTAATTTCGGATGTTGGCTGTGGTGCTGCTTTTTTAAGATCGGCCCTTATTGCCGGAAAGTTTAATGTAGTGATAAACTTGAACACAATTAAGGATCAGAATTTTGTGGATAAAACGAAGGAAGAAATGAACTGCCTCGTAGACGAGGGCATTAAAGTAGCAGACGAGGTTTGTGCTAAAGTGTTTGCCGAATTATAAAAAGGCAGAAAGGAGAACGGAAACATGGCAGAAAGATTGACAGGAAAAGAAGTTGCGGCAGCTATCAAGGATAATTTGAAAACTGAGATAACGACTTTATCTGCTCAGGGTATCACCCCTAAACTGGGCATTGTCCGTGTTGGCGCAAGGCCGGATGATCTATATTATGAAGGCGGCGCAAAAAAAACCTGTGAGAACATCGGAATGGCTTGCCAGGTTTTTGAGTATCCGGAAGATATCGCCCAGGAAGATTTTGAAAAAGCGGTGCGCGAAATTAACGATAAAAAAGAAATTAATGGTATTCTGATGTTTAGTCCGCTGCCTAAACACTTAAAAGAGAATAGGGTTCGTGAACTGATTTCCCCGGAAAAAGATGTGGACAGTCTCACTTTGGGAAGCGCTGCGAAAGTATTTGTCGGGGACAAAACCGGCTTCCCTCCCTGTACTCCCCAGGCTGTGATGGAAATTCTCCATCATTATCAAATTCCGATTCAAGGGCAAAAAGCCGTGGTTTTAGGACGTTCCTTAGTTGTCGGGAAACCTTTAGCGATGCTTCTTTTGGGGGAAAACGCCACAGTGACAATATGTCATTCAAAGACCCAGGACTTGCCTCTGGTTTGTCAAGATGCCGATGTACTCATTGCTGCCGTAGGACGAGCTAAAATGGTCAAAGCTAACTTCGTTAAATCGGGACAGATAGTCATTGATGTCGGTATTAACGAGGACCCGGAAAACCCTGGTAAATATTGCGGGGACGTGGATTACACTGATGTAAAGCCGATCGTGGAAAAAATTACTCCGGTACCGGGAGGAGTTGGTTCCGTCACTACTGCTGTTCTCTGTAAGCATACACTTTTGGCTTGTAAATTGCAAAATGGGATCGAATAATCTGCAGAATAATTAGTTCAACCGGCGATTTTAATTTCCCGTTTTTTGCTGAAAGGGTAAAAAAATGCTTTCTTCAACTCGGCGTTTTCGTTAAAAACAGCGACAGCGCTGTGCAAGAAAGTATTTTTTATTCTGTATCTCAAATCAATAAATTCCAGATAAATTTCATTGCTTTCCTTTTTCTTAGGAGAGACATGAAAATAAGGGGTAAAGTCTCCAAACATTTTACCGATTTGATTAGCCAGGGCAATTTTCACGATTTTTTCATGGGATTTTTTCAGGACGGTTATGATTTGCATTTTTCCGGACGGAATTCTCACTTCACCTGCTGTAATGGTGTCATTATTGTCAATTAGAAAGTCCCAACTCCACAAGCTGAAAATAGAAGGCAAAATTATATATCTTTTTGGGCCATCTCCTGCAAATTGCCTGATTAAAAATCGGTGAACCGTTTTTGACATTACCCAACGAAACAGCATGTAAACAATAAGGCACCCAACAAATAAGAGGGGTTGGGTCATACCATATGTGTAACCGCAAATGGATAATAACAAAACCAGTATCAGAATAGGGTCAAAACCATTCAAGAGACTTTGGTGATATCTTGTTTTCTTAATAGGCCATAGTAACTGAACCCCGTGGGGGTTGAAAAAATCCAGCATAATATGAGATGCTGTACCGGCCATTGCCCAAAAATAGAGGGTCTGAAACCCGGTGTGTGGATAAAAAATTTGCAAAAGAAAAGCTATTATAGCTGGAAGAGAAATAAGCCCCAATAAGGAATGGCTTGCCCCCCGGTGCTGGTAAAGATAAGATATCTCTCCCCGTGTGCGATAGACCACATCTAGGTCTGGAGCAACGGAACCTAATGATGCTGCCCAAAACAGGGGGTTTGATACCGTTAAAGGAGTATTGGAAAGCGTAGCCAATCCAATTCCTACTACAACATGTGTGATAGGGTCCATGCTTATGATCCTTTCCGATGTACCGGTTAGATTCATTAAGTATAACATGGGACGATTCTTTAGCGATGTGGTATTTTATGGATTAAATTCCAAGGACAATACGCCAACAATATTTTTCTAGAGTTAAATTTATGGTTCTATTTTTTATACTGTGTAATAAAATAAAAAGCAGCGAGATTGAATTAGATAAAATTTTCAAATTTGGCAGGAATTTCTTTATATACGTCAAAATATTTATAAAACACAAAGGGGAGGCGAATTGCTTTGGATGATAAAATGCCAGGGTTGTCAGTTGAAGAGGTTACGGCGATCCTAAGTCCTGCAAAGGTATTAAAGCCAAGCGTTAGCAAGGCAGTGAAGACGTTGCTGGATGAAAACAACAAAAGGCTTCTCGAATATTTAGCGAGCAAAAAGAAATAATACCGGTTGGGAAGAGCCTATCAAGGCTCTTTTCTTTTGCAGCTTTGCAGCTTTGACGGGAAGGAAAATTTTTAATTAGCGGCGAATTATTTTAAAAAAACTAAGGAGTAATGAAAATGTCCAGTCATGATATTGATCAATCGAAGTGGGGAGAAGAGGTAACAAAAGCCCTTCATTTAGTTTTAGAAGAAATTCACCAGCCCCCCCACGGCTTACATGTTGAGATGGAAGATGCCGATCGGGAAAAAGAAATATGGAAGGTAAATGTCAGCAAGTTTTGCACTGTTATTACCGGGGAGGAGATTCGGCAAAGCCAAAATAAGGGCACCAGGGAATTAAAGGCGGTCCTGAAAAATCTTATTTTTGAAAAACTTCAGTGGTCCACTTGCGAAGTGTAGTGAAAAAGGAAATTTGATTTACGCCAAGTCTCTGACGCAGGCGCGCCAAAATTTCTAGCATTGTGCTTTTTACAATGCGTAGAAGTTCCAGTCCTTTAGGAGAAGCCTTAGTTGCACTTTAGAATCAACCTATATAAACTTATACATCCTGATAGTATAAAAAAGAGGCGGTAAGTTTGATGATAGCCATCAAACTTGCCGCTTTTTGTAAATTAAAAAGACTGTTCAAGGGACGGCCCAGATAAAATACTCGGTTAAAACTGGGGAAGTTTATCCAAGTTATTTCCAACATTATTATCTGGGTTAGCACGCAAATATCGCTTCCCGCTTTTAGAAACTACATTTACTCCTTCAATTTTGCCTTCTTGGGCTTCCTGAACTGCTTCTTCCAGAGTGAGGGAGCGTCCGTCATCCAACATAATATCCGTAATTTCTCTGTTTTCGTCTTGACGTACTTTCATTATTTTTGTCAGAATTATCACCTCCGCTAATCTTTGCTTAACTCTTAGCATAACCTGGCTTTCTCGAGTTTATGTGCATGTAATCTTGGTTAGATGTACTAGCTATAAAGTCAAAAGGAATTGGACCATGTTGGTAGTAGTGGAAGGACTTACTTGCTGAAAAAAAGGGGCTTGTATAGTAACATATACTATATCGTTGGTTAAAGGTTTAAATTTCCTTGACAGCGAAAAAACACCACAAAGAATGGAGGAATCCAGATGCAGAAAAAATGGTTTCGTGTAGCCCCACTTGTTATGCTGGTGTTTGTATTGTCCATGTTATTTAGCACTGTAGCCTGGGCAGCAGAACCCAGTTGGGGGAGCTCTCTTAAAAACTGCTCCATTAACCTTTCAAACTTAGATTTAAATAAGGTTATTACTACCGGCAAACTACCGGTGACAATTAAAGTTTGGAATTGGGAATTGGGAAAATTTGAGGTATTACAGCCACAACCGGCACCACAGCCACAACCGGCACCACAGCCTGAGCCGGCACCACAGCCTGAACCAGCACCACAACCTGAGCCAGCACCACAGCCTGAACCGGCACCACAACCTGAACCAGCACCGACACCAACCCCAAATCCCTCACCTGTAGCAGGGCTGACAGCAGCAGAACAGCAAATGGTGGATTTGGTCAATCAGGAAAGAACTTCTCGTGGTCTAAAGGCTCTCACTGTAGATATGCGATTAGTTAAACTTGCCAGAATGAAGAGCCAGGACATGATTGATAAAGGATATTTTGATCATAACTCACCCACTTACGGGTCTCCGTTTGACATGATGAAAAATGCAGGTATAACCTACCGTACTGCCGGTGAAAATCTGGCGGGTCATCGCACGGTACAGGGGGCTCATACCGGTTTGATGAATAGTCCCGGACACAGAGCAAATATTCTCAACGCTAATTTTACCCATATCGGAATTGGTATTGTTGATGGCGGCCGATATGGGAAGATGTTCACACAGCATTTTATTGGTTAAATTTAAATAATTACTGCAAAGGCTGTTGCAAAGCGAGTAAACTAACTTGTTTTGCAGCAGCTTTTTTGGTTATCATATAAATTTTTTTCCCTCAAAGGGGACACTAAACATACTGAAAAAGCAAGGAGGCTTTTTATTATGCGGTTGGTTATTAATGAAAAATGGGATTCTGAAGGGCCGGAGACAGGCTGGATAGTTGATGATCGCTGGAGTATCAAAGGTTGTACCGGGCCTAGGCGGTTTGGGGTTGACCATGGAAGATGGGCTGAAGAAATTACCTTGGCGTTACTTCGTATGATGAAAACTCCATCCTCCGGAAAAATTCAAGGAAATATTGAGCTTGATGACGTGGATGGAGAGAATCTGGTTTGGACTTTAAAAGTGGGAGAGAAACAGATTAATATTTCCGGTAGAGATATTCAGAAAGCGGAGGAAGTGATAGGTGGAAGCAGCGAGAGAAAAAATTTAACAATAGTGCTGGAAGAAATTATTCAAGAAAAAGCAAGCCAAGTTCTGCCTGGTTTTATTGATGATTAGATGTGGACAAAGTGAAGAGTTGGTTTTCATCTTCTCCTGTATCAATTTTACTCTGTGGGAAAACATAATATTGTTCAAATACAATTGATTTTGTCGGAGGCAATGTGTGTAAACTACTAAAGGGTGGATACTGTCTTACACTGGAAAACCCGGGGGAAAAAGACATTCTAATTGTCGCAGAAAAGATTTATAAAATTTCCGAGGGAATTTCCGAACAAGGTCTGTTTGACGATGTGGAAGTAATCGATTGTTCCGGGAAAATGATTTGCCCCGGATTTATTGACCAGCATGTACACATTACCGGAGGAGGCGGGGAAGACGGCCCGGGAAGCAGAATCCCCGAAGTGATGTTAAGTGATCTTATAATTGCAGGAGTGACAACTGTTGTCGGAGTTTTGGGTGTCGATAGTATTACTCGCAGTGTGGCAGGGCTTTTAGCCAAAGCTAAATCATTGGAGGCTGAGGGAATTACTGCTTTTATCTATACAGGAAGCTATGGAATTCCTATGGCTACTCTTACAGGAAAGGTTGTCTCGGATGTAGCCCTTATAAGCGAGGTGCTTGGGCTAGGGGAATTGGCCATTTCCGATCACAGGTCTGTGTATCCGTCAACTCAAAAATTAATTGAGTTGGCTGCCGAAGTAAGGGTAGGAGGGCTGTTGGGAGGAAAGGCCGGGGTGATTCATATTCATGTTGGGGAGGGAAAACAAGGGCTGGCCCCTATTTTTAAACTTCTGGAAGAATCAGACTTTCCCAAGAAGATGTTTGTCCCGACTCACTTAAACAGAAATAAACCACTCTTTCAGCAAGCTTTACAGTATGTTAAATCAGGTGGATATATTGATTTGACTGCCGGGGAAACGTCAGGGCATGGCTACAGTATTCCGGATGCCCTCGAGATACTATTCAGCCGGCAAGTTAACATAGAAAATGTTACCTTAAGCTCAGACGGAAACGGAAGTATTCCCATAGAAAATGGGGGCGGTAGTGGAATAGGTAAGGTTGAGCAGTTACTTGAGGATGTGCGCAGTTCAATTTTAGATAAAGGATTTGATGCAGCATCTGTCCTGAAGACTGTGACTATCAACCCAGCTAAAGTACTAAATATTTACCCCAGAAAAGGCGTGCTGGCCAAAGGCAGCGATGCCGATATTCTTGTGTTAAACAAAGATGATATTACTATTGATTGGCTGATAGCGAAAGGGAAAGTCTTTATCCAGGAAGGCAAGATTGTTAAAAAAGGTCAGTATGAAAGGTGATTTGGCCAAGTGAATAAAGAAGAAAATAAACGAGGCCACCTGATCATTATCGGCGGGGCCGAAGATAAGTTTGGGGAAAGCATAATACTAAAGGAAGTTGCCGGTAATGTCAACAACAGGGAAGGAGGTTTAGTTGTTTTGACTACGGCAACGGAGAAACCGGATCAGGTGGGGAAAGAATACCGGGATGTCTTTAAGCGGTTAGGAGTAAGAGAAATTAAAGTTTTAAATATCGACAGCCGGGATGATGCCAATAAAGAAGAGATTTATGAAAAAATCAAATTAGCAGCCGGTGTTTTTTTTACCGGCGGGGATCAGTTGAGACTTACTAGTATTTTGGGTGGTACTCTAGTTCATCATATGCTTCGACATGCCCATTCCCAAGGGACTGGGGTCTATGGAACAAGTGCCGGAGCATCGGTGATGAGCAGTACGATGATTGTGGAAGGTAATAATAACGATCCGGCTAGGAAGTGTACTTTAAAAATGGCTCCCGGATTAGGGTTAATCGATGAAGTTATTATTGATCAGCATTTTGATCAAAGAGGCCGGTTTGGCAGGCTTTTATGCGGAGTTGCGGAAAACCCTAATATACTTGGAATAGGAATTGATGAAGATACTGCGGTCATGGTGTATCCCGATGACCGTTTAGAGGTAATTGGGACAAATGCTGTGACGGTGATCGATGGGAGAACTATCAAGAGTACCAATGTTTCCGAGCTTAAACCTGATGAAATTTTAGCTATTATCAATGTAACGGTACATGTTTTACCTCAGGGTTACGGTTATGATCTTGCTCACCGGGAAGTCTTACGCCTGCACTAAAATTCCTGTTTACTACTTAGGGAGGATTCAAAGTGAAAATATCAAGCATCCAAAGTTTTCCGGGAAGAAATATCTACAGCTATGGGCCGGTAATTAAAATGGTTGTAGATACGGGAGAGTTCTCCGACAGGTTTACTAAAGATATCAAAGGGTTTAATGAAAACCTATTAAATATGTTTCCCGGTCTCTCTAAACACCATTGTTCCTTAGGTTATGAAGGGGGGTTTGCAGAAAGGCTTAGGGAAGGGACATTAATTGGCCATGTAACGGAGCACCTGGTTTTGGAGCTTCAGAACATGCTGGGTTACAATGTTTATTTTGGTAAAACCCGGTTGATAGAGGAGCCATCCTTATATTACATCGTGTTTGAATATGAGAATGAACGTTATGGTTTGGAATGTGCCCGAACTGCCGTTAAAATTGTTTGTGATGTGGCTCGAGGGAAAGAGGTTAACTTAGGCCAAATCATGGAGGTACTAAGGACAGTAGTACGAGAGTCTGAGCTGGGACCGACTACCAAGTCTATATTTGAGGAGGCCAAGAAAAGGCGTATCCCTATCAGTCGATTAAACGAAGAAAGCCTTCTTCAATTAGGGTATGGCAAGTATTTAAGATTAGTCCAGGCATCATTGACGGACAAACCTAGCTGCATCGCTGTGGATATAGCCGGTAATAAACAGTTAACCAAGCAGATATTAAAGGACCACGGCATGCCGGTTCCTATGGGGGATGTTGCTTATACGGAGGAATCTACCGTAATCATTGGAGAACATCTTGGCTATCCCTTAGTAGTAAAACCTTATAATGGGAACCAGGGAAAAGGAGTAGTATTAAATATCTGGAATGAAGGCCAGCTGCGCGAGGCTTTTCGAGAGGCTATAAAGCACAGTAATGGGGTGATAGTGGAACGCCAAGTCAGGGGGAAGGACTATCGGGTGCTGGTTGTCGGCGACAGGGTGTCGGCAGTCTCCGAAAGAATGCCGGCCTGTGTAGTGGGAGATGGGGTTCACACCATCAAAGAATTGGTGGAACTGGAGAACCGGGATGAACTCCGGGGTGAAGGCCATGAAAAACCTCTTAGCAAGCTGGCCTTGGATAAAATCTCCATAGAAGTTTTAAAGAGCAAAGGCTTGGATGAAGATTTTGTTCCTGCCTTATTTGAGAAGATCAGTATTAGAGAAAACTGCAACCTTAGTACCGGGGGGACGGCTCGAGACTGTACTGCCGAGATCCATCCTGATACAGCCGGGTTTGCAGTACAAGCAGCAAACGCCATTGGGTTGGATATTGCCGGGATCGATATTACCGCTCAGGACATTTCCAAACCTTTAGATAATGAAAATGGCGCTATAATCGAGGTTAATGCCAGCCCAGGATTAAGAATGCACCTTCATCCTACTGAAGGGGAAGGGCGGCATGTAGCCGGGGATATTTTAGATATGTTGTTTCCGCCCGGCACCCCTTATAGTATTCCTATTGTATCAATTACAGGAACAAACGGAAAGACTACCACGGCGCGGCTGATTAGCCACATTCTAAGCTTGTGGGGAAAAAAGGTTGGCCTTACTTGTACCAGTGGCACTTACATAGAGAACAGATGCATTCTAAAGGGTGATAATACCGGCCCGCGCAGTGCAAGATTGGTGCTTTCTCACCGGGAAGTGGAGGCTGCTGTCCTGGAAACAGCTCGGGGAGGAATTGTCAAAAGAGGATTGGGATATGATCTTGCTGATGTTGGGATAGTAACCAATATTGGGGAAGACCATTTAGGCCAAGACGGAATCGAAAATTTAGAAGACCTGGCTTATGTCAAAGCTTTAGTGGTGGAAACGATTAAAAAAGACGGTTATGCAGTTTTGAACGCAGACGATCCTATGACTGAATATTTAATAAAGAGAGTTCGTTCTCATGTGATGTTTTTTTCCCAGCAAAAGAGCAGCTCTTTACTATTAAACTACACAAAGGGGGACACTGCTGCCGTTTATTTAGAAGATAAAATACTTTGCTTTAACGATGGAACAAAAGTTATTCCTGTAATTGATTTAGACGAAGCACCCATTACTTTTGGCGGTTTGGTTGAATGCAATATTTTAAATGCCGCTGCCTCTGCTGCTGCCGCTTTTGCACTGGGTGTGCCGGTGAAATATGTCAGTTTAGGGTTAAGTACTTTTCAACCGGATACAGTGTCCAATCCAGGCAGGTTCAATATCCTTGATGTGAGAGATTTTAAAGTAATGCTTGATTATGGGCATAACCCCGATGGGTATCGGGAAGTAATCAAATTTGCAGGTAAAATAAATGCAGGCAATCTATTGGGAGTCATCGGAATGCCGGGAGACAGAACTGATAAGAGCATCAGAAAGGTAGGTCAACTTTGCGGTCTGGCATTTTCGCGGATTTTTATTAAGGAGGATCAAGATTTACGTGGCAGAACACCTGGGGAAGTGGCGGAAATTCTTTATCAAGCAGTTTTAGAAGGAGGTGCGGAAAGGGAAAATGTCCAAGTGATCTTACCGGAGTCTTCTGCATTTCGCACAGCTCTTTTAGAAGCTCAACAGGATGACCTGATCATTTTGTTTTATGAAGAATATGAACAAGCATTGGAACTGGTACAAGAATTTATCAATGCAGAGGAGCACAATAAAAGGAATGAGATAATTCCAGAATTAGTCTCACATGAAACAACAAATTATGCAACATTTTAAATGTCATTAATACTTAAATAAAACCCGGTCCCTTTTGAAAAGGTCCGGGTTTTACTATGAATAATATTATAGGTCATAATATAGGCCAAACTCGGCGGGGTGGGGAATCTGATTGAGATTATTAGTTTCTTCCCTTTTATTTTTCACCCAAATCTCTAATAAGCGTTTGGGAAATACATTTCCTTTTAATAAGAAATCATAATCGTTTTCTAAAGCATCCATGGCACCTTCTAAGTTTCTAGGCAGGGACTTGATTTTGGCCTGCTCTTCTTTGGGTAGCTTATAGAGATTGATGTCATACGGACCAAATCCTAGGGCAGCCGGGTCAATCCCTTTTTCCACCCCGTCCAATCCTGCCATGAGAATAGCCGAATAGGCAAAATAGGGATTGCATGTAGCGTCCGGACAGCGTATTTCAAAACGTTTTTGTTCCGGAGTCCTGGCATAGTCTGGGATACGGATAACGGCACTTCTGTTTGAAGTGGCATAACAAATGCTGACCGGTGCTTCGTATCCGGGTACCAGACGTTTATATGAATTGGTACTGGGATTGGTAAAGGCACAAAGAGCAGGAGCATGAACCAGCAATCCTCCAATAAAGTTAAGTGCTGTTTTACTCAAGCCGGAGTAGCCGTTTTCATCATAAAACAAAGGCTGACCGTTTTTAAACAGATGCATATGTACGTGCATGCCGTTACCGGCTTCCCCAAATAATGGCTTCGGCATAAAGGTAACGGTTTTTCCCATGGCATAAGCATGATTTTTTACGATGTATTTAATCAGCATGGTTTTATCAGCCATTTCTTTCATTGAACCAAATTCTACTTCGATCTCCGATTGACCTGGGCCTCCTACCTCCGGATGATGATATTTGACGGCAACCCCCCGCTCTTCTAATAACATACACATTTCGCTTCTTAGGTCATAGAGGTTATCCATGGGGGGAGTAACATGGTAGCCGCCTTTGAGAGGCACCTTGTATCCCTGGTTAGGGACATCGGTATTACCGCTATTCCACTCTGCTTGTTCCGCATCAATGAAAAAACCGGTGGAATGAGGTTTTGTTTCGTAACTAATATTATCAAAAACATAAAATTCAAATTCCGGACCGATGCGCATTTCATCAGCAACACCTGAAGATTTTAAGTATTCTTCGGCATGAGTGGAAACGGTGCGAGGGTCTTGCTCAAAACGGCGGTGGGGGTTCCCGATGGTAAAAACATCACCAATCATTGAAATGGTAGGTGTTTGGACAAAGGGATCCAAAAAAGAGGAAGAGATGTCGGGAATAAAAACCATATCACTTTTTTCTACAGGGGCAAATCCGTAATTTGATCCGTCAAAACCGATTCCGTGAACAAGTGTTTCTTTATTAAAACGCTCGACCGGAATGCTTAAATGGCGCCATCGGCCCAAAAGGTCAATCATTTTAAAATCAACCATTTGAATATTATTTTTGGTGCAGTAGTCTTTGATTTCTTCAAATGACTTAAACATTTTGCTCCCCTTTCTTCTCAAAAAAAATACAGTTGAAGCATTTCTACAATTTTATGAAATATCCTGCTCTACTTATAGTTAATCTTATAAAAAAAGCGTTTAGAAATACATACAAGGTAATTCTAAAAATTGGAAGAAGTAACGCATCAGGTGCTAGACAGGTTTTTTGATTGATCTAGTGTCATTAGGAGATTGACAAGCATAACATGTATTAGGAGCATGACAAAAGGATTTGATATCGAAAGGGGGATTAAAATGGGTATTCTGGGCGGACTGACGTGCAATAATGGAATGTTTGACGATGTCATTGACCTGATTATTATTCTAGTTGTACTTGAATTTCTCTGCTGTGTTGTTTTTAATGACAGGCGCGATGATTGTAGGCGCGATTGCTAAAGGCGGTACTTAATAATAGGCTGTTTTTGTTGGCTCTTAAACGATGTCTTCACTGACGATTATAAAATAATGATAAGGGTTTGAGCTTTTTGCTCAAACCCTTATCATTATTGGTGCCGAAAGTGGGAGTTGAACCCACACGTCCTCGCGGACACTGGATTTTGAGTCCCTCGATATTACCGGAAGCATCGGGAATGCAACGTACTCTACCGGAATCCTCAGACCCCCAAAAATCTTGTATAATGCGGGTTTGCGGCACTTAAAACCCGAAAACCCACGTCACTCCAAGGCTCTCTCAAAAGAGCGATTTTGACATCAATTTTGGACGTTGGAGGGATATTGGAGGGATATGCTGGAGGGATATCCGGACCGTTTGCCGTCAGAACATCGAACATGTGGTAATCAAAAATCAATATTGTAACAGTCATCCTACCATTGACAAATATTTTCAGGAGCTGATGACTGTGAAAAATCAAGAATATTACGAGCAGCTTTTTGAGCCGTATCCCGATGTCGTTACTCTGGATGAATTCAGAGCTATGTTGGGCGGCATTGGAGAGACCACGGCACGAAAGATTTTGCACGGGAAACATATAAAGTACTTTTTCATCCGCAGTTCCTACAGGATACCTAAAGTATGGGTTATCGAGTATGTGTTAAGCGACCATTATGCCCAATACCGACAGGAGCTTAAAGTACAGGTTTAACGGTGAATAAAAATGGATGTACAAGAGGACATAGGTTTGCGCTTATGTTCTCTTTTTATATGGAAATAAATTCATATGGCTGATATAATTTATATCAATAACGTTGTTTTCATTGATATTATATGGAGGTTCTTTGATGCCGGATGTGAATGAACTTTTAAATAGTGCAATTAAAGAAACAGAGAAATTGAATCAAGGGGAAGTTTTCCTGGTAAGAGATTTATTCAAAGGCTATGAATGGAACCGCATTTCTCGTAGTGAACGGCTTCTGCTTGGCACATTGTTTTTAAACCATGTGAACACATCAAAGACTTCTATACAAGCGATTGAGAAGACTTCTTCCGGACAGCAGAAATATAAGATTAAAACGGAATAGTCAGTTGGGTTAATAATGCCAAGTTACATGAGATGTATAGTTTTCCTATAATTCGAATCAAATTGGATTCAGCCTTTAATGATAAGGGAGCTTTAATTTTTGGATGCCAAAATGCTATCTAATTAAAATTATAGTACTGAAATACACCGATAGTGCGTCATCAATAGCGTAGAAGGATCAGGAGGAAAAATGGCTAGGAAGATATTTCTTAAAGGAGAAGATCCAAATACAAGAGCTTATTATGGATGGCAAGATGGTAATTTAGCTCTTTACGGGCTTAAAGAAGGTTATAAAAATAGCGCTGACAAATTGGTCGAAATTGCTTTAATAGAAGGGTCTAAGGGTAATATCAAAGCACTGGATACATATATTTTCCCTATTATATTTTGCTACAGACATTCTTTGGAAATTAGTCTTAAACAAATTTATTATAGATTCTATGGAGGGTTGCCAAATGGCAACCATGATTTAATTATATTATTCGATAGTATAAAGGAAAAAGTAATAGATGTTTTCAATAGCGCTAGTTTTATTGAAAAAGTGAAAGAGTATAAAAACAAATTTATTAAATATTCTACTGAGGATGTAAATTTCGAGGAAATTAGATGTTTAATTTGCGAATTACAAGGAGCGGATAATAAAGCTGATATTTGGCGGTATTTAATGAATAAGGATGGTCAGTTATATTTTACTGACAGTAAGTTCGTAGATTATCAAAACTTAAAAGATGTTATTGGAGAGCTATATGAAGTTTTTGATTTTATTTATTTCATAGCCGATGAGTATTTATCTGGCGATCCCATTTGAATAACCTTATTAAAGGGATGTCGTCCTTACCACGCCCTGAATTAAGGGCCGGTGTACTTCGGCTAACAGCGATTTTTCGTAATTTTGCATAGTGAATATGGAAAGACGCTACGTAAATTCGCGAGACTTTAGATGAACTGGCAAATTTGAGGCAGGGAGAATATATGAAAGAGTTTTATGTTCCTGTGTTAATAATAGTCCCGGAAAAAAGCACAATCGATGAAAAGGAAGGTTCTTTCGGTTTAATTCTTCGCAAGTGGGATGTTTCAATTTTTGATTTAGCAACCCTTGCTACCAATCATAAGCTCCATATATCATACGAACTTATGGGGATATTTTTAAGGCAATGTAATATGGAATTTGTAATTTCAGCATTTTCATTGGAAGAATTACAGAGCAAAGCTAAGATTTTAAAAGCTGCTCTCTATATAAATGGCCTTTCTCCATTTATCTATCCGTATGCTTCTAGTCACTCTCTAAATGAATACGCTGGTATCAACAGTCGAGATAGTGAATTATTACGTGACAAACTGCCAGAAGGATTACGGGGCGGTTTAATAAGTAAGGATGTGACAGTAGAGGTCTGGCCTTTTGAACTAACACTTCAAACTATTTTAGGCAGAAATCAGTCAATATCAAATGCCCTTTTTTCAAAGGCTGCTACCGATGCTGAAACATGGGAAATTATGATAAGGCAATTCCCTGTTTTGAGTACTGTTCAGAATGCCTTGGTTACAGCACCAATGATTCAAGATATTGGTCAATCCTTATTACATATTTGGACTGCAATTGAATCAGTTTTTCCAAAGGTAAATCAAGAGGTCAGCTTTCGGTTAGCCCTTTACCTATCACAATTGAGCAAACACGAAAAGGGACGTTACGAATATTTTAACTATATAAAAAAGGCATATGGGGTTAGAAGTAAAGTGGCTCATGGTGGAACTCCGAATATAACAATTGATGATTGGATGAATGCATGGAATCTGTTGCTAGATTTGTGTTTATCAATTTTACATCGGAGAAGGCTTCCCGAAGAAGATGATTTATTAAGAGAAATGTTATCTTGAAATCATCTAACACGGCAGTTCCGTAACTTAGTATATATGAATGTAATATGACGTAGCGTAACTGCCTGAATGTTATTATAAAATATAACTTTGCATCTTCTTCTTAATCCATATACCCATAAGACTAATAATTGGTAGTTTATGTAACTGAATGTTTAACAATAATGGAAAGTTGGGTTATATCAAATATAATGCGATAAAAGGAGGATAGAAATGCCAAACATATACAAAAATACTTTTCGTGAAGGTAATATCAATATTAAGGAGGGAACCTATACTTCACTAAATTTAAATTTGAGTAATATCAAGGGATTATTAGGGAAAATTGAAATACCTTTAAATAATGATGTATATGCTATTGTTGGTAGTAATGGAAGCGGGAAAAGCACAATTATGTCGATACTATCGAGGTTGGTGCCTCCGTATACTTTCAGGTTTACTGATAAAGATTACGCAATGGATTCATTAATTACGTTTACTGTATATGACAAATGCAACGAATGGAATTTCAAAAGCGGTAGAAGCACCAGAACAGATCAAAGTGATGAAATAAGGTTTTACGGTAGATATGAGGGAAGTTTGTTTTACGGTACTAGATTTGAAGATTCAAGTAATGTCGACTATTTGATGCTAACGGGGAGAATTACAGCTGATGTAATAGTGGATGCAGATCAATATGTAGTTGAATCTTTGGGATATATTCTTCACAAAAATAAAAATTATTACAAAGGGTTAAAAAGATTAAAAAATAGAATTATTGCTAAAGAGCTTAATATAAAAAATTTGCCATACTTCTATGAGACTAATAATTATTTAATTAGCCAATACAGAATGAGTTCTGGTGAATGTTTGCTTATCTCGTTACTTCATTTTCTTTACAATTCAATAATAAGAAAATCAATACCTGTTAACCATCATGCGTTGCTTTTGATTGATGAAATTGAACTTGCATTACATCCTGTTGCTGTCAAAAGACTTATTGAATTGTTAATATCTCTTTCCCGGGAATCTAAAAATTTAACATGTATTATATCATCACATTCTTTGGAAGTAATCAGAAGTATATCTCCAAATAACATATTTAATCTGAAAGTAGATCTTCATGAAAATGGAAATAGATCTTTTGTTATAGAAAACCCAAGTTATCCCTGCTACCTAACGAAAGATATATATTCCCATAATGGATATGATTTTGTAATACTAGTTGAAGATTGCTTAGCAGCAAAGGTTGTAGAAAAATCTTTGGTAAAATTAAAACTAAGGCAAAGTAAATTGATTTGCGTAATACCAGTAGGCGGCTGGAGTAACGTTTATGATTTACATAATACACTTTCAAGAGAAAATACGTTAGGTATAAGTACAAAAATTATCAGTATAATTGACGGTGATGTAAAAAGCCAAGCTAATAATAAATTTAGAAATCTTCCTCATATGTTTTTACCAGTTGCAAGCGTTGAAAAGTTTTTGCTTACAAACTTAATTACAGATTCGAAAATAAAAAAATGCATAAAAGATACGTTTTTTATTGGTAAGACATCAATAGATGATTTTATTCACGAATATCAAGAAAAAGAAGAAATGCTGAAAAAAGATTGCAAAAATAGAAAAGAAATTTATGAAGAGGATTATAATGGAAAAAGACTCTATAAAAAATTTAAGCATTTTTGTGATATGGAAAGAAAAATAAGTGAGGATAGTTTAATCGATACTTTGTTTCATATTATTGAGCAAAATGTTGACCTCAATGAATTTGAAAACGATCTCGTAGATATAATTACCAAAATTGTGTAAAAGTTAAATTTTAAACTACCTATTATGTCTAGAACATACCAAGCCTTTGAGGACCTTAAACTTCCTATTATCCATATACCGTTAGGCGAATAATAGACATTTCGTACTACGAAGAAGTTGAAATATAAACGCATAGGTGTTGCATATATGGCTTTTTAGTTTTAGGTTTGTACATCGGCATTTGATTTGAACAACACCATTGGACCAGTTTGGTCCGATGTTAGAACCTTTCAGTAAGGGAGGGGGTGACAATATGCCGGGAGCTGAAAACACTCAAATAGACTCTGCTTTATCTACAGACGTGGGTGATGAAACTTCCAATAGATTCCGATATCAATGGGTTTTATCAGCTATTATCTGCTGCATGCTACTAGATCAAGCTGAAGACGCTCAAGAAGTGTTTTGTGAGCATCACGAGGATGTTTTGATAAAACATGTTAATGGTCTGTTTACTGGTATACAGGTAAAGACTAGGGCAAGCGATCAATCACTCTGGAAAGCAAGCGATGAAGACGTGGTTAAAGCTTTTGCCAGGTTTGTGATATTAGACAGCCAATATCCTAGACAGTTTCAAGCTTTTAAATTTATCACAAACCACCCCATACAGTCATCCTCGAATGGACAGGATATTGCATATCTGCTTCGCCAAATAAGTCAAAGTGAAAATTATGACTCATTAAGTAATGTCGTTAAAACCTTTATAAGAAAAATATCTAGAACAGCAGAGATCGCCGAAGAAGATAGCTTTCATACACTAAAAAAGGCATCAATCAAACATGATTTGCCTAAATTTCGAGATGCCACAATGCGGCTTATAGATACAATAGTTTCGGTTTGGGATAAAGCAAAGGGAGCTTCTTATGAAGGAATAAAGCGCGCTGCAAGCCATTTAATTGATGCATGTTTTCGCGCATCTTCATTAGCAAGCCAGGATTTGTTACCTGCATATCTGCCTGTTTCATCCAGCGGAGTTGAAAGAGAAATCCAAGAACGCATTGCAGGAAAAACATTCAACAAACAGCGTGTTTATGATGTGCTATTACAAGGCTTAGATGACACAATCCCATTATCTTGCGATCCAATGGATTTGGAAGATATCCGTACAGGCAGCAAAGAATTGTTGCGCAAAAAACTAACCACAGGTGGATTTTCAGCTATATCGACTATATACGCTGAAGACTTGCGGGATACAGCAGATTATGCAGGAGCACGTCTTATACAAAAATACGGTCGTGAACAAGGCCTCCAAAAGTATTACGAATTACGATTAAAAGTCCAAGGGGATGCTGCCAGAGCATATGAGAAGGAAAAAAAGGATGAAGATCCGTTTGGGCTTGATATGTTGTCCTCTCTTCGTGGTAATTTGAAAAATAGGGCTTTATCTGGAGAACAATTTTATGGCTGTTCTGTTGAGCACTTGGAAGGGTTAGCGTATTCGCTTACTTCACAATGTAAAGTAATATGGAGCATAAACCGTCCGTGGGAGGTGGAGTAATGGATTATGTGGAAATGTTAGCAGATTTAGATGAGAAGCCAGTCTTGCATAAATCCAGATTATTATTACTTCTATATGCCTTTGCAGGTGAAAATAACGAAGGCTCAATCGAAGGAATTACAAAATTAGCCAAGTTGGATTTTTTACTAAGATATCCCACAATGTTAAAGCATGCTTTAGAGGTCAAAGGAGCGTCAACAAGAGATTTATCTATAGAAGATCACGAGTTATACAGCGTTGAATCAGAGATGGTGCGCTACCGTTTTGGGCCGTGGGATCACCGGTATAGGTTTTATCTGAATCTTTTGGTTGGGGAAGGGCTAATAAAAGTGATTTCCGAAGGGCGAAAAGTGATAATTGCTTTGACTGATAACGGCTTCGCTTTCGCAAACAAATTAAATGCAAATTCCTTGATGCAGATATACACTATACGTGCAGGAATTTTAAAGAGACACTTTGATATGACCTCGACAAACCTCATGAATTTTATTTATGATACTTTTCCAGAAATTGTTTCGCTCAACTCGGGTAAGAGGATACAGTTATGAAGATTAAATTAGAACGTTTATTTATCCAAACAAAAAAGACCAGAGAAATTATCGAGTTTTCTGAATTGATAACATATGTTTATGGGCCAGTAGGAAAAGGAAAATCTACAGTGGCTCGCTTAATTGACTTTTGTTTTGGAGGCAATCTTGAAAACACTCCTGCAATTCAACAAGAATTTGTATCGGCAATCTTGCATGTGGGCCTTGGTAATTATAAGTGCACTTTGGAACGAGGCGCGACAGACGGGTCTAGTGTTCGTATATCATGGGTTGAATCCGAAAAAGTTAATGGATCTGTAAATGCGCCACTTCAAGCTCAGGCTGAACCGATAATTCCTAATAGTGAATTATACACGCTTAGCGACATAATATATTTTCTTTGCGGTATAGAACCAATTAAAGTAAGACAAAGGAGTCGCGATGCTGATTCCCCCCTGATAAGATTGAGTTTTAGGGACTTATGGCATTATTGCTACCTTGAACAAATGCATCTGGATTCCTCATTTTTTAGATTTGAACACCCCTTTAAAGGAAGAAAGAGCCAAGACGCAATGCGTTTTTTTACAGGTCTTCACTCTGAACGACTAAGTCAGCTGGAAACCAACTTAATGAAAACGATAGACGATCAGCGGGCTAAAAGAGGTGCTGTCAAACAAATCCGTGAATTTATGAGCCAATTTTCGCTAGGTTCAGAGAGTGAGCTAATTGATCAATTACAAGAATCGGAGATTCAATTATCGGATGCAAAATTAAGAAAAACTGAATTACATAAAAAAAGAAATATAGATATACACCCTACTGATTCTTTAAGGAAGGAAATTCTTTTATTAGGTGAACAGATTTATCAGTTGAAAATAGCCATCGATGATTCGACCGAAATAGTAAATGAGCAACGCATGTTACACTCAGAGCTTATAACAGCAAAGATAAAAAATGAGCGGCTGGTGCAGGCTGGCATGCTTTTTGATGAGGTTAAGTTTGAGAGTTGTCCAGCATGTGGAGCAAAAACTCAAACTGCTGAAGATTCGGATTGTTGCAGTCTCTGTGGCAAAACAGTAAGTGAACATGCTTTAGAAGCTCAAATCGATTATGATTCCTTGCGTAAAGATCTTAATATTCGGATAGATGAGCTAGCTGATTCAATCAAGCGTCGTGAAATGGAAATATTAAAGACCAAAAAGCAATTGGATAAACTCCTCGGCAATAAGGCTCATCTTGATACTCAATTACAGGAGGATCTTTCTAACTATGATTCTGCTATTATTGAAGAAATACGATATGTTGATAAAATAATTGCTACACTTGAAGAGCGTATTGCCTCTTTGAAAAAACTACAATCAATGCCTCAAGCCATTAATAAATTGGGAGAAGATGCAGGGGCATTACAAGGTACTATTGATATACTAAGAACAGAGCTTGAAAATGAGAGAAAACGTTTATCTGAGGCTGATGTAATTGTAAAAAAGATAGCTGATGAGTTTAAGCGATTAATGCTTAGTGTGAAATTCCCTGGAGTTTATGTTGATGATCAAGTGGTTATTGACCCTAGGAGCTGGAAACCGGAAGTGTTACATGGCGAGACTGTTTGGAGTTTCTGGGATACTGGAAGTGGCGGAAAGAAAACTCTATTTAACGTTTGTTACGCACTGGCAATTCACTCAATCGCTATTAAACGTAATTTACCGCTTCCATCTATACTAATTATTGATAGCCCGACAAAGAACATTAGCGAAGATGAAAACCCGGAATTAGTTAAGTCGTTGTATAAGGAGATATATCAATTGGCGCTTGATAGTTATGGTAGCCTACAGTTTATTTTAATTGACTCAGATTATGTAGCCCCAACAATTGAATTACCAGATTTTAAGTTGCGGCATATGGCTGGAACCAAAGAAGCCCCCAGCCTTATCTCTTACTATGATGGGCCGTAATATGACTACAATTATTCATAGTTCAAAATTAGATTAATTTGGCCCGATGTTAATTTCGGAAAATAACTCTGAGGATGTACCCTCTTAAACCGTGACTGTAATAATCAAAGGAGGGAAAAGCATTGGCCAATATCATAAATGATCATCCTACAGGAACGCACCCTTTTGCTGTTTCCCTACTTTCCACAGATATAACTACTGCGTGCGGTGTTGCACACAGAAAGTTAGAGGAAAACGGTCACAATGACGTTTTCCTTGATTTCATTGTGCCTGTGTTACAAACCCATCATATTAGTCTTGATGCTTTAGAACGGCGAAAGGACTTGATTCAATCTCTTAGGATTGCGAATGCCCCCATTCCTTCGTCGCCTTATCCACAAAACACCACAACCCGGAAAGGAAACTTTGCAGAGGTTTTTCTTGCCGAATATCTGCGGTCAACCACCGAAGCTCAAATCCCTGTATATAGATTAAGATATAATCCAAATGTTGAGCAATCCATGAAGGGTGACGATGTATTGCTTTTCGATATGGATTCTGACCCTGTGCGGATTATTGTTGGCGAAGCAAAGTTCAGGGGAACCCCAACCAAGCAGGCCGTGGTTGATACGATTGATGGATTGGTACGTTCAAACAGGGCCGGTCTGCCTGTTTCATTGATGTTCGTCGCAGATCGGCTCTTTGAAGAAGGCAAGAATGATATGGCAAAAAAAGTCCATAACTGCGCTATATTATTCGCAACAAATAGACTGCAACTAGATTACGTAGGGTTGCTTATGAGCGATCGAAATGTAAGTAATCATGTTAATAGCGACACTACAAACGAGCTACACAATTTGCTTATGATTTCTTTAGGGGTTCAGTCGCCAGAAACAATCGTACAGCAAGCCTTTGCACGATTGGAGGATGCGGTATGAGTATTCCTACAGATTACGCTACAGAATTGCTTAATAACTTATCTCAGGGGCGAATTAAAAACCTCATAGCTCAAGCAGATGCACGAAGGATACTGCAAGAAGTCAAGGAAACTGCTGAAAATTATCCTAATTTCGACCCTTCGCTTACAGAAAAAGCAACACACATAGCGTATGTTCTGCTTTCATGTGGTTGCTCAATGGTTGAAAATGAAGATGCCGAAACCAACGAGGGATTACTTGCTTTAGAAAAAGCCGGGAAAATACTATCAGATACCTTTAGCTTTAATCCCAATGAGGATAAAAATAAAAACTATAATCTCTTGATTGCGGGGATGGCTTTATATGCAGCAAAGCAGTATTCCCGCGCTTTTATAGTGCTAAAAGACATCGACACTGATTTTAATGTTGGACAAATAATAATCAGTTTTATAAAAAAAGATTTTGCCTCCCTGATGAATACTACGAGTAACGTGTTTTTTTCTTCTGCGCCAACACAGTCAGATCTTCGCAGCTTTGATGAGTGGGTAATCTCACACGAGGTCGCACGATGTTTTTTTATCATAATTGATTTTATTCATACCGGAAACGAAGAAAACTTTATTCATGCAAATGATATTCTGGAAAAACTCTTGTACCTCTCTTCCGAGGATAACTTAACGCTGTATTGGCTTATCATTCGCCTACTGAGGATAATTTTATCTGCATTTCAGAATTCATCTCTTTGGTCGGTTTTGCCGCCATTATTTCCGGCAAGGCATATAACCGAGAAATACATACGGTTACTCAGTAATTTCAAATCTCCCGTTACTGAAATGTGGCCGTCGCAGACGGCTTCGCTGCCGCTTGCTGTTGGCGACAATAACGGCGCAGTTATCAATTTGCGTACAAGTGGAGGGAAAACAAGAGTAGCTGAGATAGCCATACTAAAAACGTTATCGACAAACATTATGTCAAAAGTACTGTATCTTGCCCCTTTTCGCTCATTAGCCTTTGAAATTGAACAGAGCCTGAATAAGACTTTCTTCCCTCTTGATATTACTGTTTCGCAGCTATATGGTGGTTCGACCGCAAATGTAACAGATTTGGAACTTATCAGTCAATCACAGATTATCATTGCTACTCCAGAAAAAGCAAAAGCCCTTATTCGCTGTGGTTCAGGAATCGAAGCAGAAATCAAACTGATCGTAATTGATGAAGGGCACCTACTGGGAGCAGAAGAAAGACACATCCGAAATGAAATGTTCCTGACTCATATAAAAGAATTTGCTTCACGAAATGAAATAAGAATTTTACTTTTATCGGCTGTATTGCCTAATGCTGATGATTTAGCTCAATGGGTTGCTGACGATTCAGCTTCGGTAGCAAAATCAGAATGGAAGCCCTCTCTTGAACGATTAGGTTTATTACTTTGGGATGGGAATCGTGTAAGATTGGAATGGAAAAGTGACGGAGAGCCATTTAATCCCAACTTCATCCAGAAGAAGCCTTTAGGGTTTGGGCGCAGACGCAACCACTTTCCAAATAATAAAAACGAAGCGATTGCAGCTACAGCAGTTCGGTTGACTCAAAGCGGAACTGTTATGATATATTCCGCAAGGGCAAACTCTATTAACGGACTGGCCGAAAGCGTTTTGCTGGCTTTAGGGGAACACCCAGAAGATTACCCTTGGGATAATTCCTTGTGGGCCGTTTTTCAAAGCCTTTGCAGCGAAGAACTCAACGACGATAATATTGTTTTAATGGCTGCAAGAAAAGGTATTATTTGCCACAGCAATAGATTGCCTGCGCTTGTGCGTATTGCAATAGAGCGTCTCATGCGCTCCAAACCACCATTAGTCATTATAGCTTCTTCAACCCTAGGACAAGGGATTAATGTTGGGATTTCAACAGTGATTGTTGCGACTCCATATTATAGCAGTGATTCGATAAGCAATCGGGATTTTTGGAATATTTGCGGACGCGCAGGCCGTGCTTTTGCTGATACGGAGGGAAAAATACTTTACTCAATTGATACCACAAGGAATCAATGGCAAGTTAAAAAAGATAAAAGGCTCGCACAGTACTATTTTGACAATCAGCGGATGGAGGAAGTTGAAAGTGGCTTACTTGCAGCATTAAGGGCTATTCTTAAGGTAGCAAGAAGAACAAACACTGATTTTAACCTACTCGTTGAAGTAATCGCGAATGATTTCTCTGAACCTGATATTTCAGATGAGTTTTCTAATGTGTTGAATGAATTATTTGATTATCTGGATGATGAACTTCTCGCGATGCATGAAGACTTTGGTGCGGACGATACAAATATAGGCTGGGTTGACGATGTTTTTAGAAAATCATTAGCTCTCATTCAAGCTGACGCCGAAAATAAAGAACTGTATCTGCAGTTATTACGAGCGCGGACAATTGCCTTGCTAAACCGGGTAAGAAACAAGGCGGATAGAAAAAAACTTGTGGCTTCTGGTATTCCTCTATCCGTGTCAAAATCTATACTTGAAAATATAGAGTTTTTCCGAACCCTTGCCATATCATTTACTCAGGAGCTTGCTGAAGGACGTGATCGCATTGATTTGCTAGACATTACTATTCGTGAGCTAGAAATTTGGAGTAACGAAAATGCCAGCCGACTAATGGAATCAGTGCCTGCTCAATCATCTCTTGATAACATACGACGAGATTGGATAAGTGGCATCTCGCTTTCAACAATCATAGACTCTGAACAAAATGCCGATACAATCTCAAAAGACTATTATGGTTTTACATTACCTTGGGTTATACATGCAATTTCTCAAATGTTTGACCCCGAAGTTGAAAAAGGCATTGTTCAGACGTATTCCACTCTTGCAATGTTCGTTGAGTTGGGATTACCCGATGAAACTGCCGCAAGTATTTATATGGCTGGTGTGCGTTCGCGTAGTGCAGCATTAGAACTTTCTGCATTTGATGTTTTTCAAAACAAGACTATTGCCGAAATCAAACAAATCTTGTTAGACCTCTCTCCGCAAGAAACTACCTTTTCGGATAAATCACGAGTCTGGATTAATTTGCTTTCAGAGTTTTATAAAGCTCAAAAGCCTAAGACAATCTCATTTCTAGCTTTTACATGGAAAAGGGATGGACTTCCACAAAAATTATATCCTCGTGAAAAGAATGGAGAGTATTTTTTGACTTCGAGTGACGGGTATTTTCAAGAGAAGGTTAACTCCAATGATGATCTACCTTTTGCTAAAGTCGCCAACATTAGTGGGCTTTTTTTTGAATTGAACCACGGTGTGTGGCAATTAAAATCCTATAACCCGCTCGTTTTAGTTGAATGAGAAAAGCTTATTATTTGGCCATAAATGCAGACAACTTATAATTAATAACACAACTTTCCCAGCTGTTAATAGCTGCTTGATCTTTGAAAAATCTATATAGTCACGCACACAATAACAATTTTTGCTTCAAAGGATGTGGTATTGCGTTTAAAAATGTATTCATAATC
>JAQVXR010000147.1 GCA_028709045.1 Desulfitobacteriaceae bacterium | reverse complement strand
TTACCCCAAAATAACTTCTACCTGATAATCTTTTCCGTCTCCGGCCAACGGCAAAAAATTATTTTTTAAAGCCCGACCGTTTACCGTAATTGACTTTACCCCTCGATATGTTCCCTGAGGATTTTTGACCTCAATCTGATAATCACTCTGTAAATATCGATAGCGAACGGAAAACCCAGGCCAGTCTTTGGGGATGCATGGTTTGAAATATAGTTTTTCTCCCTCTTTCCAAAAACCTAAGATGGCTTCCAAACCTACTTTGTACATCCAAGAAGCGGAACCTGTATACCAGGTCCAGCCCCCCCGGCCTATATGTGGAGTGACAGCATAAACATCCGCAGCGATCACATAAGGCTCAACTTTATAAGTGGCGCTTTCAATCGGAGTTCGGGCATGGTTAATCGGATTGATCATGTGGTACAAAGACCACGCCTTATCCTGGCAGCCCATTTTGGCAAAGGCATAAATTACCCAGGCAGCGGCATGAGTATATTGACCTCCATTTTCCCGCACACCGGGGACATATCCTTTAATATAACCGGGACTTAAATCACCCTCATCAAAGGGCGGTGTCAGGAGCATTACCAATCCTTCATCCTTTTTCACCAGATAGTTTTCCACGGCAGTCATGGCATCTTTGATCCGATCCTTTTGCCCTGCCCCGGAAATCACCGCCCACGATTGGGTCAGGGAATCTATTCTGCACTCGGTGTTTTCCGCAGAACCAAGGGGAAGTCCATTGTCAAAATAGGCACGCCGGTACCAACTTCCGTCCCAGGCGTAAAGCTCAATATTTTTCCTGATCCCGTCTGCAGCCTCCAGGTAACGTTCACCTCTCACTTCATCATTCATTTCCCGGCAGATAGGAGCAAAACTCCTTAAGATGTTGATCAAAAACCAGCCTAACCAGACGCTTTCCCCACGGCCTTGATTGCCCACAGTATTCATCCCGTCGTTCCAGTCACCGGAGCCCATAAGAGGAATCCCGTGTTCCCCGGTCTTTAATCCCCGCTCAATGGCACGGACACAATGGATATAGAGAGTACTTCTTTCCTCCGACACTCTTGGAACACTATACCTCTCATCCTCACCCTCTTTGAGTGGTTCATCCGTTAAGTAAGATGCTTCTTCCTTGAGGATGGAAATATCACCTGTATTTCTAATGTATTCACAAGTGACATAGGGAAGCCACAGGAGGTCATCGGAGAAACGGGTGCGCACCCCTTTATCCCCTGCACCCGGATGCCACCAGTGCTGAACATCTCCTTCCTCAAACTGATGAGCGGCATGAAGAAGGATCTGCCTCCTGGTTATTTCCGGCCAGGCGTATAACACTCCCATTGAATCCTGGAGCTGATCCCGGAAGCCATAGGCTCCCCCTGACTGGTAAAGAGCAGACCTCCCCCACAGTCGGCAAGAAATGTTCTGGTAAACTAGCCAGCCGTTCATTAAAATATCCATAGCTTGGTCGGGCGTCTTAACTTGCACTATCCCTACTTTATCAAGCCAAAATCTTTTTGCTTCCTCCAGGGCGTTTCGGGATGCCGTCAAATCTCGATACCGGGCGGCAATCTGCAGGGCATCCTCTTGATCTTTTCCCTGACCCAAAAGAATTACCAGTTCTTTTTCCATCCCCGGTTCCAGTTCAAAAGAGAGCTGAATAACAGCACAGGGAAGGAAACCGCACCCCACCCTATTGGACAGCCCTTCTCTTTTTAATGCTTGGGGATTCTTTACGTCTCCCCGGACACCGATAAATTCTCGGCGATCCCCGGTAAAAGAAGAGATTTTTTCCGAACAGTCGATAAACACCACCCGCCCGGGAAAATCGGTATTGTAGGAGTTCCTGATATGCAAAGCCCCCGAACCTGCCGCTTCTGTTAAGATATACTGATCCGCAGCCTGTTCCGATACCCCCAATACAGGTTGCACGAAATAAGCAAGAGAAAACTTTCTCTTTTTTTCACTTGTATTTTTCAATTTAACCAGACTAATTTTCACCGGGTCTTCAACCGGAACAAAAACCGTCATTTCCTGGTCTACACCGTGACTATGGTGTTGAAAAGAAGAATAACCCAGCCCATGCCTAATAGTATAACTAGCTTCTTCCCGTATCGGCAGGGGCGTCGGCGACCAAAATTCTCCCGTTTCATCATCTCTCAAATAGACAATTTCTCCGGGGGGATTGGTGACCGGATCATTGAACCAAGGAGTAATCTTATTTTCCCTGCTGTTTTCCGCCCAGACATATCCTGAACCGCTTTCCGAAATTATAAAACCAAAATCCGGGTTAGCAATTACATTTATCCAGGGGGCAGGGGTCTCTATTCCATCTTTCAGGCGAATCACATATTCCCGTCCGTCAAGGGTAAACCCGCCGCAGCCATTAAAAAATACCAACTCCGGGGGAACATCCTTTGAATCATAAACAACCGGAGCCAGGGGAAATACCTTTTCTCCAGGCAAAGGTTCATCTAAGTAATCTGTTTTTAGTTGAGATAAAATCGGTCCGTTTTCTCCTTTGAGAATTATTCTTGCCACCGTCATAAAGAGGGTCACATCTTCCGGCGACATAGTATTGACATTTTGCAGGAAGACTCCTCCCGGCCGGTCTTGTATATCTCTGGCATGACTGGCACTGATTGCTTCTCGAATTAATTCATGCATGCTTTGAAAATAACCGGCTTCTTCTTTGTTGAGAATAACCAGATCTACCTGCAATCCCTTAAAGCGCAGATACTCATGGATTTTCAGCATGCTATGGACAATGTTCATGTCTTCAGCCTGTTTTACCAGCACTAAAACAACAGGCAGGTCTCCGGAAACACCATAAGCCCACAAACCTTGCTGTCCTTTTTTGTTTTTGCGGAAAAATTCACGGTGCTTTTTTCTCATAGGGCTTACAAAGGCAATATGAGGAATCATTTCCTGACCGGCTTTAATTTCATCTGCCTTTAAATTTAAATAACCCTCTTCCACCTGGCTTCTCGTCCAGGACAATTCAAAGGCCCGCTCCAACCCAGCCTTTTCATGATATTTTTCCGCCCACTCCAGGGCTTTTTCTTTTGTGTCCGCAACGCCGGTGAAGAAAGAAACAATAGCTACTTTACCCGGGTTGATTTTCACCCTCCTGCGCAAGCTGATAATCGGGTCTAAAACAGCTCCCGTTGTGTTGCTTAAGGGGTGGCCGAATTCCAGAGCCAGGGGTTGGGTAATGTCTCTTCCTCTGCCCACAAACTTGGATCTGTCTGTTTCAATCTGCAAGCCTCCTACCGCTTCGCCATCCACAACTACTCCGTGCACTGCCCAGGAAACTTGATCATTTTCCCCTCGCGGCCTGCGATAGCTAAGAATCGCATCGTACTTGGAAAGAAGTTCGGTTTTGACAAATAAATTGCTAAACATAGGATGGGCAGCATCCGCCTCCGGAGAAGTCAGCACCGTTTCTCCATAGCTGGTAACATCAAACACTACCGGTTCATCCCCGTGATTGGTTATGGAAATCTTTCTGATTTCCACAGAATCTTCCGGAGACACCGTCACAATCATGTGAGTGCCAACGCGGTCGTCCGTCCGGATAAATTCTGCTTTATCAGGTAAGAAAATCACGCGGTATTCATCCGGAACTTTTTTTAATGGTTCATAAGTTGCCGACCAGGTTTCGTTGGAATGAGCGTTCTGGAGGAAAACAAATAATCCATATTTGCCAACGGGATGATTCTCCCTCCACCGAGTAACCTGAATGCCATCCTTGGTGCTATATCCGGCCCCTCCTTCGGTAATCAAAAGGGAATACCGTCCGTTGGAAAGGAGATGACAGGCAGGAAGCCCTGGGGAAACCCCCGTCAACTTTCTTGATACTGTTGCCTCTTCTTCCCGCACGGGAATTTCAAAAGGCCTGACGTCTTCTTTATTCTCTTTGGTAATGATTACCCTGACAGGAACCTTTTCCTGTAAGAGCAGTTCACCTGCTTTTACCAGAGGATCTTTATGGAATCGTTCCTGCATCACCTGATTGTTAAGATAATTGTTTAAAGCAATGAGGCTCATCCCCTGGTGATGGGCCATAAAGCTTTGCACGATTCCTCGTCTCTTACCCATAAATAATCTTTCCGTGGTAAAGTCTACTGCTTCATAAAAACCGTAATCCCCTTCAATACCTTCCTCCTTGAGTCTTTTCATGTTCTCTACAACACCGACGGGATCAATAGGCAGAGCGAGCACAGTGGAATAGGGGGAAACGACCATGTCATCCACCAGCCCCCTCTTCAATCCTAAGTCAGGAACCCCAAAAGCTTTATATTGGTAGTTTAAGTTAACATCAAAAGAGAAAAAGCCTGATTCCGAAGTACCCCAGGGAACACCTCGTTTTTTTCCGTATTTCTTTTGAGCCATCAAGGCAAAATGATAAGTCTCATTAAGCAAGGTATTAGGATAATCTTTCATAATAAGACATGGCATAAAATATTCAAACATCGTGCCGGACCAGGACACCAATCCCTTATATCCGTCCACTAAGGTCAATGCTTTTCCTAGCCTGAACCAGTGTTCCATGGGTACTTCACCCCGGGCCACCGCCAAAAAGCTGGTGATTCTCGCCTCTGAAGCAAGCAAATCGTAATATGAATTGGTTAATTTCTCCTCCTCCACATTATAGCCAATAGAAAAGAGACGTTTTTGTTCATCATACAATGGCACAAAACCGGTAGCGCATACAAGATCATCAATTATTGTCACCAGATCATGCACCCGTTTTTTGAGAGCTTCGACCTCTTTCTCCGCCCGTAATACTTCGGTCTTCAGTGCAGAAAGATAAGAATTTTCCTTTTCCAGCTGATTTATTTCCTCCAACAAATCAGTGTAAGACTGCTCCAATTGGGAAAGGCTATTTTTCCCAATGCTTTGCAAGGCATTGATCAATTCTTTGTTTTTTAAGTCATTATTTGATTGAAAAACATTTGGATCGAATTCAAAATCAGGGAAAATTTCCTTCAGCTCCTGCTTCAGGTTAATAACCCCTTGAAGCAGTTTACCTTCCCATGTTTCGTTATCGGACAGTTCCCCAAAAGCAGTGTCAAGTAACCCCTTCCATTCTTCCAGAGTCACTTCGCCTTTCGCCAATAAAGCATTAGCCTGACGAGCAGTTTCCGGGCAGGGCTTTTCCGCAAGAGATAAAGATGAGTTTAAGCCCCGAACCAACTGAAGGTCTATCAGGGGACGCTCTAAATATTCCAACAAACCTTGTTTCAGTGTCATTAAATACCCAACAAAGTTCCCGCTGTCTACGGTGGAGATATAGGCCGGCCGTAATATTTCCAATGTGGTGGTATCATACCAGTTGTAAAGGTGCCCTTTCCACTTTTTCATTTTTTGTACTGTTGCCAGTGTCTTTTCAATTCTTGAAACCATTTCCCGCGTACCAATCCACCCCAGATCTCGGGCAGAAAGTACGGCAATCAGCAAAAACCCGATATTGGTTGGTGACGTCCGGTGGGCAACCCCGTTAGGTGGATTTTCCTGATAGTTGTCAGGGGGGAGAAAGTGATCTCTCTCCCCGGCAAAATCTTCATAATAAGCCCAAGTTTTCCGCGCCAGCCGATGTAAAAATTCCGTATCGGTACTGTCAATTTTCTCCTGCTCCCTTTTATCCATCCGGCTGACATGATAAGCTGCCAGCGGCGAAGCCAGCCAAAGAGCAACAAAAGGCAACACGTAGCCGATATGCTCCGTACGGAAATACCAGACCAATAAAACTAAAATAATGGCCTGCATAATTGCGGGGAACATAGATTGGAGAAAACTTCTCAAATCATTACTGAGGCTTCTTTCTACATCAGCCGCCGTCACCCACTCCAGCAGATTCTTCCGGGAAACAAAAACCCGGTACAAAGTCCTGATAACGGCATCAAGCATCAAATAAGCCTGGTAAGGCAAAAACATCAATAATAAACCGGCCTGATAAAAGACTGCCTTTAATCCGAAAACCATATTGCCATGACACCTGTGCCACATAGTCTTGTAATGGCAATTAACGAAGAAATCCACGATTCCGGAGAGTATCGGCAGGCCAATTGTGAAAAGGCTTAATCCCAACCAGACCAGAGGATGGCCGGGAAGCAAAAACAAGCCTGCCGCCAAAAGCACCAGTGTAGCTGGGGATACTAAACTTCTGCGTAAGTTATCAAATATTTTCCACTTAGAGAGTGTTGTCAAAGGATTAGGAACGAAGGACCCTTTTCTGTTTTTTACCCGAGATGAGAGCCAAGGCACCAGCTGCCAATCACCGCGTACCCAGCGGTGTAAGCGCATCATAAAAGAATTATAGCGCGCCGGGTAACCATCCACCAATTCCAGATTAGTTGCCAGGCCTACCCGGATATAACTTCCTTCCAGCAGGTCATGACTGAG
>JAQVXR010000146.1 GCA_028709045.1 Desulfitobacteriaceae bacterium | reverse complement strand
ACCAACGGTGTCGCGGTGCGCATGGCACTTTTGTATTTGCTGACAGGAGGAGGTGCAATTGGTGAAGCTGTTAATTAAAGGAGGCAGGGTGATTGATCCTGCCCAAGGAATTGACGAAATTACCGATGTGTTGGTGGAAAACGGGATAATAGTTCAGGTGGGCGCAGATATTTCATCTGAGGGAGCCGAAGTCTTTCAGGCCTCCGGGAAACTGGTCTGCCCAGGATTTATAGATATGCACGTCCATTTAAGAGAGCCGGGACTGGAGGCAAAAGAGACAATAGCTACGGGAACCAGAGCCGCTGCCGCCGGTGGATTTGCCTCAGTGGCTTGTATGCCGAATACCCTCCCGGTAGCGGATAACAGGGCAGTAATCAACTTTATTAGAAATCAAGCCCAAGCAGAAGGAGTGGTCAATGTCTGGCCGATCGGGGCGATCACCAAAGGTTCTCAAGGTAAGGAACTGGCAGAAATCGGGGATATGTTTTATTCCGGAGCCAAAGCCATCTCTGACGACGGTCACCCGGTGATGAATGGGGAAGTAATGCGTTGTGCCATGGATTATGCGAAAATGTTTGATCTCCCGATTATTTCCCACTGTGAAGACTTAAATCTTGCTGCCGGAGGCAATATGAATGAAGGGTTAACGTCAGTTGTTTTGGGACTCCAGGGCATTCCCGCAGCAGCGGAAGAAGTAATGGTAGCCCGGGATATTATTCTTGCCCGGCTCACCGGATGCAAACTTCATATTTGCCATGTCAGCACCGCCGGATCTGTGGAACTGGTGCGACAGGCGAAAAAAGAGGGACTTCCTGTTACTGCTGAAGTGACTCCTCATCACCTTACTTTAACCGAAAAAGCGGTGGAAGGTTATGACCCAAGCACTAAGGTAAATCCTCCGCTTCGATCTTTAGAAGATGTTGCCGCCTTAAAGAAAGGATTGCAAGACGGTACCATTGACTGCATTGTGACAGATCATGCCCCTCATACGGTGGAAGAAAAAGCAGTGGAATATGGCCATGCTCCCTGCGGCATAGTAGGTTTGGAAACGGCAGTTCCCCTGGTATGGCAAGCGCTTGTTATTGAAGGAGTGCTGACACCGGCACAATTAGTAGAAAAGTTTACTGTCAAGCCGGCAGGGATACTTGGCTTGGACCGGGGAACCCTAATCCCGGGAAAACCTGCGGATATAACAATTTTGGATGAGACTGCGGAAGAAACAGTTGATGTTAACAGCTTTTATTCTAAAGGGAAAAACAGCCCTTATCACGGATGGAAGCTTAAATGCCTTCCTGTGGCAACAATTGTGGGAGGGAAAGTTGTAATGACAGACGGCAAACTGACAAAGTCGATGGAGGAAAGAATATGAAAGGTTTTTTAGCGCTGGAAGACGGTACTATTTTTGAAGGGAAGGCTTTTGGGGCACTAGGATCAAGCAGCGGAGAAGTAGTATTCAACACCAGTATGACCGGATATCAGGAAATTCTTACCGATCCTTCATATTGTGGCCAGATTATTACTATGACCTATCCCTTGATTGGTAACTACGGTATTAATAAAGAGGATATGGAATCGTCTGTTCCCAAGGTGCGCGGCCTAATTGTACGAGAGCTTTGTGACATCCCCAGCAACTGGCGGGCTACCGGTAATCTGGAAAGTTTTCTCAAAGAGCATAATATTATTGGTATTCAAGGCCTGGATACCCGGGCGCTGACAAGGAAACTGCGCAGTCAAGGGACAATGGGGGGAATCCTCACCACTGAAGATATGAGAAAAGAAGAGATGGTGGAAATGGCAAAAAAGGCGCCTGGCCTTTTGGGACAGGACTTGGTCAGTCAAGTAACCACCAAGGTTCCCTACACAATTGAAGGAAATGAGTACCGGGTAGTGGTAATGGACTTTGGCGTTAAGCAAAATATTATCAAATGGTTGAGCAGCATGGGTTGTACTGTTACGGTAGTGCCCGCCCAAACTAAGGCGGAAGAAATAGCCGCTTTTAAACCGGATGGCCTGATGTTGTCAAACGGTCCCGGAGACCCGAAAGGGGTAATGTATGCTGTAGAAACCATTAAAAAAATGTTGGGCAGACTGCCCATCTTTGGTATCTGTATGGGACATCTCCTCTTAGGTCTGGCACTGGGCGGGGATACTTATAAATTACCTTACGGCCACCGGGGGGGGAACCAGCCGGTGAAAGATTTAGCTACCGGGCGGATTTATATTACATCCCAAAACCACGGGTTTACCATTGATCCGGATTCATTAAATTCCGATAGTGTGGAAGTCTCTCATCTCAACCTTAACGATAATACAGTCGAAGGGATCAAATGCAAAAGGATACCGGCGTTTTCCGTACAGTATTATCCGGAAGCATTTCCCGGTTCTGCCGATAGCAAGTATTTATTTGATGATTTTTTTAAACTGATGAAAGAATTCAAGAAAGGCGCTATGTAAATGCAAGCTATTTCATAAGGATAGACACCAAAAAATTGGGTGATTTATTTGTTCAGGAGAAGGAGGAATTTTATTGCCGCGGAAAAAGGGTCTCAGAAAAGTGATGGTGATCGGGTCCGGCCCGATTATTATTGGACAAGCAGCGGAATTTGACTATGCCGGGACTCAGGCTTGCCGGGCGCTGAAAGAAGAGGGCTTGGAGGTTGTTTTAGTCAACTCCAATCCGGCAACGATCATGACTGATGCAAATATTGCCGACAGGGTTTATATTGAACCGCTTACACCGGAGTTTGTCGCTAAAATTATTAAAAAGGAAAAGCCGGACGGGTTATTGCCCACGTTAGGGGGACAGGTCGGTTTAAATATTGCTCTAAAACTTGCTCAGTCCGGAGTGATCGATGAGGAAGAAGTAGAACTTTTAGGAACTCCCCTTTCCTCCATCCAAAAAGCTGAAGACAGGGAAATGTTTAAAAGCATGATGCAGGAAATTGAGGAACCTGTACCGGAAAGCACAATCGTAACCACTGTGGAAGACGCTGTAACTTTTGCCGACCAATTAGGCTATCCGGTAATTGTCAGGCCGGCCTATACTTTAGGCGGCACCGGCGGCGGTGTCGCTCATAATGCCCGAGAACTGGCGGAAATCACCGCTCGGGGGCTGAAATACAGTATAATTAAACAAGCACTGATCGAAAAAAGCGTAGCCGGTTGGAAAGAAGTTGAGTATGAAGTCATCCGTGATTCCAAGGACAATTGTCTTACCATATGCAGTATGGAAAATATCGACCCGGTAGGAATTCATACCGGGGACAGTATTGTCGTCGCCCCTGCCCAGACATTAACCGACCGGGAATATCAAATGCTTCGGACAGCTTCATTGAAAATTATCCGCGCTTTAGGAATTGAAGGCGGTTGTAATATCCAATTTGCTCTTGATCCAAAAAGTTTTCAGTATTATGTGATCGAAGTCAATCCTCGGGTGAGCAGGTCTTCTGCTCTGGCATCAAAAGCAACGGGTTATCCTATTGCCAAAGTGGCCAGTAAGATCGCCGTCGGCCTGACACTGGACGAAATTGAAAATGCTGTGACCCGCAAGACTTATGCATGTTTTGAACCGACTATTGATTATGTAGTCTTAAAAATACCTCGTTGGCCTTTTGATAAGTTTTCATTGGCGGATCGCCTGCTGGGTACTCAAATGAAGGCAACGGGAGAAGTAATGTCTATCGAGCGCAGTTTTGAAGCGGCTCTTTTAAAAGCAGTTCGTTCCCTGGAACTAGGGTTGACAGGTCTGATTGTGGATGCTTTCCGGGAATTTGAAGATAGCCAACTCAAACAGAAAATGAAAGAGGCAGATGATGAGCGCCTCTTTGCTCTGGCGGAAGGTTTTCGCCGGGGGTATTCCATAGATGAAATTGCGGCACTGACAAAGATTGACCGTTTCTTCCTAACGAAGATCCAACATATTGTAGCCTTGGAAAAGGAGTTAAGGGCAGAGGAATTAACTCCCGATATTCTGAAAAAAGCAAAACAGATAGGTTTTGGGGACGGGGATATCGGCAAACTGACAGGTTTTACGGAAAATGAGATTAGAACTATGCGGAAAGCTCATGAAATCAGTCCTGTATATAAGATGGTGGACACCTGTGCCGGGGAGTTTGATGCAGTTACTCCTTATTACTATTCCTCATATGAAAAAGAAAACGAAGCTTTATCAAAAGATGAGCGAAAAATTGTGGTCCTTGGTGCCGGCCCTATTCGGATCGGTCAGGGGATCGAGTTTGATTATTGTTCCGTCCACTCTGTCTGGGCTTTAAAGGAAGAAGGCATCCAGTCAATTATTATTAATAATAATCCGGAAACGGTCAGTACGGATTTTGACACCTCCGACAGGTTGTATTTTGAACCGCTGGTGCCGGAAGATGTCTTAAACATTTTGGAACTGGAAAAACCGGAAGGTGTAATAGTCCAGTTTGGCGGTCAAACAGCAATCAACCTAGCTGAGCCCCTTGCTCGGGCGGGTATTAAAATTCTTGGCACTTCAGTTGAAGATATTGACCGGGCGGAGGACAGGGACCGATTCGACCATTTACTGTTGGAAATGGGTATTCCGAAACCGGCGGGCAGGACCGCCGTAAGTGTAGAGGAAGCCTTGGCAATTGCCGGAGAAATCGGCTACCCGGTACTGGTGCGGCCGTCTTATGTTCTGGGAGGCCGGGCGATGGAGATCGTTTATAACAATGAAGATTTACTCGGTTATATGTCATCTGCCGTTCAAGTTTCCAATAAGCATCCGGTGCTGGTAGACAAATATGTGATGGGTCGGGAAGTAGAAGTAGATGCTATCTGTGACGGCAGGGAAGTACTCATTCCCGGGATTATGGAACACATTGAACGGGCGGGAATTCACTCAGGAGACAGTATTGCTGTTTACCCTAGTCACTCCCTTCCTCCTTATGTAATCGAACAGATTGTGGATTATACCACCCGTTTGGCTTTGGAACTCAAGGTAAAAGGATTAATCAATATTCAATTTGTTGTCCATGATAATCAGGTATATGTGTTGGAAGTAAATCCGCGTTCCAGCCGGACGGTGCCTTATTTAAGCAAGATCACCGGTATTCCGATGGTGAACATTGCCACAAAGGTTGCTTTGGGAAAAACATTAAAGGATCAGGGTTACAAGGGTGGTTTATCTGAAAGACCTCCTTATATTGCAGTGAAGGTTCCGGTATTCTCTTTTGCCAAGTTATTAGAGGTGGACACATCACTGGGGCCGGAAATGAAGTCTACCGGAGAAGTAATGGGTGTGGATAAGAATTTTGCCAGAGCATTGTATAAAGGAATGACAGCAGCGGGAGTGGATATTCCTTTGAGAGGGAAAATCCTGGCAACTATTGCCGACAAGGATAAAGAAGAAGCGATACCTCTTCTCCGTGCTTTCCGAGATATCGGATTCAACTTATGCGCTACGTCAGGCACTGCCACATCGTTAGAGAAAGCCGGACTCCCCGTTGAACGGGTAAATAAGTTGGCGGAAGGCCCGCCTAATATTGTCGATTTGATCCGGGAGAATAAAATCCATTTTGTTATTAATACCTTAACCAAAGGGAAGCACCCGGAACGGGATGGTTTTAGGATCCGCCGGGCAGCTGTGGAAATAGGGATTCCCTGCATTACTTCACTGGATACGGTGCGAGTGCTTCTTCATGTACTGCGTTCATTAACCAAGGGAGAAGACTTTCGCTTGATTCCTTTGCAGGACTATGTTATCAAATAAGGGAGATAATTAGAATGCAGTTTTTGACAGAAATCATTGAAAACAAGCAAGTTGCTCCCGGTTATTATTTCATGAAATTATCAGCCCCGGAGGTGGCTTGCCGGGCATTGCCGGGACAATTTCTTCATGTGAGAGTGAACACCGGTACTTACCCATTGCTACGCAGACCGCTTAGCTTGCATGAAATTGACTCAAAACACGGTAGCGTTAGTCTTCTTTATCAAGTTAGAGGAGCAGGGACTGAGCTTTTGAGTCAAAAAACGGCAGGCGAGAAGATCGATGTGATGGGGCCATTAGGTAAAGGTTTTAACTTAGATTTTTCCGGTGAGGAGGCGGTCCTTGTCGGGGGTGGTATTGGAATCGCTCCTCTTTATCCATTGGCCGGCGGGCTGATTTCGTCGGGGAAAAGCGTTACTGTTTTAATTGGCAGTCGCTCAGTGGAATCGGTCTTAGCAGTGGATAAATTCTCTGCCATTGGGTGCCGGGTCCGGGTTTCCACCAATGACGGAACTGAAGGTTTGAAAGGGTATGTAACTGAACTTTTCGAAGATTATTTAATGAAAACGGATGTGGATTATGTTTATACCTGCGGTCCCGGACCGATGCTAGCTGAGATTGAAAAAAGCTGTGCCAAAAGGCAGATTCCCGGGCAAGTATCCCTGGAAGAGTATATGGGGTGCGGTGTGGGGGCTTGTTTAAGCTGTGCCTGCGA
>JAQVXR010000145.1 GCA_028709045.1 Desulfitobacteriaceae bacterium | reverse complement strand
GGAACCTGATAAACACTTTTTCCCGTATCTTTAGTTCCTTGGCTGTATCCCTAAAGTTGGTCAGTAGGTTTCTGTCTACCAGTTCATCAAAATATTCTGCCTTGGGCTGCAAATTGGCATTGACCACTAATAACCGGGAGTTTTCAACCTTCAGGTCTTTGATTGTTTTGTCCGCTAATTTTAGAGCTCTGGACATTACCATCTTCGGAGTATTCCACGCTTTTTCTACGGAGAGAAAATACTGACGAGCTATTTTCCCTCTTTCCGTTCTTTGGATCATGCATAGCTCTTTGGCCATCGGTATGGTTAGCTGATGGTCCAAATATTCGGTGTAGGGATTTCTAGGATTATTGGTTTCTCTTTTTTGAGCAACCAATATGAAGTCGATGCCTTCGGTAAATCCGTACTCTCTCATGCGGTGAAACCAATCGCCATATTTGGTCTTCACCTCCAGAAACTCATGCAGTTCCCTGGCTGATACGGTTGGTTCCTGGTTGCTGTAGTCAACTTTTATCAGCTCATTCATTTTTCTTTTAACCTCCTCATTTTTTAATTTGGGGGTAAGCCCCTCACTTACTAGCCAATGGGGAGGGCAGTTTGGTAACCGACTTATGTAAAAAACTTTCTGAGCTTAGCTAAAATCTTGTCTCTGCGCTTTATAACAGTCACATGGGAGGTGTTTTCCTGTTTGGCTACCTCTCTCACGGTAAGGTTTTTATGATAGAGGGCTTGAAGGAGCTCTTGCTCCTCACGATTTAACTCTTTTAAAGCTTCCTGCAATAATAGGAGGGTGGCTTTATCGCAGAGGATATCTTCAATTGATGGTTGTTCATCTACAAAATCTGCACCCAACTCCATAAGTCGCTCAATGGAGTCCTCTTTACTGGGGATAAATGTGGGTGCCCCAGTTTCAGGATCAATATCAATACGGCCTAACTTGATATCCTCTTCCATGTACCTCTCACGCCTACGCATTTTGTAGTACTCCTTGTAAATCTCTTCACTAACCGGGACCGACAATTTTCCAATTTTAATCTCTTTACTCATTACTTATTTCCTCCTTGGAATCTTGGGTCCGAGGAAGGAGTTGGAAGCTAAAAATGGACAAAAAAAATGGCCGGACAACAGCTAAAAAATAGCTAGTGTCCGGCCATTTGGTAGTTCATCCGACTCCGTTGCTCGGTACTTAGATATTGGTTTTTTATGTTTAAAACCTAAAAAGGTAAAAAAAATAGGCCGAATAACTACTTAATTAAAAGTAGCTATCCGGCCATTTGGTAGTTCAGCTGACTCCTTTGCTCGGTATAGCACAATTATTTCTTTTCGTTTTTTTAACTTCCCGGTTAAGCTTAATACTTAAGACGTTTCGGCAATTTGGACATTTTATGAAAATTTCTCCCATTGCATCCTCATCCTTATCAAAAAGACGACGTCCACAATTTTGGCATTTAACCTGCTCAGCCATATATGACCTCCTCTCTGTGAAATTTTCTTGTTAATACTAGCTACTCAATTCAAGTAAACTTGTATTCTATATTACAAAATGTTATTTTTCCGACCATCATTAATACATTCGGTTAGTTTCCCGTCAAAAAAAATTTCGTCAAATTCTTCACCGGTTAATTTAAGACATTCCGTAATTTTTAACATTTCTTCCACTGTATATCTACACCGCACACTGTTCTCTTTTTGGCATGCAGATTTTGGAGTGATTCCCAATATATAGCCAAGCTCTGACTGTAACATATCATGTTCCACACGTTTCGCTTTAAGTAATCGCACATTCATTTTTATTCCTCCTGCTTGTCTTATAATATAATAATATATCACGTTCGGTTAGTTGTCAATGAATAATTAACCATTTATATTGACATATTTGGTTAGTCGTGTTATACTTTTGGTTAAGAAAGGGGTGATGAAATGAGTACAATTGGAGATAGAATTGCTCAACTTTTAAAGGAAAAAAACATGAATCAAAGAGAATTGGCAGCCAAAATTGGTTCTACTGAAATGACTGTTTCCCGATATGTTAGAAATGAGCGTAAGCCAAAAGCTGATGTGCTTGCAAAAATAGCCTCTGCCTTAAATACTACTGCTGATGACCTTTTAGGGCTAGAAAAAGCAACAGATGATGAAAGCGAATTTTTGAAATTACATCGACTTATTGCCCGTAATGCGAGCAAAATGACTGCAGAAAAAAAACAAGAGCTTATAAAAACTCTTCTAGAGAAGTAGGGGGATGTGGTGATTGGATGTAACATTTCAAAGATATGAAGAAATTAAAGAAATTGTGGCATATACGCTGACCAAGGGAAACGTGCGAGAAATCCCAATATGTGGATTTAAATTAGCAGATGAACTGGGCATTAACTATGTTCCATATTCGTTGTTACCATTAAAAAAGCAGTCGGCCTGCATCCAGCTAAGCGAGGAAGGGTTCACACTAGATAAAACGATTTATTATAACGACTATCAAATACCTACTCGCGTCCGTTTCACCATTATGCATGAAATTGGGCACATTATGCTGGATCACTTTGAAGACGATGATGTTGCAGAAATTGAAGCTAATTTTTTCGCGGGATATATTTTAGTTCCACCTGTCCTCGTTTATGCCCTAGATAGAACTAATGATATAGATCAGGACCAAATTAAAAACCTGTTTAATGTTTCAAACCCTGTTGCAGAAAACACATACAATTACTACCAGAAGTGGTCCAAGTACAATTCTAGCATGTTTGGGTTATCGAAGATAGATACTCAAATATACAATCAATTTTTCGGTTGCCTTTCTCTAAATCTTTAAGCGGAGGCGATTATAATAACCTTCCCCTCTTTATATTCTATACCGTAACCGTAGTGCCTGGACCTGATTCCTTACCTTGGTTTCTAGGGCTAAATTACTATAATGGCCTTTATAGCCCAACACGTAATCAATAAATTCCAATAAAGCAGGGTGGGAAGCATTGGACTTAAGAATATCAAGCATCTCCCGATATTTATCTGCACATAAAGATTTGTTTAACTTATTCGTAATTCGTTCAACGTTAAAAGAGGTGGCTGCAATAAAGGCTTGTATTTCATTAAATCGCTCTATCAAGTTACGATAAATTGGATCTGCAGCCCAGCAGACACCATAGCCATTAGTCAAAAAAACATCTACCATAGTAATAACGTAATCGCGGTCCAGTTGAGTAGGTACTTTTTGCTTTCCTACCAGCCGCTCTACTTGACGAGCAAATTGAGGCTCATTATAAAAATTATTTGTACCCCGATGCATTGAAAGTAATTGGTTAAGTGCAATCTTTAGCTCATAAGATCTGACATTATCAGGCAGGTATTCTTCACCGCCAACAATTGATATAAATGCTCGTGCAAGCTTTGCTTTTTCCTTTTCGCCGTTAACCATATATATGGCGTAAGAGGTAGCAAATTCGTTCTTGGTGGCAGAATCTATATGCTCCCATAATTCGGGCATTAGCCTTTTCACGTTTATCGTTATGTGGGAACCTGCATCTTTACGAAGATATAATCCATAAATGCCTTTTGCTAGCACATTAGCTAGTTTAACAGGAATACCCCCGATAAAAGCCAGGGCATTTATTACATTAGTTTCAGATAATAGACCTTCTCTTATATCTCGGAGCAAAATTTGAGTTTGAATGGTTGCGGCAGGGATCTCTAGGGTTATGACTTCTCGGATACACACCTCAAGCCAGGAGATTAGTTGTGTTCCACTAATTTCTGCCTGATGTGAGCTATCACGTTCTATATAACCGAGCATAAATTTAATATGATCAAGTTGTTTGTAGCCCTTTTCCGATAGTAATTCAATAGCTCTTGCACCTTCTAGTAGCTCCGTATCTTGAACTTTATCTAAATCCTCCAGGGTGGTAAACTCATCTCTCCGCTCCGAAGGGATGGCAACATCAAAGAAGTAATCAATGTCATATTGTTGAATTCTAATCTTCAATTGCTTTATAGTTTCAACCCACAAGTGGTTTAGGGCAGAATCAAAAAGGCCTACGCTCGCTGCTGTCATAAATTTTGTTATAAAATGTGCCGACTCAAGCTGTGGTTCCGGGACATATTCAAGAACATCCATAAAGTTTTTGAACACTTTTCTCCGCTCCTGAACAGGTACGAGCACATCATTAATCGGAAGGCCTACCGCTTGATAGACACTCATCATCTTTTGTTCAAAATCTAGCATTGTTGGTGAGAACTCGTTGTTTGTCTGCACAATCAGTTCATTTCTTTCTAAATCATAATCCATACTTTGCACCCCCTTAATCTATGCTAATTACCTCAGGATATTCATCATAGGTCCTGCCATCCAGCAATCTTCCAGCCTTTTTTTTATTTTTACCGCCCCACTGCTTAAAGAAAAAAGGAACGTTTGTTTTGTGCGCATTATTCCTAATATTGACAACCCATTCTTTTTCCATTGGCCGGCTATGATGGCCAGATTCACCGCCTACTATAATCCAATCGATTCCTTCTAGGTTTAATGAATCTAAAGCAGTTAAAAGGGGTTCTGCAGAAATAAATTTTATTTTAGCACCGGTTTTTTTCAAATCTTCCGCACGATATAAACTTTCTTCATTTTCAACTGTTACACCCATCCAAATGTTGTTAGTCCAGTTAATTTTGCAAGAAAGTTCTTTTAGACGTTTCGATCTTTTAGTTAAAACTTGAAAAATATGCCAGTCAGCCTTATTCATAGTATCAAAGATTCTTAAAATAATTTCATCCGACAACTCTTCATGGAAGAGGTCTGACATAGAATTTACAAATATCTTTCTTGGTGATTTCCAAGTTAACGGTGTCTGTATTAAATCCTCATGTACAGTAACCTCAAACCCGTTTCTATATCTTGGGTTATGCATGGCCTTAAGCCTTTTTGCAAAAGTTGCTGCATAGCAATTCTCGCAGCCGCTAGATATCTTTGTGCATCCGGTTACTGGATTCCATGAACTGTCTGTCCATTCAATTTTAGTTCTATTTGACATAATAACTACACCAGCAATTCTTTTTTTAGTTTAAATTTTCTTTCATATGTAATTCTTTTTCTAAGCCGTCCTTTGGGTATAATTATTTCAACAAAATCATCTTTGTCCCATTGTTCAACTACATTTTTAACCTCTTCTCTTGAATAAGGAGTTACCTGGTAATTCAATTTCATATTATATCTATCTAAGGCTTCTAATAGGTTATCAATAGTCCAGATCTTATTGAAGAAGTTAGCATCTACACTAATACTATTTCTAACCGCTTCCATGATTCCCTCTTTTATAAAGGTTTCCCTGTGAAAAAGGGCTATCTGTAACTGATCCTTGCTGTCGAATAATAGTGAATAATGATTTGTATTACTATGTTTTATCATTACTTTTTTCATTTCCGTTATGGCTTTATGACTTTTTGTAATAAAAACTATATGATGGCTTATTTTTTCTTTGTCATCTGCCTCAAAACCGAAAGGTAAAACATAAAGTGTGTAGCCGGAATATTTTGATTTTGACATTTCATGAATAAGGTTCCGGGAAAACAATTCAACAATTCTTTCTGCTTTTTCTTTTTGCCCAAGCAAATTATTGTTAACAGTCTTTCCAACCTCTTCAAGTTGCCCCCCGAAAATCGGTAAGAAGTGACACAGTTGGTTTTCCTTATTAATATCCATAATAAATCGGTTAGAGTTAAAGAAAAGTACACAATCCGAGCCAATATTTTCAACAAGCTCCCATGTTTGTGCTACTGAAACATCTTTATATCCCCAAGGATCAATAAATGAAAAAATAGGACATTTTTTAAAGGTGTGCACTCTTATGTTAACATCACTCGCCCTTAAATTCGTAATTTCTACTGGATAAGTTAGTTTTGAAACAACATCATGATTATTAACAATTGTTCGAAGCTGGTCTATATATTTTTCATTTTCATCATTAAAGACTACCCTGAGCTTTTTTCTAATATTGTCATCCCTAAAGTTATTAACTAAATCCAATAATGCCAAAGGAGTTGATGGATGACCATCTTTATATTTTCCCGGACCACAAAAAAGATCTATATAAATAATCTCTTTTTTTTCCTTCCCAACAGAACGATTAATAATTGGAAAATATGCTTTCAAAAATTCCGTTACAATAAGAGTCTTAACTTTCGACTTTTCACTCGGTGTTGCAAAGAAATTATCTGTTGTTGACATGTCGAAGAGTTCACCTCCACATCACAACTTTTACTTCTTTTATTCGGCATTCTTGGCCGGGAAAACACTACCTTTTTACTTGTTACTCATCCATCCCTCTATGCGCCACATTAGCTTCATCAACCCAATCTTCCTCCACATACACCATCCCGCCCCGGCCTTCAACTTTCCTATTTGGCCCTGCTTTATATAATTTACAACTCAAAGGCCCATAACAAAATGTCTCAAACCGGTACTTCCTCCTA
>JAQVXR010000144.1 GCA_028709045.1 Desulfitobacteriaceae bacterium | reverse complement strand
AATGAAGTTTCCCTGATGGATGTCCTGGGAACTGAAACAGATGTTATTGCCGATTCCGTGGAAGCTTTTTATGAACAGAAATACCTAATGGAGAAAGTTGATAAGTTAGAAAAACGGGAACAGTATGTATTAAAGCTGCGCTACGGTCTTTGTAATGGTTTTCGGCGCACCCAGCGGGAGATTGCCCGTAAATTAGGCATCTCACGGTCCTATGTATCCAGAATTGAAAAAAAGGCTATTCAGAAGCTGGTTAAGGAAATGGCTGACAGCAATTATAATATATAAACTGGATTCCCCTTCAAGACTGTTATATAATATGGGCAGCTGAAACAAAGGGGAGAAAATATGAAGACTCACAAGCTGGTACCTGATTTATTTATAGCGAAAGTAATAGATATACCACTTGATAAATTGAATGCGATGCAAAAAAAAGCGATGATTTTTGATTTGGATAATACCATTACAGAATGGAACAATCCGGATATCAAAGATGATATTATAGAATGGTTTGAACTTTTAAGGAACCATGAAATCTCTGCTTGCCTGGTATCCAATAATAAAGGACCCAGGGTGATGGAAGCGGCCGAAAAATTGGGAATTCCTTTTGTGGCAAAGGCGACCAAACCAAGACGGCGGGCATTTCGCAAAGCCCTTGAAGTATTGGGTTCCACTCCTCAGGAAACGGTAGTTGTTGGGGATCAAATTTTTACGGATATTCTTGGGGGAAACAGGATGGGTTTATATACAATTTTAGTTTCTCCTATAAGTTCCAAGGAGTATATCGGGACGAGAATCATGCGGCGTATTGAGAATTTGGCGTTAAAAAGACTGGGAATCAAACATAGAACCTAAAAATAGTTATAAAAATTGGGGTAGTTGGATAGACTTATCTAAAAGATGTTGGGGGCTTCGTGATGGGTGAAACCCGGAAAGTCACTTTTTTTATCTACTACCCGGCTGAGAAAAATGCATTGGGTTTAATGAAAGAAGTCAAGAGGAAGGTCAAGGAAATAAGGGAGAATAACCCGGAACTAAACCAGTGCGAGCTGGCGGATGTTGGACTCTGCCGGTTGGTTGACGGGGTTCGGGTTACTTTATATTTTGGCCAAAAGGAAAAATTGGAATTGGGTCGAAGTTAGAAAGGCTTGGTTTAAAGCCTTTTTATTTTTTCTCCAAATGTCAAAGTTAGTTATAATCATTAATAATTTTTAGGAGAGAGGTTTGTATTATGCGTCTCTTGGGACTATTCGGGCATCCGGTGCACCACTCCCTTTCCCCGTTAATGCACCAGGCAGCAATAAAAGCACTTGGCCTTGAGGAAAAATTTGCTTACCATGCTTTTGAAATCTCCCCTTCGAGTTTACCGGAAGCTGTTTCCGCCTTAAAAGTTTTAAATTTTTGTGGTGTCAACGTGACCATTCCTTTAAAAGAGAAAGTCATTCCGTTTATGGACCAATTGGATAGCCAAGCTCGGCTGGTAGGAGCCGTTAATGTTGTGGTAAATGACCGGGAAAGTCTGACCGGCTTCAATACCGATGGGATTGGATTTTTACGCTCATTAGAAGAAAATATAGGAGCAAAACCTAAAAAGCAAAAAGTGATAATTTTTGGCGCCGGAGGGGCTGCCCGGGCAGTTACTGCGGCATTGGGAACGTCAGGAGCCAGGGAAATTATAATTATCAACAGAAATCCGGATCGGGCTGAGTCGGTAGCGGTAATGCTGAAACAGCTGGGGATAACGGTAAGAGTATATGAGAATGATTCGAAAGATATTGAAAAGGAAATTAGAACTGCCGACTTGATTGTCAATGCCACCTCTGTCGGTATGAGCCACATCCCAGGATCCCTTTTGGACGGATATATTTCGTGTTTAAACAGGAAACATATAGTTTGCGATATTGTCTATCATCCCCTTGAGACACTGTTTCTTAAACAGGCTTCTACCATGGGTTGTCAGGTGGTGCCGGGATTGGGTATGCTGCTCTACCAAGGTGCGGAGGCTTTTCGTTTGTGGACTGGGCAGGAGGCACCGGTAGATATTATGAGAGCCGTTTTAGAAGGGAACCTAAAAGAAAATAAACATAGTTCATATCTCCCTCTTAAAAAGAAGAGGGAGTCTTAGAACTGTTCGCTATCGGATAAAATCTAAAAAACGATAATCCTAGTATCCTTTGGGACAAAGGGATGTAAAATCATGTTGGTTAGTAAAATAAATTTTCACATGATTGTAAAATGGTATTATATTTGTTGCAACAACTCGGAAAGTTCTTATTTTTTATAAAAGGAAAAGGTATCTTCCCGGGGAAATATTAAAAAAAGAAGGGGGGAATTGCCATTTGGAACCTAGTCTGACAATTGACCAGGTGAGCAGCGTTTTACAGACTGAAATTAGCACTATACGGTATTGGGAAAAAGAATTTAGTGAATTCTTAAAAATAAATTGTCCGAAAGGCCAAAGGGTCAGATATACTGAAGAACACCTGGAAGTTTTTGCCCAAATTAAGGAACTTCTTTATGCAGAGTTATATACTATTAAGGGAGCAAAGAGACGTCTGGAATTGGAACGTACTTTGACAAGTGCTTTAGGATTGGAGCAAAATTTTAAGACCACTGTATTTTTTATGTTTTCCGCAATAATACAGGAATTGCAGAAGACCAGGGAAGAAAGCAAAAATTTAGCCCGTCAATTGGAATTGCTGCGTAGGGAAAAAGAAAAGATTGAAGAGAGGTTAACGGAAGAACAGCAAAAAGGTCTCTGGAGGTTTTTGACAGATAAATTTGGTGCATAAGAAAAGAATAATAGAGATAAATTCTTTAGCACGACAAGAGTTGTGTTTTTTTTTGTAGTAATAATTTGCAGGAATTACGATTTAATGGTGGAAATTTATAGTTTATAATTTTAAGCAGGGAACATGATGTCGATGGAGTCGAAAAAAAAAATAGGAGACATTCTAATCGAAGAAAAGATCATCGACAATTTCCAACTGGCAAAAGCCCTAAAGGTTCAAAAAAATACCGACGAGCGTTTAGGACAGGTGCTGATTAAGCTAGGATTTGTTACAGAACAGGATATTGCCAATGTGCTCGAGGTACAGTTGGGTATTTCGAAAATTAAGCTTGGTAATGTCATATTGATGCCGGATATCATAAAATTAGTTCCGGAAATGATTATTCGCCAGCACCAAGTTGTGCCTGTTAAAAAAGCAGGAAATAAGCTTACGGTTGCTATGATCGATCCTTTAAATGTAGTAGTACTTGATGATTTGCATATTGCCACAGGATGTGAAATTGAACCTGTTCTGGCCACAGAAAAAGAAATTAACTGGGCTTTGCAGAAGCTGTTTGGATTTCAAGACCTGATTAAGAGAGCGGTCAGAGAGTTTGAAGAGCTGCCAATAATTAATGCGCCGACCTTTAATTTAAATGAGGTTTCCGATGTCCTAATAGATGAGGCTCCTACTATCAAAATTGTTAATTCATTAATTCAACAAGCTGTCAAAGAAAGAGCAAGTGATATCCATATTGAACCCAGGTCACATGATGTGCGTATTCGCTATCGAATCGATGGCGTACTGAGGGATGCGATGATCCTGCCCCGGCAATCGTTGGCTTCTGTTGTTTCCAGAATAAAAATTATGGCTGATATGGATATTGCGGAAAAGAGAATTCCCCTGGATGGAAGGATTCAGGTAATAGTCAACAAAGAAAACATTGATTTAAGAGTATCCTCAATACCTACTGTTTTTGGAGAGAAAGTTGTAATTCGGATATTAGACAAAAGCGCTGTTGCCGTTACCCTTAACCGGTTGGGGTTTTCCCCTGAAATATTAGAAATATATCGAAAAATTATTTTCCGGTCTAACGGTATGGTACTTATTACCGGTCCGACAGGTTCGGGAAAAACAACAACACTTTATTCCACGCTAAACGAGATTAATTCTCCGGAAAAAAACATTATTACGATTGAGGATCCGGTAGAGTATGTTTTAGACAATATCAACCAGATCAAAGTTAATAATAAAGCAGGTCTTACTTTTGCCAAAGGTTTAAGGGCGATTCTCCGTCAAGATCCGGATATTGTCATGGTGGGAGAAATTCGAGATAACGAAACGGCAAGGATCGCTGTGCGGGCAGCGACCACAGGACACCTGGTATTCAGTACTCTTCATACCAATGATGCCGCAGGGGCTTTGCCTCGATTAATTGATATGGAAGTGGAACCGTTCTTGGTAGCATCTTCTGTAATTGCTGTTTTGGCTCAACGTTTGGTGCGGGTGATATGTCCATGGTGCAAAAAATCTTATCAACTGCCGGATAACTGTGTTGAACGTGATTTTCTTGGAATCCCTGACAAAGTGCCGGTTACTCTTTATAGGGGATCGGGATGTTCCTACTGCGCACAGACTGGGTATTTTGGACGGATTGCGATTCAAGAACTTTTACCCATAACCCAGGTGCAGCGTAATATGATTACTGCACGGGCATCCGCAGAGGAAATAAAGCATTCTGCTGTGCAACAGGGTATGGTTGGGATTACCCAGGATGGAATCCAAAAAGTACTGATCGGATTAACCACAATTGAAGAAGTTATGAGAGTTGCTTTAGTGGAGGGGTGAAAAATGCAAACATTGGAAATGAAGGAAATTCTTCTGAAAGCAAAATATGCTGGAGCATCGGATGTTCACTTGACAGTAGGCAGTGCACCGGTATTCCGTCTCAATGGAGAAATTTTTCGTCAGGAATCTTGGCCTGTATTGCGTCCGGAAGACACGGAAAAAATGTCTCGTGAAATGATGAATGACCAACTAAAGGCCATGTTTGAGAAGGATGGGGAGGTAGATTTTGCTTATGCCATTCCCGGAGTTAGCCGGTTTCGAGTAAACATTTTTCGACAGAGGGGATCGTATTGTGCTTCTATTCGAGTAGTTAATTCGGAGATTCCGTCTCTAGACCAGATTGGCATGCCCCCGGTATTAGCCAAACTGGCAAGAAGGCCAAAAGGTCTTGTTCTTATTACAGGGCCTGCGGGAAGCGGTAAATCTACTACTCTGGCAGCTATGATTAATTTGATTAATCAGGAAAAGAAAAGTCATATCCTGACGCTGGAAGATCCAATTGAGTATCTGCATTGGCATCAGAATTGTATTGTTAACCAGAGGGAGATCGGTTTGGATTCCCCATCTTTTAATGTTGCATTAAAAGATGCCTTGCGTGAAGATCCCGATGTGCTGATGATTGGTGAAATGCGTGATTTAGATACGATATCTACTGCTCTGACAGCAGCAGAGACCGGACACCTGGTATTAGCTTCATTGCATACTTCCGGGGCAGTTCAAACCGTCGAGCGGATCATTGATGTCTTTCCGCCTCATCAACAACAGCAGATTCGAATACAACTTGCTGATACAATTCAGGGAGTTGTATCCCAGGTTCTTGTCCGACGGGCAGACCGGCAGGGTAGAGCTGCAGCAGTTGAGGTTTTAATCAGTACGCCGGCCGTGCGAACTTTAATTCGAGAGGGAAAAACCCACCAGTTGACTTCTCTGATTCAAGCTGGTAGTCAATACGGAATGCAGACTTTGAAAGACTCCATAAAAGAATTGGTGGGCAAAGGAATCATCAGCTGGGATGAAGTTGCTTCCGGGGGTTTTAATGCTTCCTAATTATTTTATAAAAATAATTGGATATCAAGAAGGAATTTCCTAAAATTGGAAGAATAATATAGCCTGTGAGTTTTCAAGTGCCTTAAGTTGCCACCATTCGTGGTTTTTCCAAGAGCACTTAAAAGTAGGTCTAAGAAAATTGCCTACATTCTCCAGGGACTTTAAAGAGTAGCTGCATCGGAGGAGATGCAGCTACTTTTTGACTTTTTATAAAGAAAAAAGAGATAAATTATAAAATTTAGAAGTAATTTATAAAAGTTAGCAACTATAATAGATATTTTAGAAATTAGAATCGGAGTGGCATGCAATGGCAGTATACATATATAAGGCGTATGATTTGGCCGGAAGAATGTCCAGCGGGAGAATCGAGGCGGAAAATGAACATGCAGTGGCTGAGTACCTGCGCCTCAGGAAATTTTTTATTGTTGAGATTGTTCCCCAAAAAGCAACCGATTTTCAAATTTCTTTGCCCCAATTGAGAAGAACTGTTACAGCTAAAGATCTGGCAGTTTTTTGTCGACAGTTTGCCGCTATGATTAATGCCGGTGTACCAATTCTTACCTGTATCGATATTTTAAAAAAACAGTCTGATAAAGAGCTTTTCAAAACCGTACTTGCCGATGTAATTAATTACTTGGAAAGTGGAAGATCTATCGCAGATTCGTTCCGGTCATTTCCTAAAATTTTTCCGGAAATTTTCATTAACATGATCGAAACAGGTGAAACAGGTGGCGTGCTGGAGCCGGTGCTGGAACAATTAAGTATCCACTTTGAACGGGAACATGAAATATATGAGAAAGTAAAGTCGGGGA
>JAQVXR010000016.1 GCA_028709045.1 Desulfitobacteriaceae bacterium | reverse complement strand
TATCACGTACTCCCAGCAGTGACATATGCAGCGTACGGGGAATGGGTGTTGCCGACAATGTCAACACATCGACATTTTGTTTAAGACTTTTGATTTTCTCCTTATGGGCAACACCAAATCTCTGTTCCTCATCAATAATAAGAAGTCCCAAATCTTTAAACTTCACGTCATGGGACAACAAACGATGGGTGCCGATAACAATATCCACCGTACCCTGAGTCAAACCATTTAACGTCTGAGTAACCGCCTTTGTACTTTTAAATCTGCTGAGAACACCTACTTTTACCGGAAATCCACTAAACCGCTCCTGAAAAGTACGCTGGTGTTGTTCGGCAAGTACTGTTGTCGGAACCAAAAGGGCGACCTGTTTCCCATCCATGATCGCTTTAAAAGCCGCTCTTAGCGCTACCTCCGTTTTCCCGTAACCTACATCGCCGCATAGCAGCCGATCCATAGGCTTTTGTCTTTCCATATCTTTTTTTATTTCTTCCACTGCCCGCAATTGATCAGGGGTTTCCGGATAGGGAAAAGCATCTTCAAATTCCTGCTGCCAAACTGTATCCGGAGAAAAAGCATGGCCCCGGACAGCCTCCCTGGCAGCGTAAAGAGCAAGAAGTTCTTTTGCCATGTCTTGAACGGAATGGCGAACTTTGTTCTTTACCCGGTTCCACTCATTGCCTCCCAGTTTATAAAGCTTCGGAGCATGCCCTTCATCCCCAATATATTTCTGGATCAAATCAACCTGATCCGTCGGAACATACAATTTGTCTTCTCCGGAATACTGAATATATAAATAATCCCGCTGAGCATCACCAATCTGCAGCCGTTTTACACCAAGGTAACGCCCAATGCCATGATTTACATGAACTACATAATCCCTTTCCTTTAAATCAAGAAACGTGGCTATCTTCTCTCCCTTTCTCGACCGCCGCCGAGATTTGGTCTGAATGGTTTGCCCTAAAATATCAGTTTCGCTGAAAAGCAGCATCTTAATAGCTGCGCACTCAAATCCCCGGGAAAAACCGGCATGAATAACCTCGGCACGTTCCGCTCCCAAGTCGGATAATAACTCTTTCATTTTATTCACTCTAATTGAGGAACTTGCAGACACCACCACCCGGTAACCCTTCTCGAGATAAAATTTTAAATCCTCTTTCAGCCGGGGAAAATTTCCTTTATAAGAAGGCAGTTCACGGGTAGGGATAAAATACTTGTTGGTAAGATCAAACCCTCCGTCCTCCGGCAGATGGGAAAACAAGAGCATGGGGCTTTTCACCAATGTTTCTTTATACGTCGCTTTAGTTAGAAAATTCTCTGCGAAGGAGGGAAGTATTTTTCCATCCACAAGGAGATCAAAATACAAAGAATGATTTTCTGCCAAAACCGTTTCCGCTTCCTGAGTAATCCGGTCCGGTTCATCGAGTATTACCAACCCTTGATCAAAAAGATATTCTAGTGGAGAAGCAGCATCAGGATAAATATGTAAAAGAAATTGCTCCATTCCTCCATTCCATAAGCCCTCTCTCATTTGTTCAATATAAGGAGAAAAGGAATCCCGCAAATGCCTGCGTTTCATTCCGGAGTATGAAGGAAGAACCTTTTCCAATTCCTGGGACAGAGTTTCCCCTGCTTTTATCAGTGTTTCCGGCTCAGCAGGCAACTCACGGGCCGGCGTTATCATGGCTGTTTGTTTTTCATGGAGGGAACGCTGATTGGCAAGATCAAAATTTCTGATAGAATCTATCTCATCATCAAAAAGTTCAATCCTAAAAGGATATTCCTCCGTATATGGAAAAATGTCAATGATTCCCCCACGGGTGCTGAAAGTACCCGGCACTTCCACCATATACTCTTTGGTATATCCCATGTTAATCAGGGTACTCGTTAATTGGCTAAGATTAACTCGCCGGCCGACAGTCAGGGTTAATGTAAATTTGAAAAATACGTTGGGAGGTATTGTTTTTCGCATGAGTGATTGAAGAGGCGCAACCACTAATACGGGTTCCTTTTGGGAAAGTTTAGTTAATGTAGAAATCCTATGCCGCTCTATTTCAGTATTTCTGGCACGCACTTCATAAGGAAGAAGCTCAAGCGAAGGAAAATACAAAACCTGATCTCCCGGCTTGACGGCAGCCAGATTCTCATAAAATATCCGTGCTGCTTCCGGTGTAGATGTGACAACCATCACAGGGGATTTTATCTCCTCATAAAGAGCAGCCGTCCAAGCTGCCCGGGGAAGGCCGCTAAGACCCACTAACAGTTGTACAGATCCCGGGAACAATTTTGATTTTATCTTTTGATATTCGGTAATTTCTTTCCATGGTACAGTTATTGGGGTTAGTGGCATAACATCCTCCGATTTAAGAATTTCTTGTTCCAAAGAAGTCCTAACTATAGGTAAAAACCGAAATAAGCCCGATCCAAAAGACCGCGCGTGAAGAATGTCATAATACCTGTAATATGAAAACAAGTATCCCTCATCATTTCTTTCTTAGTATATTTGTTCCCATAGGCACAAGTCAAGGGGTCAACATCCTTGGTTTAATGATCTCATTCGGCTTTCCCGGAAGAATTATATTTATTCATCGCTGTTATGATACCCTCCTCTATCCATAATAGTATGGCATCAGCAGCATTTGTAATTGCCTTTTTTTCCTCTGCCCATTCATCATCTGAAAAGGGCCTTAGTACAAAATCGGTTACAGGTTGATATTCTGGATGCCCAATGCCGACACGCAACCGGGGTAATTCTTCACTCCCCAACATCCGAATAATTGAACCCATCCCTTTATGTCCCCCGGCACTTCCATTAGGTCGAATTCTTAAACGACCAATGTCCAAGTCCATATCATCAAAAACAACCAGCAAATTAGAAAACTCTATTTTATAAAAACTCATGGCAGAACTAACGGCCTGCCCACTTAAATTCATATATGTCAATGGTTTTAAGAGGATTATCTTTTCCCCGCCTAACCGGCCTTCTGCCATCTCAGAGAAATGACTTTTTTTACGAAAATCTATATTAAGTTTATCTGCTAATAAATCAACTACCATAAATCCTATATTATGCCTGGTTATTTCATAACGGGAACCGGGATTTCCGAGCCCCACGATTAGTTTCATTCTAAATCCTCCTCTAAGTTTTACACTGCTATATCATTTCCTCTTTTTGCTCCGTTTTTCCTTCCTGAAACAATTATTGGGGCATATCCTGTGCACAAGAAGCATAATATTTTTTTAGAGTGCCCCATGTGCAGAAAGGAGGTCTTTCTAAGGTGGAAAAGCTCAGCAAAAAAGTGGTTTCCCTACCCGTATTCAGTGTCTCTGAAGGCGAACAGATCGGATATGTAAAAAACCTGGTGGTTGATCCTCAGAAAAAAGAAATTATTGCCCTGGTAATTGACCAAAAGGGATGGTTCCGGGAAAACAAAATTATCCCGTTTAACAGAGTAAACAGTATCGGCGAAAATGCCATTACAGTTGATAAATCAGGCACCGCAGAAAAACCGGCTAACCTGCCACAAATTTTAAAACTTCTAAAAGACCCTGTTCCCCTGATTAATTCAAAAGTTGTCACCGCTGCCGGCAGAACATTAGGATATGTAGAGGAATTTTGGTTCAACATCCAGGGTGAAATTACCCGACTGGAAATCAGCGGGGGGCTTTTGGAAGGATTTTTAAAAGGAAAAGCAGCTCTCCCTGCCGAGGAAATTGTCACCATAGGTAAAAATGTGATCATTGCGACAGACGGCGCAGAAAACCAGATGGCATGCGGAGAAAAGCAGCTTACCAACACGGTAAAAGAATTAAAACAAGTTACTGCCAAGGCTTGGGAAAACACGGTAACCGGTTCTCAAAAAATTGGGAAAGCAATCAAGAACTCTATCAGCAAGCTGGTTGAAGAAGAAGAAAAACTCTCAAAATCTAACGAGGATAAGCAAAACCCGGCGGACCCCATTGAAAGTCCAAATATTGAAGAAGAAGACACCAAAATAAAAAGAGAATCAAATGCTGAACCTCAAGAAACAAATAATGAAACAAAAGAAGAAGAAACAGCTATAGCCCTCCAAGAAGTTTCTGAGGACTTAACAAGAGATGAAGAAAACAACCACGAACCCAAGAAAGAAGAAACAGATAAATCGTCTCAAGAAAATACCGGAGATTTATCAAGAGATGAAGATAAAAAATAAAAATAAGTAAACCCCTCTGTACCGAGGGGTTTAACTTAGTCAAAGAGCCTGCTTACAGAAAGATTTTCGTGAATCCTGATAATTGCCTCCCCAAGAAGAGGGGCAACGGAAAGAACCTTTATCTTACTACAAACCTCGTTATATTGAGGATTAAAGGGAATGGTATTGGTGACAACAACCTCTTTAATGACCGATGCTTCCAACCGCTCAAGGGCAGGGGGAGAAAGTACAGCATGAGTACAGCAAGCATGCACTTCCTTTGCGCCAAGATCTAACAACGCCTTAGCTCCCAAAGTAATGGTGCCGGCTGTATCAATAATATCATCGGCCATAATTACAGTTTTATCCACAATATCCCCAATAATGTTCATAATTTCTGCTACATTAGGTTGAGGTCGCCTTTTATCAATAATGGCAATCTCCGCACCCAACCGATTGGCCAAGTTCCGTGCCCGAGTCACTCCTCCTAAATCGGGAGAAACCACCACCACATTTTCCAAACCTTTGCTTTTATAATACTCTGCCAAAATTGGTACACCGGGCAAATGGTCCACGGGAATATCAAAAAAGCCCTGAATAGCACTGGCATGCAAATCCATCGCAATAATCCTGCCTGCGCCCGCCGCAGTTATAAGATTTGCGACCAGCTTAGCGGAAATAGGATCCCGCGCCCTGGATTTACGTTCCTGCCGGGCATAGCCATAATACGGTATCACAGCAGTAATTCTCCGGGCAGAGGCCCTGCGAACTGCATCAATCATTATCAATAACTCCATCATGTGGTCATTAACCGGCGCACAGGTTGGCTGTAAAATAAAAACGTCTGCCCCTCGAACACTCTCATCAATAGCTAAACCAATCTCTCCGTCCGCAAAACGGGTAACCTTGGCTGATCCTAGGCTCAAACCCAGGTAATCTGCAATTTCCCGGGCTAAATCGGGATTAGCATTCGCTGAAAACAGTTTTAACTTCATATCACTCATGGGCTCCATTACCTCCCGGAAATCATGTCCCTGATTTAATTCGTGCTAAAGCTGCTTAATCCTGTTTACTTTCGACATTTTTTCATAACACTTTTTTGTCATTTTAGGTAAACCCTATCTCTTTTAATCTTCATTTTTTTCTTCTTTTTTGGTAGCCCATTCTGAGATATTAACCTGTTTGGCTCTTCCCACAGCCAGAGCATAGTCAGGGACTTTTTTTGTAATGGTAGAACCGGCGCCAATTACGGCTCCTTCACCGACCTCTGCCGGAGCCACTAAATTAGTATTACTGCCGATAAAAGCACCGTCATCAATTTTTGTTGGGTGCTTCTTTTTTCCATCATAATTACAGGTTATCGTTCCACAGCCAATATTAACGTTTCTGCCAACTTGTGCATCTCCCACATAGCTAAGGTGCGGCACCTTGCTTCCTTCGCCAATTACCGAGTTTTTTATTTCTACAAAGTCACCAACTTTTACCCTCTCAACCAGTCGGGTACCTGGTCGAAGGTAAGCGAAGGGCCCGATAGTACAATTTTCCCCAACCATAGACTCTATGATAACCGAACGGTTAACATAGGCATTGTCAAGAATTTGACAATCGGAAATATCTGAAAAAGGGCCGATCGTACACCTGCTACCTATTCTTGTTTTGCCTCGGATAAAAGTAAACGGCTCTATCACGGTATCAGGGTTTATTTCAACTTCCGCATCAATGAAAGTAGACTGGGGGTCAACCACCGTTACCCCTCTTTCCATTAACTGAATTGCTTTCCGCATGCGCAAAACTTTTTCCGCTTCAGCAAGCTGTACCCTACTGTTGATACCTAAAGTTTCCTGATAGTCCTCTACAATAAATGCATTTACTTTTAACCCCTGGGAAACAAAAAATGCCACTGTGTCCGTAAGATAGTATTCCCCTTGAGCATTATTAACTGTAAGTTTATTTATCGCTTCCTTTAACCACTTGAGGTCAAAACAATAAGTCCCCGTATTTATTTCATCCACTGCCAATTCATGAGGCAGGGCATCTTTCTGCTCAACAATCCGGTCCACGCTTGTATCCGGATTTCTAATGATCCTCCCATATCCAAAAGGATTTGTAATTTTTGCGGAAAGTATGGTGCATACTGACCCTGATGTAAAATGTGCTTTTAAAAGTTTATCAAAAGTATCTTTTGTAATAAGAGGGGTATCACCGCATGCAATCAGTACTGTACCCTTACTTTCTTTAATAGCAGGCAAAGCGGCCATCACGGCATGCCCGGTTCCTAACTGCTGTTCCTGTATGACATATTCGGTTTTGTCACCAAGTGCGTTCTTTACTTTATCCGCTTCATGTCCCACAACAGTGACAGCTTTTTCAATCCCTGCTTTCCGGACGGCATCAAGAACGTGTTCCACCATAGGTTTGCCGCCTACTTTATGCAGTACTTTCGGCAAATCCGATTTCATTCTTGTTCCCTTTCCTGCTGCTAAAATCAATGCTGTTACAAAAGGCAACTGACCGGCCTCCTATCCGTTAATATTTGGTAATATATCCCTGAAAAAAGTAATGGAGCAGTTAAGTGCTCCAAAAAATTTAATAAAATTCTTTTATCTTAAGATGCTTCTTGTTCTGCAAGCACTTCTTGGTATTTATCCAATACTTTTGATTGAATAATATCGCGGGCTTGCTGGGAAATGGGATGGGCAATATCCCGAAACTCACCCGCCGGAGTCTTCCGGCTTGGCATCGCTACAAATAATCCGTTTTGACCGTCAACTACTTTTACATCATGAACAACAAATGCATCATCGATAGTGACAGAGACAATTGCTTTCATCTTTCCCTCCGAGAGGATCTTTCTCACACGCACATCAGTTACGTTCATTCCCTCACCACCCTTCTTTTATGCACAAGCTCTTTTAGATATTTTCTTAATTCTATGTTTACCATAAAATTCCTTCCATCAATAAGTAAATTTCCAAAATCTCCCCTAAATATACATCACCAAGCAAAATATATAATATAACAACTGTTATTATTGGTTTTCACGTTTAAATAGAGTACCCCTTTTTCTTTACTGTTTTTTATTTCCGGCAGGCTCTATAATAATTTCCTTGTGCAATTCATCAATGGCGATCAATTCTAAAAGTGAATAATAATTCTGCACCAGTTTCTCACATGGTTCCCGGGTAGCAACCACAACTCCCGTACCAATTACCGGCGCATTAAACTCTTCCATCAATTCCTGCATTCCTTTGGCGGTACCGCCACCTTTCATAAAGTCATCAATGATTAAGACCCGGGATCCCCCAGGAAGTGCCCTGCGGGACAGCGACATCGTTTGAATCCGCCTGGTTGATCCGGATATATAATTAATGCTCACAGAAGATCCTTCTGTAACCCTGCTAGCGTCTCGAATAATTATGAGGGGCACACTAAACGCTTGTGCGGTCATAAGGGCAGGAGGTATTCCCTTTGTTTCCATCGTTACAATATAATCAGGGTGTGTATCTTTAAACCGGGTATAAAAAATTTCGCCAATCCGGCAAACGATTTTGGGGTCATAAATAATATCGGTCATGTAAACAAAACCACCGGGAATTATGCGCTCGGGAACACTAAGAAAACCCGCCAATTCCTGGAGAAAAGAAAGAGTGGTATCACTGTACTGGACAGGCTGATATTTCACACCTCCCGCTGCGCCGGCTATGGAAATAAGCTCCCCCAATGAAAATTGCACCAATACTTCTTTAATAATGGCCAGATCCTCGCTGATAGTGCTTTTAGCTGCGCCAGTTATTTCCACTAAATTGGTAAGAGAAAATAAAACATTCGGGTTTTTTGTCAGCAGCGTGGACAAAACCGCCAAACGATCCGTCCTTTTTATTTTTTCCATGTTCCCAGCCCCCAATAATCTTTAGGTATTCCGAATATTATCTCCCTGTTTGACTTTAATATTCATTTTCTACACCAAAAAGAAAAAACCTGCAGAAATTATTGGAAGATTTCAGCCGACTCTCAGAAAAGAAATATTCCCTTAGCTTTACTTCCCAAACACCACTTCTTGCTATATAATAATATTGAAATGAATAACTCCCGTTAGGTGAGGTTACTATACAAAAATATGCTACTGCCCTGAAACATCGAGAGATGCCAAAGGGTCAGCAGGCAACATCGGCCTAAGGTGTTACCTAATGTAGCTGGGATAAAAACCTACGTTGTATAGAGCCAAAACTGCACGAGGGGGAAATAACATTGCTTGTTGTTCCTCGCTCGTCAAGTAGCGAGGAATTTTTTGTACTATCAGAAAGTATAAGTGCAACTAAGGCTTACGCCTGCGTCTAAGACTTGGCGCAAGCCAAGTTTTCTTTATTACTGGAGGTGGTTGAATGGACAGTGGGCCTTATGGAAGTAGACGAAAAAAATTAATAAGGCGGAGGTTGAACCAGATCAATCACCTTGGAAAGGTCACCTCCTAAGGAGGGATTATTGTGATCAATATCTACCGAACTGTTAACGACGAACTTGTACAATTACAATCCCCAGAAAAAGGTGCCTGGATAAATATCACCAACCCTAGCGAAGAAGAATTACAGCATGCGGCCGCAATGACGGGAATTTTTTACGATTTCCTCAAGTATCCTTTAGATGACGAGGAACGTCCTCGGGTAGAGATCGAAGATAACCAGCTATTAATTATCATTAGCGTTCCTATTATTTATCAGGCTTCCGTTATGTATGATACCATCCCTCTGGGTATTATCATCACTAACGATTATATTACTACTGTTAGTCTCCAAAACATCGATATCATTACAGCCTTTTCCCAAGGAAAAGTAAAAGGAATGGCTACCTATAAAAAAACTCGCTTTGTTTTTCAACTAATGCAAAAGGCTTCCATTCTTTTCCTGAATTATTTACGGGAAATCAACAAAAAAACTGATGAAATAGAGTTAGAGCTTCATAAATCTATGAGAAATCAAGAACTTATTCGTCTGCTGGATTTAGAAAAAAGTTTAGTATATTTTTCCACTTCCCTGCGCTCAAATGAGAAAGTAATGGAAAAGCTGTTGCGCACCTTAAAAATGTACGAAGAAGATCACGATCTATTAGAAGATGTCATTATCGAAAATAAGCAGGCAATTGAGATGGCGGATATTTACAGCAATATTCTAAGCAGTACCATGGCATCATTTGCTTCAATCATTTCCAACAATTTAAATATTGTCTTGAAGTTTTTAGCCGCTATTACTATCGTTGTCTCTCTGCCTACCATGGTAGCAAGTTTTTTTGGCATGAACGTCGCTTTGCCTTTTGAAAGTTCCCCCCACGGATTTTTGATTGTCTTAGGAATGTCCCTAGCCTTATCGGGATTAAGCATTTGGTACCTGATTAAACGAAACATGTTTTAAAATAATCTAATTTAATATCAATAGCACACTAAAGGCGCATCTTAACATTGCTCCTTTAGACTATCAAAAATGGGTATTTAGTTTTACACTCCACGGACTTCGGGCAAGGGATTGTTTGAACTCCGGTAAAAGGGATTGGCGCAGACTCGTTGCCCTCAACAAGCGCCAATCCTATTCTTTTTATGCCTCCTTCTTTACATCTTGCCAACTACTTTTTCACCAAACTAAAAACGCAGCTTATAGCTGCGCCTTCTTGGCCAGTTTTTCTCTTACCAGCAAAAGGTCTCCCGGTTTATCTACATCAATACCCACTTCCGGATAAGGAGAAATGATTACTGCCCCTTTAATGCCAAATATATTTGATAATTTAGCTTCTGCCTCCTTCAGTGTTAAGGACCGCATCATGAACTTGAACAAAAAATTCCAACCAACCAGTCTGGCTAACGCTAAGGGAGATTTTCGCTTCTCAACAAATGATTCCGCCTTCCCTGCACAGCTTTTGACTACCTGAGGATTAATCATAAACAAATTTCCTCCGGTAAAAGTCCCCTCTTTAAATCTGATATAGGTTCTTTTTACCCCCGGATATAACCGTTCATTTACTTCCTTTGGTACAACCGGATAGCAAACATCTGCCTGCTGACGGGAACATTGCTTAATAAAATCCGCCAGAGATTTTCGTGTCAGCAACGGAATATCTGAAGTAGTAACAAGAACATTCCCCGAAGGATTTAACTTTTCCAAAGCATTAAGGCAACTTTCAATGGGTGTTCTGCCAGCCGGAGCAATAATTATATTTTCCATACTGCCAAATAACCTGTGCATTTCCTCATTAGGACCGGAGATAGCAATCCTTTTAATCAGGCGGAACTGCCTAAGTGTATCCACAACATAAGACACCATGGGACGACGGGCTATTTCCACTAGGGCCTCATAGCTTTCGTTACTTAATTCTTTGAGTTTACCATTGTTAATGCTTCCTGCAAGCACTACTGCATCTATACCGGTCATCCCGGCCACACCCTTTCTTAGAAAGACTTATGCCTAACTAAAAATGGCCCGGCATTATAATTATTCTTTATTTTCCGGGTATATAAGTTCTTCTAAAAATATTTTTACCATTAATGGCCAACACTATTCCCCATGTTTATCCGCCATTTCCATTGCCTCAAGCATACTGTTTTCCGCATTTTCCACGTGTTCTTGAGCTAAACTCTGGGCAAGGGTGATGTTTCTTTCAGATATTGCTTCTACGATTTTTTTATGTTCTTCCACAGCAACCTTCATCCTGCCTGGATAGGCTAGTGATGTTGACCTGAAACGAAAAATCTGTTCCATTAAATTATTTACAATTTGCACCAGACGGTCATTACGACTGGCTTTATAGATAATATCGTGGAACTCTGTGTCTTTTTGAACCCATTGATTTAGATCGTTACGTTCCGCTGCTTCTGCCACAGCAATCAACAATCGCTCTAACTTTTCCAGTTCTTCGTCCGTTATCCGCTCCGCAGCTAACCCGGCGGCTAAAAACTCTAATGCCGCCCGAACTTCATAAACATCCGCAATGTCTTTAAGAGAAATTCCTGAAACATACGCCCCTTTTCGAGGAATCATTACTACGAAATTTTCCAGTTCCAACTTCCTGATAGCTTCCCTGACAGGGGTACGGCTTACGCCCATTTCTTCGGCCAACTGCACTTCCATTAAGCGCTCACCGGGTTTTAAATTACCATTGATAATTGCTTCGCGCAGAGTCTCAAAGACAATTTCCCTAAGCGGTTTATAGCTTTCCAGGATAACAGGTGATAATCTTTTTTCCATATCCATCCTCCACTTCAAACTGTGTGTGCAGTCCCAACAAATTTCCATTTCCCTCTTAACTCAGAAGCCGCTTGTAAAACCTTATCTTCTGTTTCCGCAAGTCCCAGAATGGTTGGCCCGCTACCGGACATAAGAGGGAATAATCCCATCTCGGACAGCCTACTTTTTATGTTGACCAATTCCGGATATATGGAGAGCGTAACATTCTCTAAAACATTCAATAATTTTTCCATGATCAGCCTCGTGTTACCGGTGTTGATTGCTTTAACCACTCCGGAAATATCCGGGTGCCGGTCAACATTCACACTGTCAAATTGTTGATAGATCTTGGCAGTTGAAACGCCATATCCCGGGTTTACTAAACATAACCAAATTTTAGGTGGTGACGGCAAAGGTGTAAGGATCTCTCCAATCCCTTCTGCCAGCGCAGTTCCGCCAAAAACACAGAAAGGTACGTCCGCCCCTAATTCCGCCCCGATTTTGGCTAATGAAAAGTTTTCCAAATTCAAATCAAACAACACATTAACACCCTTAAGCACCGCTGCTGCATTGGTGCTTCCTCCGGCTAATCCTGCTTCTACAGGTATTTTTTTTTCAATATGTATCGCCAATTCACCTGGAAGCCCGAAACGGGATTTCATCAATAGCCATGCTTTCATGGCAATATTATTTCCGTCTAAAGGAATATTGGTTACACTGGAAGTTATCCGGGACTCGCCCCGGGTTCTTTTCACAAAAATACGATCTGCCAAACTGATGGACTGCATTATCATTTGAACATCGTGATAACCATCTGGTCGTATTCCTTTAACATCCAAAGCAAGATTAATCTTTGCCGGTGCCATTAATTCAATTTCCGTCACGCTAATTGTCTCCTCTCATATTAAAGGAGTTCCCTCGAAAATTTCCGGTTAAATCTGTAATCATCCTAACTATACGGCGCCTAATCACACGAAAATGATGCAATTAATTTTTTTATTTCAGGCACCTTACTTTCCGCAGCCTGTTCGCCCATCCTGAGACAATCGATACACCTGGAAAAATCCAGTTGACCAACCGGTTCCATGATGGGGTAAATCACCATGTCCGCGTAGGATTGAACACGCCCCCGGGACATCAATTCCCAAGAACGCAATACCACTTCAAATACATTTGCCGGCTCTTTAGAAACAGCAGCCTCTAAATCAACAGCCACCACTACGTCCGCTCCCATTTTCTTAACAACGTCATCAGGACAATGGTTCAGCACACAGCCATCAACAAGTACTCTCCCATCTTTTTTCACCGGGGTAAATATTCCAGGGATGGCAACACTAGCCCGTACAGCTTCTGCAATATTTCCCCGGTCAAATTCCACTATTTCTCTTTTTATCAGATCTGTTGCGATAATCCTTAGGCCAATATCCGCATCTTCAATATTCTTATTTTTAGTAAGAAGGCGCACCGTTTCAACTAAATTATTGCCGTCAACAAAACCGGTCCGATGCAAACCAACATTCATTAATTTCTTCAGATTGAGCGAAAGCAATACTTGTTCCACCGTATTCAAATCCGCTCCAACGGCAACCAACGATGCCGCAATAGCTCCGGCGGAAGAACCGGCAACCATATTAATAGGAATCCCCTGTCTTTTAAAAACTTTTAAGACTCCCAGGTGGGCAAATCCACGTACTCCACCCCCACCCAGAGCAATGCCGATTTTGGGTGCCATAGATATCCCTTCACATAAAGGACTGTTCAACGATTATAATTTATAGCCTAAATTGTTATAGTCTCGGTATTTATCAATTAATTGAATCTGGTAATTAGATTGCTCACCCTGAAGAATAAATGCCTTTAATTCCTGCCTGAGCATTTCAAAATCTTCTTCTAAAGCCAGCGCCAGTTGAGCCCCACCCAACCGATGAAAGGTGAAATAGGGAAGTTGTCCCGGCGGTATTGTCATTGTTGTTTCCCCGCGGACGACACTGTCAAAGTTTCGTTCTGCTGCTTTGGATAAAAATTTTACCAGGGAATCAAGTTCAATGGCATCTGTCATCCCCAGAGGTAAAGCAACCTGAACACTTGGCGTACTTTCAACTAAAACTGTATAATTTAGGATCATCCCCTGATATTTTTCGCCGATAATAATTTCACCGCCCAACCCATGATCAGCATGAAGTCTGGTTTCAAACCCTTTTCCCTTTGCCATTCCGATTACCTCCTTAAAATAAATTGACAGCCGGCATTTCCAATGTTATTTTAACGCGATATATCTTCCTTCAAATACTTCTTCAGCCGGTCCAGTCATAAAAACATGATTATTCTCTGCCCATTCAAGAAGCAAATCGCCTCCGGTCAAATGCACCGTAATTTTCCGACCGGTTTTTCCGTTTAAAACACAAGCTACTACCGTGGCACACGCTCCGGTACCACAGGCAAGAGTTTCCCCCACACCACGCTCCCAGACCCTCATTTTTACTTCATTATGATTTAAGACCTGAATAAATTCTACGTTAGTCTTAACCGGAAACCAATTATGGGTTTCCAGTTTGGGACCCAGCGTTTTAACCGGGGCATGCAAAATATCTTCCACAAATACCAAACAGTGGGGATTACCCATAGAAACCGCTGTCACATATAGTTTTTCGCCCTCCACTATCAGTTGTTCCGAGACAACTTGTTTGCCGCCGGTATTTACAGGAATGTCTGTTGGATCCAACCGGGGTTCTCCCATATCTACCTTGATTCCGGAAACACAACCATTTTTAAAAATTAGTTCAGGCCGAATTATTCCGGCCAGCGTCTCTACGGTGGCACCTTTTTCTTTAGTCAGGCCATTTGTGTAAGCAAATTTGGCGACACACCTAATGGCATTGCCACACATTTCTGGTTCTGACCCGTCCGGATTAAATATCCTCATGCGCAGGTCGGCTTGTTTTGACGGAAGAACAAGCACCAGTCCGTCTGCCCCTACCCCAAATTGTCGGTGACAAATCATCTGTGCCAATTTTGAAATATCTTCTGGGATAGATTGCCGGAAACCGTTTACAATCACAAAATCATTGCCAATACCATGCATTTTCATAAAATTCATTGCTGCACCCCCAGGAGTAATCCCATTTTGGGATAAAAATCCCAACGGTATTATTACTATGATAGCATAACCTAAAACCCTTATTCAATAACAAGGATTCTAAAGAGAAATAATTAAAAACGCCGCAAGGCGTTTTTTATCGTTATCCTTTTAATAATTGAAACAAAGCCTGTTCCGAACCACTATTTCATAAAAAACGCAAACCGCCTAGGCAAATTCCAGATGAAATAATTATTCTTTATCTTTCTGATCCTCCAATTCCAGCAAAATCTCCTTATAAATGTTGCTTTCCCAGTTCTTTGTTTCTTCCATAATTTTATCAAGCACCTGAGATGCATGTTGTAAGAATTCTATATTCCGATCCAAACAAAAAATTTTTCCCTTGCTTAATTGAAAAAACGGAACTGCTCCTTCATAAAGAGGGGTAATCCCTTGCCTCCTAATAAATTCAGGAAATTGAGCAAGTCTAACTTCAATGGGATTTCCTTTAAACAGCTCATCCGTTGCCGGGGTTATGATCACTAGCAAACCTAAGGCGGGGGTATTATCTTTACCTACCAGCCCACGTTGGAGCAGCCATACCAGGTAATCACCATCTTGGTCCAGCTTACTTAGGTCTTCCAACCCATTTAAAGCTTGCTCCAAAACTAACTCTTCAGCTTCTTTGCCAAGCCGGGCTTCCAGTTGTTGAAGATCTAACTGGTAACTGAGTCCATTTACTCTTAGATCAACTTCCCCCAGTTTTGCTGCCAACTTTCGGTTATAGGTCTTCCCTGCCATTACCTCACCCCTTTAATTTTACCCCAGCTAAAATCAGGGTAATTTACCTTCTTAAATGTCATACCACTAATGCCTTTTTCTGTCAAGACAAAGACCTCCAGAAATGCTCTTTTTCTTCGTAAAATTTATTATTCGTAAAAAAAGACCCATCTATCACCTAAATGGGTCTGTCCTTCAAAAAAATATTCCCTTCTATACTTTTTTATGAAGAAATAATTTCTGCTTTTAAGCCGAATTCATTTTGAAATAAATCGGCAAACTGTATTTTAAGAACCTTCGTATCAACCTTTTTCTTTAAAAGATGATACATAGAGGTTACTTGGGGAGTCGCCCCTCCTCTGGACTGTAGCATACGGAACAGCGAAAGCCTGGGATTGATATTCAATGAAACGCTGTGCCGGGTAACCTGCTGGCAAACTTCAATATCAATAGAAGCAATTTTATGTCCGGATACCCAAACGCCATCCTCCCCGGGGCGTTGCTCCCCTTTGATTCCATACTTAGAAAGCAAGCGGATAAGCACATCTTCTACTTTCTTTTTGAACTCTTCCTCTTTGATCCCATGACGATTAAGGTGAACAATTGGATAAATTACCAGCTGTCCTGGTCCTCGGTAAGTAGATGACCCATCCCAATCTACTTCATACACCGGAATTTCCTCCCGCCTATTTAAAGCTGAAGGAATCATTATTTCTTTCACATTGCCGGCTTTCCCAACTAAAATCACATGCGGATGTTCAACAAAAATAATAGTATCCGAAATATCATTGGCTACCCGTTGCAACCACATACGGTAATTCAGCTTATAAAAATCACTGAATTCCTTTTTTCCAAAATTAATTACATGCAAGTTCCTATTCATTTCCAGCACCCTTTCTTCAAAGAAACTTCGAATTTTATATTTTTTGTAGCTTAAAATTACCTTAAACAAAAAAGTTCTATAATAATTAAAGCTATAAAGTACAACTTCCAAACATTATTTTACTTGTAAGTTTGAGTTTAAATTTAACCTGACGAAAAGAACTTGTTTATTATCCATTTCAATTTTTCAAGGAAAACAAATTAAGCAACATTTCGGCTGCTTCTGAATACATATGATATCACTGTATACCTGACATTTGCAACATGTTTCGACATATTTCATATTTTATTCATCATTTTTGTCAATATATTATAACTTTACATCTTCCGGTATCCTCTTCTCAAATCGAGTGAGAACACAAAAGCCGGGAAAAACCCCGGCTTTTGTGTTCCATGTTAAAATTTAGTCAGATATTGTTCGATTTCCCAGGGTGTTACCTTGGTGCGAAAATCATTCCACTCCAACTGCTTTGCTTCCATAAAGCGGGAGTAGGCATGTTTGCCAAGAGCACATTGAATCACCTGATCATTCTTTAATTCTTCAAGGGCTTCAACCAAACTGCCCGGCAAACTCCCAATACCTAAATCTGCTTTTTCTTCCGGAGTCATTATATAGATGTTTTGATTAACAGCTTTAGGGGGACTAATCTTATTCTTAATACCATCCAGCCCCGCTTTTAGCATTACTGCTATCGCCAGGTACGGGTTGCATGAAGGATCAGGATTTCTCATCTCAACTCGTGTTGAGGCTCCCCTTTTCGCAGGAATTCTAATAAGAGGACTTCGGTTTTGCGCCGACCAAGCAATATAAACCGGTGCTTCATAACCAGGCACCAATCGTTTATAAGAATTAACTGTGGGATTGGTAATCGCAGCTATTGCCCGGGCGTGTTTCATCAAGCCACCGATATAATAATAACAATCCTCGGAAAGTTCCAGTTTTCCTTTAGGATCGTAAAATGCATTTTTCCCATCGTTAAACAATGACTGGTTGATATGCATTCCTGAGCCATTAATCCCAAATATAGGTTTCGCCATAAAGGTAGCATGAAGTCCATGACGTTGAGCAATGGTACGCACGATAAATTTAAATGTCTGGATATTGTCTGCTGTTGTCAAAGCATCTGCATATTTAAAATCAATTTCATGCTGACCGAAGGCTACTTCGTGGTGAGAAGCCTCAATTTCAAAGCCCATATCCTCCAAGGCAAGAACCATGTCCCGACGGGCATTTTCCCCCAAATCAACAGGCGTCAGGTCAAAGTAGCTGGCCTTATCATGAGTTTCTAGAGTCGGCCGCCCAGATTCGTCGGTATGAAAAAGGAAAAACTCGGCTTCCGGTCCCACATTCATGCTGTAGCCCATTTCGGCTGCTTCAGCAATAGCCCTGCGTAAAATAAACCTTGGGTCTCCTTCAAACGGCTTTCCTTCAGGAGTGTAAATATCACAAATCAGACGGGCAACCGCACCCTCCGAAGAATGCCAGGGAAAAATCACCCAAGAATCCAGATCCGGGCGCAGATACATATCTGACTCTTCAATACGTACAAAACCTTCAATGGAAGACCCGTCAAACATTAACTCGTTGTCAAGAGCTTTTTCAAGTTGCTTTACTGTAATAGCAACGTTTTTTAATACTCCAAAAATATCGGAAAACTGCAGTCGGACAAACTTAACATTATTTTCATTGGCCATAGTTAATATTTGTTCCTTCGAAAACTTAGACATCTTTTCTCCTCCTGCGCCGGTTATAATTTGGCTCCTTTTAAAAATAAAAAATGCCCCCACGATAAAGATAGAGCTTACATTCTATCTTTAACAGAGGACATCATTGCCCTGATATATATTATCTCTCTTTCATGGTAATTATACCTACCCGCTCTTGAAAAATCAACTGATAAATTGGGGGAATAAAACTTGTCATATACATTATTTTTGGCTTATCGCTAATATTATTTTTGCAACCTGTTTCATGGGAATAGATTTATCCATGCTTTTCTTTTGCATCAGCTTATACGCATCTGTTTCCGATACATTTAATCTCTTCATAATAATTCCCTTGGCCTTCTCAACTAATTTACGGGTTTCCAAGGTTTCTTTAAGCTCATTAACTTGATTCTCCAGTTCCTTCATCTTAGCATAAGTATTAATCACAAAAGATGCCGTAGAAAGCAAGTGTCCCTCCTGAATAGGTTTTACTAAAAAAGCAAATACCCAGGAATCCTTTGCCATTTCAAACAATTCTTTTTCCCAAGTAGGTGTTAAAAGCAGGACCGGAGCAATTCGATCTTCCTCAATGATTTTTGCTAACTCCAACCCCGACATTCCCGGAAGGTCCCAGTCCAATATTACCAGGTCAGGCATTACCCGTCGAATAACCCGCAGCGAGGCGGGGCCATCGTTTTCTTCTCCCACCACAGTATAGCCTTGACGCAGCAGTATTTGCTTCAGCCTTTTCCTCAAAGACCTGTCAGCGGAACCGATAAATATTTTTGGCCCGAACCCTGGCACTTTAGACACCTCCCAACCGGCAAAATCCAATCAAGCTATATCAAATATAAAGGACTACTCGTTTGTTAAAAAATGGAATATAATGTCTCGTTATTGTTAGCTTATTAAAGTATAACTGCTTAGTCAAGGCTCATTATGTAACATTAGATAAGAAAAATCCTCGTACAAACAAGTTTTTGTAGCGAGGACTCCTTAGCCCAACACCTATATTTTACGGAACTTTTTTTATTATAACAGATATTTCTTCTGTCTCAATAGTAAATATTAAAAATAGTGCAAAAATAAATAGTTTAGGACATTATAAAGTTATCTATCAAAATCAATGTTTTTTCGACATACTTTCTCGAGAGATCTGTTGGCCGGTTATTTTAGCGCCTTACCCACATGTGGTATAATAGACAAAAATTTGGCATAGTATTTTTTGACTTTTCGGAGGATCAACTTGATGGAAAAATTAAAACAGCTGCTCTTTAACCTAGACGGCAAAGGATATAAAACATACAAAGATATTCAGGGTACTTACAGGGGAAATTGGTTTTTACTTCATATTGATTATGTTCAGGGGGATCCCTTTGCCAGCCCATCCCGTATTCGGGCAGAAATCTCCCAGCAACATGCCGGTTACCGGGAAGATTGGTATAACTCTCGGGTCCGCCGTGTAGCATTGGAAGATTTTTTAGCACGTGAAACAGCAAAAGCCCTTCGCTATCCCCATGCTAATAACGCCGGTTCCGGAAAAAGCAATATGATTTTCGTAGACTCCCCGGGACAGGAGATCCTGTCACGTACTGCAGTGAAGGTCACCGGGCATATGGTAGAAGTACGCCTGTCGGTGGGGCTTCCAGCTGCAGGCCGGCGCATCTTAGGACGGGCCGCAAAAGATTTGCTCTCTAAGCAAATACCTGATATTATTCAAAAAGCCCTTCTTCAATTTGACCAACAAAAATTAATCAAACATCTGGAACTGGCCGATCAGCAGAATACCATCCGCCAGTTTCTTGCAGAGCATAAATATATCGCGTTTATTGCAAACGGGGCGGTACTCCCACGAGAAAGTGGCATCAGCAACCGCCCTTTAAAGGGAGAGCACGTTACTATTTTTCAGTCTCCACCTTCTTTGGAAATTGAAATCCCTGTTCCGCACAGAGAGCCTTTACGGGGGATGGCTATCCCGGAAGGTATCACTATCATTGTAGGAGGCGGTTATCATGGTAAGAGTACGCTACTGAAAGCAATAGAGCGGGGTATCTACAACCACATTGAGGACGATGGCCGGGAATATGTTATTACTAATGAAACAGCAGTAAAAATCCGGGCTGAGGACGGGAGAAGAGTAGAGAAAGTCAATATTTCACCATTTATTGCCCATCTTCCCTTTGGAAGCGACACCACCCGCTTTTCAACGGATAGTGCCAGCGGCAGCACTTCCCAAGCTACCAATATCATGGAAGCACTGGAGTTGGGTTCTCAGGTTCTTCTCATGGATGAGGATACCAGCGCCACTAATTTTATGATCAGAGATGCCCGTATGCAAGAATTGGTGGCAAAAGGAAAGGAACCAATCACCCCCTTTGTTGACAAGGTAAGGCAGCTCCATCAAGATCAGGGTGTTTCCGTCATTCTTGTGATGGGTGGTTCCGGCGACTATTTTGATGTGGACGATCAGGTGATTATGATGGACGAATACCGGCCTTACGATGTTACGCAAAAAGCGATCAGCATCAGCAAAAAAATAAATACCTTTCGCAAAGCAGAAGGCGGCAAAAATTTCGGAGAGATCCTTCCCCGCACGATTCTCCCCAGTAGTTTTGATGCTTCCCGCGGGCACAGGGAAAAGGTTGATGCTAAGAGCATTAATACCATTATTTACGGAACACACCCGATTGACCTTTCCTTAGTGGAGCAACTGGTCGACCCCAGCCAAACCCGGGCAATCGCCAATATGATGAATTTTCTTTCTCATAATATTGTTGATGGGGAAACACCTTTACCCCTCTTGATAGATCGACTGTTCCGCCGGATATATAATCAAGGACTTGATATCGTATCCCCCTATTATGGCCGTCATCCCGGTGACATGGCTTTGCCCAGAAGATTCGAACTGGCAGCGGCCATTAACCGGCTGCGCACCTTAAAAGCTAAGTAACTTTTTTCTCAGCAGATTTTCATTTCCAGTAAGACATGTTTTTTAAGATCCACTCATAAGTAAGTCTTAACCCTTGAGCCAAATCGACCTCGGGATTAAACTTAATAATCTCTCTTGCTTTTGAAATATCTATCTCTAACTTGCGGGAGTCAGTAACTTTTTCCCGGTCAAAAGTAATCGGCAAATGACTTACTGTCACTTCCTTGACTGTTTCAGCCAATTCCAACATAGAAATGAACCTGGCTCCCGCAATATTAAATACTTCTCCCTCAGCTTTGTCACTTGTGACAGCACACAAGACCCCTTTGACAAAATCAGAAACATAGGTGAACGTTCTTCCCTGGGTACCTGTGCCATGAACAGTGTTCGCCTTTCCTAAACAAGCATTATGCAAAAATTTGATTGGTACGCTTACTCTCGTATTTCTCGGGCCATATATGTCCGCTACCCGGAGAATAATAGTTTTTAATCCTTGTGTTTTTCTCATAACCCGGCAGAATTCTTCTTCCGCCAGTTTTACCACACCATACACTGTTTCCGGTTCCATCGGATGTTTTTCGTCAACAGGCAGGTATTTTTCATCTCCGTAAACAGCAATTGAAGATATCTCAACGAACAGTGCCTTTTCCTTAATACAGCACTCCAGAAGATTCAAAAAACCTGCGGCAGCTGATTTTACTCTTGCCAAAGGCGGATTTGGCATCCGAATTTCCATTGGAAAGGCTGTATGGATGACAACACCTATATTTTGTAAAGCCCCGGCTACAAGGTTTTTATCGGCTAAGTCCCCTTGTACCAATTCAAGGTTCCTCCCAAAAGACCCAACATTATCATGTCTCCCTGAACTAAAGATATCTAAGATTCTGACATGCGCCCCTTCTTTTAACAGCGCGTCAGAGAGGTGCGACCCTAGAAATCCTGCTCCCCCTGTAACAAGAACTTTTTTCCCTTTTAAAGTCAAATTATTTCCTCCGTCCCAAAAACAATTAGCCTCTGCGGTAACTGGGAAAATAGTTTTCCTTCCCACCTGGGATGGCGAACTCACCATGGATTTTTTCTAACAATGCGAAAACCTCTTTATTATGAACTCTTTTCCTATAAAAAAATCCTTAACCCCATCAGGAGCAAATGAACGTTTGTAATGAAAGATTCCATCATCTTCTTCATAACCCCCACCCAAGATAAAATATTTTATTCCCCGTGCCTTGGCCCAGAGAATGATCTGATGCTTGAGAAAATTGTTTGGCCGGCAGTAATAATACTCTGACAATGTCCCCCCTAAAAAATAGTGTATACACTTATTATTAAACAGGAGCAGTTCGGCAGAAACAGGTTTCCCGTTTTTCAAAGCAAAAACATAAACAAAACGCCCAGACATCTTTTGATGAATGTTATGAAAAAAGCTCTGGGAAAAATAATAAAACGGTTTTGCTTTGCGCCGGTCCATAGTTTTCAAATATATATCAAAGAATTGGGGGAATCTGTCAACTCCCTCCTCAATTAGGATTTCTAGCCCCTCCCGAGATGCTTTCCTGATATTTTTACGATTATTATATTTATACCCTGCCCAAATCTCTTCCTCAGAACATGATAAATCCAATATTATTAATGATTTGGCTCTTTCAATCTCCAAATATCCTTCCCAGTGATAACAATGATTTTCCAATAAAGGATGAAACCTGATAAACTCTGTGACAATATTATTTTTCATACAATAATTACTAAATTGCTCAAGAAAATAATTAAAAATATCTGGCTCAGATGGTGTGGAAACAACCGGACCGGAATATCCATAAGGAGAAACAATATCAAAATATGATTGGGGTAATTTATTTTGCAGAAAGGAAAGATCATTTATTCTGCGCAGAAAAAAAGGGTAAATCATCCAGTCATTATTTTTCTCGCAAAGAAAAAGTTGCGCCTTCCCCTCTCCTTCCTCCTGGAAAATACTGCAGTATTCCGGGTCATAAAAAATATCCAACGAGGGGAAACGGTTTAAAGCTTTTACCCATTTATCACTGATTTTTAGATCATAAACCCAATACACGGTTTCACCCCAATTTTATCTCTCCACAAGTCATATTCACTGTTACCACCAGCTGTCCTGTCCTATTATTGCCGACCTACTTACGTCTAAAAACCTTGGTTAAAAGGATCGGTTTTTCTTCTCTCGGGATTTCCCTGAATACCTTTTTGAAAAAAGACCATTGTCACAGTTGCCCAAATAATTTTCAGATCCAGGAAAAATGAATAATTCTTCAGATACCAAAGATCATATTTAATTCTCTCCGGCCATAAAACCTCATTACGCCCCTTTACCTGTGCCCAACCGGTAATACCGGGTTTCATCAGCAATCGCTTTTTTTGAACTTCATTATAAACAGCCAAGTGATGCAAGGGGGCGGGACGCGGTCCCACAAGACTCATCTCACCTTTTAACACATTAAACAACTGGGGTAACTCATCTAAACTGGTCTTACGCAGCCACTTTCCCAATGGAGTAATTCTGGAATCATTCTCCTCCAGATACATTCCCGAGCCCATATTCTGGGCGCCTTGAATCATAGTGCGGAATTTATACATGTTAAATATTTTTCCAGACTGCCCCAATCTTAATTGTTTAAAAAGGACTTCTCCCGGCGAAGTAATCTTAATTAATACTGCCAGAAAAACGCCTACCGGGCTTAAAAGAATAATCAGTACCACCGAGAAAATAATGTCCATCAATCTTTTCACTGCATTTTCACCTATCAAGCTATGACAAGCTGCCGGAAGCAATGCTCCGGTTCTTTTCCGCTTGGCAATCTTTAATGCTATTTTATTCTCCCTGATAATCTTATGTGCCAAAGCCGCTCCCAGCCGGACCAGGTTTTCTTTTTTTATGCTGTTGTAACATTTTCCCTTTGCTATTAATAATTTGTAACATAAATAATTTTTTTCCACCGGTAAAATACTCTGTTTGGAAGTTGAACAAGGCCAAGGGAATAAAACAATAAACCATCATGGGAGCTATAGAATATGGAATTAACCATTTTTTCATGGGTGATAAAAAAATATAAAATTTTAATCATTTCCATCACAATATTAGCTGGGCTGACCGGCTTTATCATGAGCAATTTAACAAATAACGTGGTGTATAAGGCCTCTGCTGTCTTAATGGTAACAAGCAATGAGACGGATCCCAATAATATTGCTCCGGCTAAAATAGATTACACAACGATTTTAGCTAATAAAGAGGCTCTGAAAACATACAGCCAAATTGTCCAAAGTACAGCAGTTTTTAATCAGGTGCTGAATCATCTTGATTCTACAATCAGTATGGACCAACTGCGAAATTCTGTTTGGGCACAACAAATTGGCGACACTGAATTAATGGAAATTGGTGCTGTTCATGAAAACCCTCAATATTGTGTAACAATAACCAACGCATTAGGCAATGTCTTTGTAGATTATGTAAAAAATGTCCTGGGGATTAACAACATTAAATTAATTGCTCCTGCAGTACAAACTGGCAGTCCTACTCAGCAAAACAAGTTGTTTTACATCGTTGTGGCAGCCTTTTTAGGATTTACATTATCCACCTTTGGAAGCCTTATTTTTGATTTTATACTTCAACCAATCCGATGCGCTAACGACATAAAACATTTCTCATTACCGTTTTTCGGAAAAATTTCAGCTGTAAAACTTCACAAAAACATTAAGAACTTTTCGTATACAAAAAATGTTCTGCAAAACAATGCAGCAATCTCTGGTTTTTTTCGTCTGCTTCTGGCAGCAGAGCAAAATTTAGGCTCACAAAAAACCCTAATGGTTACAAGCCCAATAAAAGGCGAAGGCAAATCATTTATTTCAGCCGGCTTAGCCGGTTCCCGAACTCAAACACCTGGAAAAACCATTCTTATTGACGCCAATCTTTCCGGACCCACACAAGATAAAATTTTTGGCCTAAAAAATCAGCTTGGGATATCCAATTTAACGGAAACAGACACAGATCAACAACACCTATTTCTAAAATCAAGTTTACCAGGATTAGATATTGTCACCGCCGGGACTCTCCCAGTTAACAGTAATACATTATTTTGTTCAGATAACTTTAATCATCTTATGACATCAGCTGCTAGCCAAGCGGACTTAGTTATCATTGATGCCCCGGCAATACTGGAAAATACAGAAGCTTTAGTTTTAGCAACCAAAGTTGAAAGTGTACTGTTAATCGTACAGGAAGGAACCTCTCGTGTTAAAGTAGATGAAGCTCTTCAGCATTTAAAAAGCATTAACGCCAATATCTTAGGTATTGTACTTAATGGCTACAGTAAATTCCCCCTGAAATAACTGCAAAAATTAATATTAATTTCTCTTGATGGCAAAACAACATCAGCTTTACTCAATTTTAAAAGCTCATTTATAAAGATAGGATGAGTAAAATGGAATTTCGACAATTAATTATGCTGTTATGGTTAAAAAAGAGATTTATTATTGGCATCCCTTTATTGGCAATATGTTTTTTCGTCTTTGTCGTTCCTTTAATCCGATCCCAATATAAAACCCAAGCTTCCCTTATGGTTCAAAACCTCGGGTATGCATCTTATATGATTCCGGAGGATCGTATCAATGCCGATAAAAGAACAATGGAAACCTGTATTCATCTCTTAGGAACGGCAGTATATCAAAATGCTCGTGCCAAATTACCGGAAGAATGGCAATCAAGGGACCTATATGAAATTATTAAGATAGATAATCCCGATGCTTCAATGTTGATCATTCTTTCTGCGCTTGACAGTAATCCCCAACGAGCGGCTGCCATCATTAATCATATGATCAACCAATTGCCTGTCGTTATATCTCAAGTGCTCCCGACAGTCAAAATTACTGTTTTGGATCATGCTCAGGTGCCTACCCTCCCTTACCGGGGGAATATTGTTTTCTCAGGTGCCTTAGTTCTTTTTCTCTCATTCTTTGGGGTTGTAAGCTGGTTAATGTTTATGGCAAACAGGTGTTGGGAGGTTTGACGGTGCAGAAGACCTATAACATTTTGCATGTTCTATCCACCAACCGTTTAAGCGGTGCCGAACGAATTGTCCAGTATATTGCCCGATACTTGGACAGACAAAAATATCATCCCATCATTTTGTGCACAGGCTATCCACTATCGAAAATATACCAACGGGAAGGTTTTTCTGTAGAAACACTCAGCTCCACCTCCCCTACTCCCGTCAATATATTGCGTTTATGCTCCCTGATCAAAAGGCTTAAGATAGATTTAATTCATGCCCATGACCACAGAGCTTCTCTTTTTTCCTTAATATGCTCCCGAATAGGGAGACAGGTTCCGGTCGTATCACATATCCACAGCACCAATCCCTGGCTGAAAAAAACCCATCCTTTTAAACTTATGGAAATGTTTTTGCGCAATCGTTATGAAGTTTCTCTGGCTTGTTCCGACATGGTTAAAAAATATTATTGTTTAAATAATCCATTTGCGAACCCGGAAAAAATTATTACTTTTCTCAACGGGATTGAAATAAAAAATCCAAAAAAATTTGACCAGAATATTTTAAACGATTTAGGGATCGTACCGGACAGGTTTATTTTTGGCACAGTTGGCAGGCTAGCTGAAGAAAAAGGTATTGATGTATTATTAAGGGCATTTAACGATGTGGCAGATAAAATTGCAGATGCGGTTCTTTTGATTGTCGGTGCAGGTCCCAAAGAAACCGAGTTGAAAGATTTAGCTAATGAACTGGGTTTGGGTAGAAGAGTAATTTTTGCCGGATACCGGGAAGATGTCGAAAACATCTTTCCTTTAATAGATGTTTTTGTCCTCCCTTCCAGATGGGAAGGACTGCCGATGGTGTTGATGGAGGCGATGTCTTTTGCTCTACCCGTAATCTCTACCGACGTCGGCGGTATACAAGAATTAGTTTTCCCAAATGAAACAGGCCTGCTGATCCCCAGCGGTGACCATCACCAGCTGGCCGAAAAAATGCTCTATCTTTTTAGAGAACAGGAAGCCGCGAAAAGATTAGGGTTGGCCGGGCAACATTTTGTAAGAGAAAAACATAACATCACGATCTTAATAAAAGATTTAGAACAGATTTATTCCAATCTTTTAGGAGGTAGAAACACTTGTTAAATAAAACATCTGTTTTTTTAACCTGCTGTTTAGTATTTGTGGCATTTACTAACCTAAGTACCTTTACC
>JAQVXR010000143.1 GCA_028709045.1 Desulfitobacteriaceae bacterium | reverse complement strand
TTGAATTCTTTATATGAATTCTCGCCCTAAGGGATGTTCTTTAAACTATTTACACAAACTTTTCCCGGGTCTCGGTTATCCTTTTTGAGGGAAGCTATATATTCCGCATTTTCTTTTTTTACCCTCACTGTCAGTTTGGTCTGATTGTTTTCTAGCCTTTTATCTGGCGGTAACGGTGGTCTACCTCTGGTTTCGAGCTTAACCCCGTATTTTTCTAGCAATACCCTCTTGAATTCCTGCTTCTTTTGCTCCAATCTTTTTATATATTACTGGTGTTTCTTTTTTTCCGACGGATTGTCCGTTTGATTGAGGTACCGTCTCTCCTTGAGCAGGTCATCGCAGACTTGGTTGTACCGTTCCTTCAATATATTGATCTGATACTGTTTAGATTTCTCCACCGAATCCCATTTGGTATTTACTACCATGTCCGACACCTCGCATTTATATATATTTAATGTAATGTTATTAAGTGCCGACATAAAATTAAACGAGAGGAGTACCCATGGCTCGCCATAATCAGCGCATATAACACAAAATAAATAGCCGACTAAAAATTGATCTGCACAAAAGCCGAAAGAATAGCCTATCGTTTCTTGACTTCAATAATCCTCGCCTAATCATCGTCCCAAACTACACCTTCTGCCTCCAGTTCCTTTACAATTTTACAGACTGTGGTATATCCCAACTCTTCTCCGCCTCCTCCGTCTTCTTTACTCCCTTTCGTAAGTTCAAAATAGATTGTAGTTATGTTCTTACTATTTTTTCTCTTAGATCCTTTTTTCCATTCTTTTTCCCACATCAATTTCTCAACGCGGTCCTTAACCTCTTGGTTGATCTTCGATGGCTGCTTTTCTCTTCTATATCGTTTGGTACCAACAATTTCATCTATATGTGATTTTATTTCTATCTCGCTTTGGAATCCCATTTTATTCACAATAACTTGGAATTCATCTATTGCTTTTTTAACTGTATTACGATGAATCCCCAATGATCTGCTTATCTCTCTCATCGATTTATTATCCAACCATTGGTTAAGTATTTCTTCCCGAACCTCTCTTTTTATCATTCATCCACATCCTACCTTCCTTTTGAGGAGAAGGATAGCACAAGACCCTCAATGCTTCAAGGGAGTGGTATGTTTTTCGCGTGTAATGTACAGGGGGTTGCTCAGAACATATATATAAGGGTACCAATTTTCACCTTTTTCTAAAAGCCGCTTATAGGCCGCAGAAAAAGGTAATGCCTTTTTTCGTGCCGATTTGGGGACGGTTTGGTACCACCGTTCAACCAACCGACCCTATCAAAACTGCGTCTTTCTTGGCACGAACGCTTTTAGGGACGGTTGGGGCGCTTCACTAATCAAACAATTTGAATTTGCAGGAAGGAGGTGACATGATGAACAGAGATCTTAGTACTTTTCAGCCTGTAAAGGCTAAATCTAGTAATTCTGGCATCTGCTCGATATCAATCATAAACACAGCTGAAAACGGACGCAGGGTCAAACTTTCTAAAGCAGCAGTAAAGAGCTTGAGTGAACCCGAGACCATTCAGTTTGCGGTATCTACGGATACTTTAATTATAGCTGCCAAACTCGAAGGAAATCCCACCAAGTTCAACGTCAGCAAGGGTTGCGTTTATTCCAGTGCTTTGGTACTTGAACTAACGGAATTCTTTAGCCTGGACTTTTCAGATGGTAGAACAAGCCAATCTTTCCCAGGGGAAGCTGAAGTCTTTACCGATTCCGGGATTACTGTACTGTACTTCAAACTAAAATAATCTGCCTGTGGAGTGCTGTACTTACGGCACTCCACAGATTCAAGAAGGTGTAAAATGCGATGAAAATTCAAGATTTTTTTCGAATCTTTTTTGGCTCTGATTTCCCAGGATTCATATCCATATGGGATAAACAAACCAAACACTCAAAATTCTTTAGAAACTGTGAACTGGACTCTATGAGCCGGTATATCAAAAAAAAATACAAAAATAACGACTTATATTTTGGATGCGGGTTGCGCGCCGACAAGGAAATGCCCGGTAGAGGTAAACATGAAAATATAATTGGTATCCCCGGTTTCTGGATGGATTTGGATCTTAAAGCCGATGTTCACAAATCGGACAATTATCCAGTAGACAAAATTGAAGCCTATAAAATCTTACACGAGTTCCCTTTGGCACCAACCATCGTCAATTCATCCGGTTATGGACTCCATTTATTCTGGCTGTTCGAAAAACCTTGGATCTTCCGGGATGAGAAGGAACGCAATGAAGCTCATGTTTTGTCCGGTAAGTTTCAGGATAAAATCATTTCTCTGTTTAAAAATCACGGCTACATCCTTGATAAGACTGCAGACCTACCCCGCATTCTGCGCATACCGAGTACTTTGAACCACAAAAAGGATTCAGCGGTGCCGGTAAAGATCGTTAGAATCAAAGACGAAATGAATCGGCGCTATACCTTAGATGCCATACGGAATGCCATAAATAATAAATCAAAGTTAAAATCGAGGGTTGCAAAACCGATTAAAAACGCATTTGCTACTGGTACCTTTCCTAATAGCAATGTCGAAAATATCCTGCAAAGGTGTCAATGGTTTCATCACTGTCAGATGGATTCACGAAGTTTAAGTGAACCGGAGTGGTTTGCTATGCTGACGATCATAACCTTTTGCGAAAACCCTTTAAGTTGGGCGTATGATTTGTCCAAGAACTACGATGGATTTAGTCAGGAGGAAACCTACGAGAAGGTGGCTAGAATAAGAAAGACCTGGACAAGACCGGTTTCTTGCAAGCACATCAAAAAAAATTTCGGTGATTACTGTAAGAATTGCACTCAAAATGTAAAAAGTCCTTATGAGATTGGTATTGATAAGAGCCAATCCGCCCTCGAGAGTGTCGGCTTCGGATTTAATGAGGAGGGCAAGGTCAAATGGCTCAACGGCAACATTTTTGCCCGTTATATCCTGAATCGCATGAAGTTGGTATATACGGACAGCGGATTGTTTCACGAGTATTATGATGGTGTTTGGCATAGTTTAGATCACAACTGTCTATCACGAAAATTAAGAAAATTGTTGCATGAATTTGTCCCGGACTTCTGGACCGAGCGGTTAGAAAACATTTATATGGCGGTTTTAAAGCGAGAAGCCCCTTATATTAAGCGCCTCAATCCATACCGTCATTATCTCAATCTAAAGAACGGCATTCTAAATTTAAAGACCTTCGACTTCAGACCGCAGCACAATCCCAAACTTTACAGCAGTGTCCAACTCTCAATCGATTATGACGAAGATGCGGTCTGCCCGAAATTCGACGATTTCCTGTTGTCAATTTTCGAGGGTGACAAACAGCTGATTAAAGTCGTTTATGAGATTATGGGTTATTGCTTGACATCTGACACCAACGCCCAGGAAGCTTTCTTTTTCTATGGCCAGGGGTCTAACGGCAAGAGCTTGCTGGCTGATATCATCCTTAACCTGTGCGGCCCTCAAAATGCGTCCGCTATTCCTTTGGAAGATTTGCAAAATCCTTTTAATCGCTATGAGTTGGTCGATAAACTGGTCAACATTTCCACTGAGAACGAGTTTTCTTCAGCTGGACTTAACACTGCCCACTTTAAGGCAATAGTTTCCGGAGACCCAATTCAGGTAGAGAGAAAATTCGAGCAGTCGTTCACATATCGGCCCTTCTGCAAGCTCATTTTCTCACTGAACACCCTCCCCTATTCGAGGGACAAAAGCTGGAGTTTCCAGAGACGACTCATCGTAATCCCATTCAATCGAACCTTCCGCCAAACAGATGCGGACTACAAAAACTATACCAAGTTGAGGACTGATTTATTAAATGAATTACCGGGCATTCTAAATCGATCATTACAGGCCTTGAAAAGGTTGCGAAAGAACAGATATGTTTTCAGTTATTCCGAGGCTATCGAAAAATTACAGACTGAATACAAGCACGTACTGAATCCATATTCGCAATTCGTAGCAGAGATGATTGAACAAGGTAATACAACCGATAAGATATCAAACGACACTATGCACAGGGTATTTGAAGAATGGTGTTTTGCTAACGGACACAAAAAACTAGCCTCTGGTAGTCACCTTAAAAGACTTATTGAAATAAAAAATGCTCTTAAGGATGCAAAAATCGACTTTGGCTCGGGAAAGGGTCATAAATCGGGAGGTAAGCGCCATATTGGTTATATCCAGTGGAAAACAAAGAACCGTCTGGAAGTTGACGACATTGCTGAAATGGAGGATTAGTTGGAAAGCGGTATATATATTGCCAAAATAGCCCGAGTTGTAGTTTTTGCCTATGGAATTAATTCTAGCGGAAACAAATGGATTATATTCTTGTTAACACTTGATATTTCGATTGATGGAAAAAAGCATTCTATTAGCTATCGTCAACCGAGTTGGACCTTTGCCGATATATACGCTGGTAATTTTGGCACCACAAAGAATGATTTCACTAATTGGTGCGAATTACGCGGCGAGTTCGTTCACGTGTACTTGCAGGCATATGAAGACCCAAAAATAATCGAATTTGTATAGTATCTATCGTCAAAATAGTGAGAATTCCAAAGAAAGGAGGTTTGATAGTGTCAAACTCAGCAACCAATGAGACTCTTGAGCAAATACCTGAGATTCTTAATCCCAGATTCATAGCCCAATACTTGGGGATCGGTTATTCAAAGGCTTTGAAATTGGTCAGCAGTGGCGCAATGCCCTGCATTAAAGTCGGGAATCACTATAAGATTCCGAGAGCAGGCTTTATTGAATGGCTGCATAAACCTGGTTGCCGCGAATACCTTTAAGCCGAATCTAGTTGCTTTTTAAACAAATATTATTTAAGTGATATCTTAATAAACATGTTTTAGCCGGGGTTGAATTAGTTTTCAATCCCGGTATTTTTTTGAAAGGAGTGATTTATTCTTGGCTGCTCATGTTGAAAAACATCAATTAAAGAGCGGTAAATCTTGTTGGAGAGTTGTCATTGAAAATGGTACAGGTCCGAATGGTAAGAGGAAGAGGATTTACAGGACTGTCCCTGGAACCAAACGTGAGGCTGAGGCTCTTATGGCTAAATTGCTATCTGAACTAAATACCGGTTCTTATATCGAACCTTCTAAGCTGACAATGACAGAATATCTCCGTGATTGGATGGATTCATATGTGCGCCGTAATCTGTCCCCTACTACGGCTGATAGTTATAACATTAATGTGGAAAAGCATTTGATTCCCTACATCGGAAATATCCTATTACAGCATTTGAAACCCTTACATGTCCAGAAACTATACCATGACTTGCTGGATAGTGGGCGTTCAGATGGTCAAGGAGGCTTATCCGCCAAATCCGTTCTATATATTCACCGTAATCTCCACGAATCTTTAGAGCATGCTCTAAAGATGCAGCTGGTTCCCCGTAATGTTGCTACCCTGGTAACTCTGCCCAAGGCTAAGAAATTCCGGGCAGAAGTGTATTCGCCAGAAGAATTGCATCATTTGTTGGAGGTTGTACAGGGTACCGACATGGAATTACCGATTTCCCTAGCGGTCAGCCTGGGATTAAGACGCGGTGAGATCTTGGGTCTGTTATGGTCCGACGTTAATCTCTCTGATAAAAAGGTCACCATTAGCAATAACCTTGTCCAGACTACTAACGGAAATATTAATAAGCCTCCTAAAAGTGCCAGCAGTAGTCGAACCATAGAGCTTCCCGATGGTCTTATTCCCATTCTAAAACACCATAACGCTTTACAGGCCGCGAATCGTTTGAAACTAGGTTCTGTTTATGACAATAGAAACTATGTATATTGTCAGGCTGATGGATCACCTTACTGTCCAGGGTACTTAAGCAAAAAGTTCAATGCTTTTCTCAAAAAGCATAAACTTAAACAGATTCGCCTCCATGACCTTCGCCATAGTCACGCTACTTTGCTGCTGGCGTGTGGAGTCCCAGCTAAAGTTGCCTCGGAAAGATTGGGACATAGCAATATTGCCATAACATTGGACTTATACTCCCATGTATTGGATAGTATGCAGAAGGATGCAGCACAAAAAATCGATTCAGAACTCTTTGAACAAATAAACTCATAATTTGATCGCCGAATTGTAGCCATAAACTAGTCGAAAGCCAGCATTAACATGAAATGCTGGCTTTTACGTTTGCTCCTAGAGAGGTCGAGTAACCCCAATACCCGCCCAATGATCTCAGAAGGCGATTGTTTGCAGATGGAATAAGTTGTACCTCCTGATTTCTACGATATATTTTTATGTTATTGCGCGGTAATCACGGCTATTTGTTTCTATTTCGGCTACTCCAGGGCTACTCCTCCCCTGATTTTTGTAAAAAATATGAAAAAGGAATTTCAGCACAAAGTCTGAAACCCCTTGATAATCCTTAGTTAATGGCGGAGAGGGCGGGATTCGAACCCGCGAACGCTTTTGACACGTTACTCGATTTCCAATCGAGCGCCTTCAGCCGTGCTCAGCCACCTCTCCCTAATCATTATTAAATTTTCCGGTTAGTCCTAAATCTGACTATAGTATTTTACCTTAAAAGTTTATGGATAGCAAGCC
>JAQVXR010000142.1 GCA_028709045.1 Desulfitobacteriaceae bacterium | reverse complement strand
TAGTTTTCTCTTTATCCAACGAAAGGAAAGATATGCGAAATTGAATATTGATAAGCATCTCATTCTTATAAAAGGTGAGGATAAAACTGAATCGATAAGTCGTTGTACATATGCAAATGGTAAATGGAATGTTGGAGGTGCCAAGGGGACGGCAGACTGTGTGAGAACATACTTTTCGCACATTACAATAAGCATTATGCTTTATGATTATCAGGTAGTTGAAAAAAATATAAGAAATAAGGCTGGTTTAGGCTTTATGCTAGGGTCAGCCTCCTCACCATTTCTTCGACTCCCATGATACTTATTACCCTGCGTAAGTTATAAGCCAGTAAATGCAGCTTGTTTTCTGTATTTACAGACACTAATCCCCTGGTTAAAAAGTGATTGTATCCCCAGATTCTTTTTACTGTTCCAAATGGGTGCTCTACGATCATTTCGGCTTCCTCCTGATCATTACTATCTAATTCATTCGCTTCTGGAAATAGGATGATCTGGTTTCGGTCTTCGCCTGTTATGTAAGCCATTATTCCACCTCTCTATCACCATATACATTCGATTTTTGCTGCCTTTTATCCTGCGGATTTTGGAGGCTTTTCACACAGTCTGCCGTCCCCTTGACACGTCTGTGAAAGATCTTTCCTTCATAAAAGAGACTGGGGAAATCGCAGATGAAAAAAACCTCTCTCTCGATCTTAAAAAAATAGCAGAAGAAGAAAAGTATGATGGATACTATTCTATTGTGACAAGTGAAAAAGAACTCTCTGATAAAGAGATTCGAGACATTTACCGTGGCCTATGGAAGATCGAGGAATCTTTTAAGATCATTAAGAGTGAGTTTAAAACCAGACCTATATTTCACAACACTTTCTTGCAATAAGTAAAGCCTTGAATTCCTTATAGATAGTGGATTCAAGGCTTAAAAAGAACATACATACTGCAAAACTCAAGATAATCACTAACTTGCAATACACAATAGCTTCCGACCAGACAACGGTAAGTTGGGTCTCCTCTACTCTAGGGCTTCTTTTTATATTTATATTATCTTTCCCATAAATATTGTTGATCCTTCACCTATTTTCCATCTCTGTCAATCTGGCCACTTCAACCCTTGGTTTTGTCATGGGACTGAAAGACAGCTATCGATCATCACGTTAAATCATTCCAACAGAATTATACATAGTTACCGCCTGCCATGTGATGTCTGGCTAGGCAGGGGATATGTCTCCTTCCATTTCTTGACCAAGCGGGCTGTATTTTGTACCATGTTTATAACAAGCCTGTCTATGTTACTCAAAACGGCGAGGCGAAAGCTGGTTTGTTGGACAACTATGGCCTTTTAATGATAAGATCTTTGTGATAATAATAGAAACTTTTCTATTGCAGTAAGGAGATTATTAGATGATTGACGTCCGGAATATGACTAAAAAATACGGCAAGCTGGCGGCCAATGATAACATCAACCTGTCTGTGGGCAGCGGCGAGCTGGCTGTACTGCTCGGCCCCAACGGTGCGGGTAAATCAACCCTGATCAAGTCTGTTTGCGGCCTCCTGCGTTTTCAAGGTGCTATTACCATCGACGGGCATGAGAATCATACGGTGGAGGCGAAACGGATTTTGGGGTATGTGCCGGAGTTTCCCGTGCTGTACCCGATGCTGACGGTGTCCGAGCATCTGGAGTTCATTGCTAAAGCGTATCGATTGGAGGCCTGGGAGGAAAAAGGGGAGGCCTTGCTTCGCCGTTTTGAGCTGGACGATAAAAAAATGAAGCTGGGTAAAGAACTTTCCAAAGGAATGCAGCAAAAGGTCAGTGTCTGCTGTGCACTCCTACCCCAGCCCAAAGCTATCATCATGGATGAACCGCTGGTCGGTCTTGACCCCCATGGGATCCGTGAGCTGAAAGCGGTCATCGCTAAGCTGCGGGACCGCGGCTGTGCTTTGCTTGTCAGCACCCATATGATCGAAAGTGTGGAAGAAGACTGGGATATAACCTACATCATGGACAAGGGCAGGATCGCGCGCGTTTGTCGCCGTACGGACCTCGCGGCCGGGCAAAGACTGGAAGACGAATATTTCACCATCACAGAAGGAAAAAGCCAGGAGGACACGCCATGAACAGTCTTGTTTTTCTGCTGGTAAGAAGCGCCAGGAATAGTCTGTTGGAACTTCGGCGGAAACCGGCAAAGCTCTTATTATGGGTGCTTGTGCTTGCAGGGATTGGCGGGATTTTTCTTCTTTCCCTGTTTACACGCCAAAGCGCGGCCGGTTCCCTAGATATTGTCTGGCTCAAGGGCATCCTGTTCCTATTCATCCTGCTTTTTGTCGTGATCGCCATCCAAAAGGGTCTAGCTAACGGAGACGTTATTTTCGACATGAACGATGTTAATTTATTGTTTGTTTCACCGGTCAGTTCCCGTTTAATCCTGATGTACGGCATCGTGCGTATGGCGAAAATGGCTTTCCTGATGGGCTTTTTTATCCTTTTTCAAAGCAATTCCTTAAGCCAGGGCTTTGGGGTCGGCTTTGATGCAGTGCTCCTGGTCCTGCTCGGCTATATGCTGGCTGTCGGTGTACTTCAAATTTTGTCGCTTCTGATCTACAGCTTGGCCAATGGAAAACCGAGGCGGAAACTGGCGGTTCGAATGCTTGCAGTTGCCGCCTTTCTGCCGATTATTGCTTATGCCGGTGTCCAGCTTATTGGAACCAGTGATCTTCTTCCTGCACTGGAAAATACGCTGCGTTCGCCGCTATCCGCTTGGACGCCGGTAGCCGGCTGGGCGTCGGCAGGCGTTGTCTCCCTGATTTCCGGCGATATGGGCAACGGGTTCTTGTTTTTCGGGCTGCTTGTGCTGTCCGGAGTGCTGCTGATCCTCTATATTGCCTGGAGCAATCCCGATTATTATGAAGACGTGCTGGTTGCTACGGAAACCGCGTTCGAGAAAAAGCGCGGTCTGGCCGAAGGTCAGATCAATTCGGAAGCTTCATCGACGAAAAAAGTGAAGGTTGCCAAAACCGGTATCGGCGGTCTGGGAACCAGCACCATTTTTTATAAGCACCTGCGGGAATCCTTTCGTGCCAACCGCCTCGGCCTTTGGGGAGTGTCGTCCATAATCATGGTATTAGGCACGACCCTGTTTTCTTTTTTCCTGCGCGGCGTGGACGGCGGGACCCTCATTCTGCTGCAAATCCTGATGTGGATGCAGATTTTCATGATCGGAACAGGGCGCGGCCTCAAAGAGCTTTATATGCATTATATCTACCTGATTCCCGAAAGCTCTTTTCGGAAAATCGTTTGGAGCAACCTGGAAATCGCGTTTAAGGTACTGGTGGAAAGCGTGGCGGCTTTCGGCATCGCTGGCCTGATCATGGGAGAGCCTGTTTGGCTGGTTGCTGCGGCCATTGTGGTTTACACCCTGTTTTCTTTTTTATTGCTGGGCATCAACTATCTTTCCCTACGCTGGACGGGTGCGGACATCAGCGCAGGACTCCTGATTTTCATTTACACCATTATGGTGATCGTCATTATGCTGCCCGGACTGATTTCTGCCATTGTCCTTGGCAGTATGATTGAGGGGATCGGCGTGCTGATCGGACTTGGGGTGCTGGCCTTATGGGAATTGCTGGCTGCGCTTGGCTGCTTCGCGCTGTCCAAGGGTGTTTTACACCACTTGGATATGCCTGTGATGAGAACCGGGAAGTAACGGAGGAAGGGACAAAAACGGCGGAACATTTATACGTATTCTTAGAAAAAGACCAATCAAAGTAAGGGTTAGAATTACAAAAAATTTGAAACACTGGATTAATGGCTTTACTAGCATCACAAATTAATAATTCAACATAATCATAGTGTTTTTTTACTCCATCAAGCATTTTTTGCAATAATGTATCTTCTTTATAAGATCCTGCTATTTTAAACTGGAATTTTCATTTGACCATCCCTTGGGCGCTCAAAATGAACCTCTACACATTGCATCCTATTTTTCTCAATAATATGAAACCTACTATCTTTAACCAATTCATGAGATTAAGTTCTATTGCTAAGAAGAGGATTGCAAGAACCTTATTCTATGCGGGATAAGGGAATACCTAAAATAAAATATGGACTATCACATTACACAAGACACCGTCTTAGTGAGACTATGGGCGGTGTTTTTGTATGGTAGCGGTCTCTTGGGCCAATATGTCCCGAAGTGGAAAGGAGGGAGTGTAAAATCTCCGAACAAAAGACGCTTACCGTTCTTACGCTGCGCTCACACCGCCCCATATTTCATGGCATATATGCCATAGATAAACAACTGGTATCTATGGACATCTCAGAATTCACGACAGGATATTCTTTCACAATAGAGCTGTATTTAAGTTTATGGGGAACAAAATATAGGTTCTCTCGTCTACTTAAATAAAGAATATTATTGATTTAGAACAGTGAAGATTTTGAAAAACGGGAGGTATAAATGAAAAGATTATATATACTGGGTTTAATATTATTAATTATTTTTTGTTTAGTATCTTGTTCCGAACCCCGGCTAGTAGATGGGGAAGGTGAATCAAATATTCAATCAAGCAATATCCAAAAACTTCGTGGAGACTATTTTGATTTTGGTATTGAAAATCGCTTAGACTATGTTCCGATGTTTGAGGAAGGGAAAGCTCCTTCGAACAGTGCTGAATATCTTTTTTACGCCTTTGCCATCAATCTTGATAATTGGGGGGATGACAAAGGTACAATGACCCGTGATTATGTGGAGCAGGTAATCAACTCTCATTTTGAAGTAAAGAATATTATACATTCCTCCTTACGAAAAGGGTGGGATTACGATGGCGAGAAATATATTGCTGTTCCTCAGGGAATAAAAGAAAAACCCATTTATGTTTTGCAAAAGCTAACTACTTATGTTCAAGACGATCGAACAGTATATGATATTATACTTGATGAATGCAGTTTCGGTGGCGTAATTCCCAGTGAGGAGGATATGGTAAAGATTCATGAAAGTATTGTTGCAGGTGATTTTTCTGCTCTAGAAGTATTGCGAACGGAACGTTTTAAGTATTATTTGGATGAGAATGGAAAAGTGGTATTTCTTTCTCACACTAAGGTATAGACAAATATTTTGAGAGAGGACGCATCGATGAAAAAGGTTGTAATTTCTTTAAGTTAATCTCGTCTTCAGACACATACAAGTCAAATCCCTGGGGATATCTGATGATTCTTAAAATCTCCACGACACTTTCATATTTCTATTAATAATCTGGTGATGACTGTACCTATCAGCTGTTCTAAAGCAGTCCTGTTTGCTAAAAGGGTAGTCAGGATTACTTCCATATTGCTGGAGTCATCAAAAGTACTTACGAATAACCTGCCTTGATATTCCTGGATCTGCCAGGCATACACATTGAAAGGATTGTTAAAACCGGAGCCAATTCCGGAAACACTGTTCTGTTTTTGTCCTTTTTGCTGGTATGGCACTTATTGATGGCTGTGATTTATACGTTTCCGATGTCAGCCCTGAAGCACGGAAACTTGCCAAGGAAATGGGCATCAAACACGTTTGCGAAAATGCCATAGATCTAGCGCCAGCAAAGTGTGAGGTAATAGTCGATTATGCTGGATTTGGCCAAACCACAGCCGATGTGCTGGAGGCAGTGGCCCCTGGCGGTAAGGTGGTAGTTGTAGGCATGGGTAGACTGGAATCTACAATCAACACCAGATCTTTGATCCTCAAGGAAGTCAAACTCGTTGGCAGTTGTGGCGGCACTGCCCAAGATATCAAAGATGTATATACTTACTTTGCTACCGGTAAACTCAAACCGCAGCTTCATAAGATTACTTTTGATGAAATCCCAGAAGGGTTAGAAAGACTGCACCGTGGAGAAGTCAAAGGACGCTTAGTAGCTGTTAGATAGTATCAATATGACTTTCTGGTTTCACTGTTATGAACTGCCCATCATGCCCCTGTTTGGGCTGACGGGCACGGTGGCACTGCTTACGGGCTTAGGTCTGATAGGACTTAGCCGCCGCAGCATCGGTTAGAGACAATATTTTTGTGTAGTGAGAATAGCATTTCAGAATATATTAAGTTTACCAAAATAATAGCAGTCATGATGTCGAAATAACATCGGGGCTGCTTTCCCTTTTTCCATGTTTGTATAGATATGCACCATGATCGACATAACCTAAGATTATTTGTCAATTTCTAGGGTTCCATCGATTGAGATAGGATGTTATAATTTTTATGAATACAGTCCCAATCATAGTTCCAGCAAAAACACAATTTATGTTACCGCAATTACTACCGCTGATGCTTGGCTGCATTGGCGGTTATTTTGTTGTATTGGGTAATAACAATACTTTTAGATGAATACGCGGGAGTTTGTTAAGCTATTGCTTAAGTCAAATCCGGAAGAAAGGAATCCACTGCGGATTAGGCTAATAATCATTGCTTGGATTTATCCTACCCAAAATAGTTTTCTCTTTATCCAACGAAAGGAAAGATATGCGAAATTGAATATCGATAAGCATCTCATTCTTATAAAAGGTGAGGATAAAACTGAATCGATAAGTCGTTGTACATATGCAAATGGTAAATGGCATGTTGTATTTGCAAAAGATAAGACATACTCCTACAACTACAACAATG
>JAQVXR010000141.1 GCA_028709045.1 Desulfitobacteriaceae bacterium | reverse complement strand
GAAGAAAAATTTAAATAATAGGCCTATGTAAAAAAAGGAAGTTATTCTAAATTGTAGAAATTAAACATAAAAAGTTTGGATAAGGGGGCACGCTTTAAGGTAAACTGTAGGAACCTTTCAGTGAAGGGATAAAAAAAGAGTATGAGTAAAATTTTTTACTAGGCCGACTGTATATTTTCTTTTCTTGGACCGAACATTAGATAAATAAGGTGAGTACGGAGGTTATTAATATGAAAATTTTAGTTTTAAATTCCGGCAGTTCGTCTTTAAAATACCAGTTATTTGATATGATGAACGAAGAGGTTATGGCTAAAGGCTTAGTTGAAAGAATCGGGCTGGAGGGGTCTATTCTCACGCACCGACCCGCCAACAAAGAAAAGCAGGAAATCCATGCCGACATTACCGATCATTCCGTTGCTATTAAGCTGGTGCTTGATGCATTAACCAATCAGGAACACGGTGTAATTGCCGATATGAAAGAAATTGATGCTGTTGGACACCGTGCCGTACACGGCGGCTCCACATTTGCTCAGTCCACTTTAATTGACGATAAGGTAATTGAGCAGATGGAAAAATTGGTGGATCTGGCACCTTTACATAATCCCCCCGGATTGTTGGGCATCGAGGCATGTAAAAGGATCATGCCCGATATCCCTCAGGTCGCCGTTTTTGACACATCGTTCCATCAAACTATGCCTGAATCTTCTTTTATTTATGGTCTTCCTTATGAGATGTATACCAAATATGAGATTAGAAGATACGGTTTCCACGGGACCAGTCACCGCTTTGTCAGCGAGAGAGCAGCCGCTCTCATGAATAAGCCTATATCCGAACTAAAAATTATTACCTGCCATTTGGGTAACGGCTCCAGTATTACTGCTGTTGATAAGGGTAAGGTTGTTGATACCAGTTTAGGGTTTACCCCACTGGAAGGGTTGATCATGGGTACCCGGTGTGGAGATATTGACCCGGCGATTGTTCCGTATATTATGGAAAAAGAAAACATGGATGTAAAACAGATCAATGATTTTCTTAATAAAAAATGCGGTATGCTCGGTGTTTCCGGGGTAAGCAGCGACCTGAGAAATATTGAAGAAGCTGCAGGAGAAGGTAATCATCGCGCCCAGCTTACTTTGGATATTTTCTATAAGAGAATTGTTAAATATATTGGAAGTTATGCTGCGGAGATGAACGGGGTAGATGTGATTGTCTTTACCGCCGGGATAGGTGAAAACTCCATTCCGATGCGGGAAGCGGTTTGCGCTAATCTTACATTCCTCGGTGTGGAATTTGAATCAAGTGCCAATAACTTCCGAGGTGAGGAAAAAGAAATTACTAAACCGGGATCTAAAGTCAAGGTGTTTGTCATTCCGACAAATGAGGAATTGATGATTGCCCGAGACACCAAGGAATTGGTCAAATAAAACGGAAACAGATTAAACCAAAAGGGGCCTGTTTTGCAGGCCCCTTGCTTTGCCAAGGAACAGGTATTTTTCCTTGACAGAATAGAGTGCGGTTTATATAATAGCTCTAGGTTTTTCATTAAACCTAAGCTTGAGGTGGATCATGAATATCAATGTGGAAAAGGTAAAAAATGTTCCCGGAAAGGTGATTAAGGCGGAAGCGACCTCCGAACCCAATAGTTATTCGGTAGGGGCGGAAATGATCAGTGCCGTTTCTCCCATCAGTTTTTCCGGTACTGTGGAAAATTCCGGACACGGTCTTGTTATTGATGGTGAGATTTCTACTATCGTGGAAATGCCGTGCAGTCGTTGTGCGGAGAAATTACAATACCCGGTGCAGGTGCCTTTTCATGAGGTATATATGCACCGACGGGAAACGGCAACAAACGAAGAAGAAGTTTATTTTTATGAAGGGGATAAAATTGATATTTTACCCCAAGTACTGCAAGCTTTTCTTTTGGAACTGCCGATGAAGGTGTTGTGCCGGGAAGAGTGTAAAGGCCTTTGTCCGGCCTGCGGAACTAATTTGAATATCAAAGAGTGCCGGTGTGAAAGGGAGTTAATCGACCCTCGACTTGCTGCACTAAAAAATCTATTAAATGATCGTACCGAAGGGGGTGTAACCAGTGGGAGTACCAACAAGAAGAACCTCTAAGGCTAATAAAAGAATGCGCCGCGCCACCTATAATATTTCCAAACCGGCATTATCCGAGTGCCCGCAGTGTCACGCTTTTAAAAAGCCTCACCATGCTTGCCCGGAATGCGGCTACTATAAAGGTAAAGAAGTTATTGCCAAAGCTGAATAAAGGGTATTCCGGAGGGGTCAGGTTACACTGTTTAAGAAGTCGACAAACTTTCTTAAATAGTGTAGCTTGACCCCTTATTTTTTTCTTGCATAAAGATGGGAAATTAGTTATAATGAATGTGACCAGATAATATTACTAGGTAATATAACCAGGTGATTATCAATGAAAGTTAAATATAGAAATCGAGCAGAGCGCCAGGAAAGCCTGCAAAATTACATAGGTGAACATCCATTTGCCACAGATGAGGAGCTATCCCGGTACCTGGGAGCGAGTATACCTACCATTCGTCTTGATAGGCAGATTTTGGGCATCCCGGAAGCACGGGAACGAGTGAAAAATATGGCACTGGATGCCTTACACAATCCTACTGCTTTGGCCGCCCATGAAGTTGTCGGGGAGATCATTGATCTGGAATTGAACAAAAGTGGTATTTCCGTTCTACAAATATCCGAAGATATGGTTTTGGAGAAGACTAAAATTGCCCGGGGGCATCATCTCTTTGCCCAGGCAAATTCTTTAGCGGTGGCGGTGATCGATGCTCAAGTGGTATTGACAGGCAGTGCCCGCCTGCGCTACAAGCGGCCGGTTTATTTAGATGAGCGCATCACGGCGAAAGCGATGGTCAAGGCTCAGCGGGGAACTACCTTTCTGGTATCGGTTCATTCTAAAGTTGAACAAGAAATTGTTTTTAAAGCGCAAATTGTCTTGTCCGTTCAGGATAGCAAATTTAATAAGGATTGAGGAGGCGTCGTTGTGAAAATTGCAGTTGATGCCATGGGAGGCGACAATGCCCCCCGGGAAATAATTCAGGGGACAATTACCGCCGCACAGGTTATGCCTGATATTGAGTTTATCCTGGTAGGAAACGAAAATATAATTAAGCAAGAATTTCCCAGCCTGCCTAAAAGTATTAGCATCTTTCATGCTCAAGAAGTGATGGCGATGGATGAATCAGTGGAAATATTAAGAAAGAAGAGGGATTCTTCCATTTGGGTAGCAACCAAATTGGTCAAGGAAAAAACGGCTGATGCTGTGGTTTCCGCGGGCAGTACCGCAGCCCAAATGGCGTCTGCTCTTTTACAGTTCGGCCGAATAAAAGGCATTGACCGACCGGCAATAGCCACCGTTTACCCTACCCTTAAGGGCGGTAAGGTTATTTTGGATGTAGGGGCTAACACTAATGTCCGTCCCGAGCAGTTGGTGCAGTTTGCCATTATGGGAAAAACTTATGCGGAAGAAATATTGGGACTAACTAACCCGAAGGTGGCGCTCCTCTCTAATGGAACAGAAGAAGGCAAAGGAAATGATCTGACGGTGGAGGCGCACCAACTTCTTAAGTCGGCGCCGATTAATTTTATCGGTAATATTGAGGGACGGGATATTCCCACGGGAAATTTTGATGTCGTTGTCTGTGATGGATTTGTTGGTAACGTTGTGATAAAAGTTTCCGAAGGGTTAGGGGGGGCATTGTTTTCCCTTCTTAAAAAGGAGTTTGAACGTAACCTGCGCACAAAATTAGGGGCGGCTCTAGTATTGCCCGGATTAAAAAACATTAAAAAGATGATGGATTATGCCGAGTATGGGGGGGCACCTCTCCTCGGCGTAAAAGGAGTCAGCATTATTTGTCATGGCAGTTCAGGAGCCCGGGCAATTGAAAATGCCATTAGAGTTGCCAGAGATTGTGTCGCCGGGCAGTTTATTGCACGTATAGAAGCATCTATTAATGGGGAAGGTGGAAGGTAAATTATATGGAAATAAAGTCCGCGGGTATTGTAGGACTGGGTTCATATCTGCCAAAACGCATTCTCACAAACGGAGATCTGGAAAAAATGGTGGAGACAAATGATGAGTGGATCAAGACTCGGACCGGGATTTCTGAGAGACGGATTGCGGCGGAGGATGAGACAACATCTGATTTGGCATTTCATGCGGCGGAAGCGGCATTAGAGGATGCGGGAATCTCAGCAGAAGAGTTGGATTTAATTATTGTGGCTTCAGCTTCCCCTGATATGTTATTCCCGGCTACTGCTTGTATCCTCCAGGAAAAGCTGGGGATTCGCGGGATACCCTCTTTTGATTTGGAGGCAGCCTGTGCCGGTTTTATCTATGGCTTAGCAGTCGGAGCTCAATTTATTGCCACGGGTTTAGCTAAAAATGTTCTGGTTGTGGGTGCCGAGACATTGAGTCGCATTATCAACTGGGAGGACAGGAACACCTGTGTTCTTTTTGGAGATGGCGCCGGGGCGGCAGTTCTTCAGCCTGTTGAAAGAGGCCAGGGGATTCTCTCCATCCACTTGGGAGCAGATGGTGCCGGAGAGGATCTATTAAAAGTACCGGCAGGGGGAGCGAGTCTCCCTGCTAGTATAGATACGGTGCAACAAGGGCTTCACTATATGCACATGCAGGGAAGTGAAGTATTTAAATTTGCTGTTCGGGTGATGGGGGAGGCCGCGGAACAGGGCTTGATAAAAGCAGGCCTTTCCAAGGAGGATGTTACATTGGTGGTTCCTCACCAGGCAAATATGCGTATTGTTAGTGCGGCGATGCGCCGTTTACATTTGCCTATGGAGAAGGCATATCTTAATCTTGATCGGTATGGAAACATGTCCAGTGCCTCTGTTCCGGTGGCTTTGGATGAGGCTTACCGGGAAAAAAGAATTAAACATGGAGACGTGATCGTTATGGTAGGTTTCGGCGCCGGGTTAACCTGGGGCTCGATAGTCATGAAATGGTGCAAGCAGTGAATGTTGGAGGTGGAACATGCTGGAAACGGAAATTTGTCGCTTGCTGGGCATTAAATATCCGGTAATTCAGGGCGGGATGGCCTGGGTTGCTACGGCAAAATTAGCAGCAGCGGTTTCGAAAGCAGGAGGTTTGGGTATAATTGGGGCAGGAAACGCTCCCCCGGAGATAGTCCGGGAGGAGATTCGCAAGACGAAGGCATTCACCGACCGCCCATTTGGGGTAAATGTCTATTACCTGTCACCTTATGTAGAGGAAATTATCCAAGTAATAATTGAAGAAAAAGTTCCGGTAGTAACAACCGGGGCGGGTAATCCAGGTAAACACATTCCCCAATTAAAAAAGGTTGGTACAAAGGTGATTCCCGTGGTTTCCTCAGCTTTATTGGCCAGGCGCTTGCAACGTTCCGGAGCAGACGCATTTATTGCCGAGGGGATGGAATGCGGCGGCCATGTGGGTGATATCACAACGATGGTACTGATTTCCCAGGTGGTTGATGCTGTCGGCGTTCCTGTGATTGCGGCCGGAGGAATTTATGGCGGGAAGGGTCTCGTTGCTTCGTTGGCGCTAGGCGCTTCTGGGGTACAGTTGGGCACTCGTTTTATATGTGCTGCAGAATGTACAGCCCATGAAAACTATAAGCAGGCGATTATCAACGCTAAAGACCGGGACACTGTGCTCACAGGATATCATGGACATTATGTCAGGGTACTTAAGAACCGGCTGACTAAGGAATATGAGTCATTGGTACAAAGAGGGGCGCCGGCGGAAGAATTGGAACGACTGGGGATGGGCCGGCTAAGAGTCGCTGCCGTTGACGGGGATGTGGCAATGGGTTCCGTCATGGCCGGTCAGGTTGCCGGATTGGTGAAAAAAATTCAGCCTGCTGCCGAAATTATCGAAGAAATCATGTCGGAAGCCAAAGAGATTTTGCAGAAAACACAATTCAAAATTTAATCTCGGAAGCTGCTTCCGATATCACGGAAAGGGGTGTATAGGGTCAGGCTCTGCGCCGGACCCAATGGAAAATGGGTAAATTGGCATTTGTCTTTCCCGGACAGGGTTCCCAATATGTGGGAATGGGAAAAGAGTTGGCCCAAGCTTTCCCCGAAGCGGTAGCTGCCTTTGAGGAAGCTGATCGGATACTGGGGTTTTCTCTCACCGGTCTTTGCTGGGAAGGGCCGGAAGAAGATTTAAAAAAGACATATAACACTCAACCGGCAATTCTCACCACAAGCATTGCCTGTTGGCGTGTCCTTGACAAGAGGGGCGTGGTTCCCGATTATGTTGCCGGTCACAGCTTAGGTGAGTATTCGGCTTTGGTGGCGGCGGGAGCAATGGAACTCAGTGAGGCGGTACAGCTTGTTAGATTTAGGGGCGAGTCTATGGAACAGGCAGTTCCTTTTGGTGAAGGGACAATGGCAGCAGTTCTTGGCATGTCGGAAGAAAAAATTGAAGAACTTTGTACCAAAGCCCAAGAATTCGGGGTTGTGGAACCGGCCAATTTTAATTGCCCCGGTCAGATAGTGATTGCCGGGACAACGCCTGCCGTAAAAAAGGCCGTAGATCTGGCCAAAGAAATGGGGGCAAAAAGGGCAATAATGCTCCAGGTGGGAGGCCCCTTTCATTCCAGCTTAATGGAACCGGCCCGAAGGGCGATGGC
>JAQVXR010000015.1 GCA_028709045.1 Desulfitobacteriaceae bacterium | reverse complement strand
GCTATTAATGAGCAGCCTCAGAACGCAGTTGGTTTTGAAGAACTGAAACAAAGCCTGGAAAGCATTGAACCTGGTGAGGATGCAAGAGAGATTGCCGAAGTTTTTGCTAAAGCAAAGAATGCGGTAATTGTATTTGCCCAGAACAACATTAACCCAGATGCTGCCAAGCTTATCGCAAACTTAGCTGTAGTTACAGGTCGTATCGGGAAGGCGCGCAATGGTATTATTCAGCTGAAGCCAAAAGCTAACAGCCAAGGGCTTGTTGACATGGGTGTAACCAAGGGAGCGGCTGAGATTGTTAAGGGAATGGCGGAAAAATCCATTAAGGGATTGTATATTTTTGGTGAGGATATAGCTGGTATTGATCTGAGCAGTCTGGATCTTTTGGTGGTTCAGGATACTCACCTGACAGAAACAGCCAAAGTTGCTGATATAGTGCTTCCTGCAGTTAGCTTTGCCGAGTCTGAAGGTACCTTTACCAATGCGGAAAGAAGAATCCAAAGACTTAATCAAGCTATTACGCCGATTCCTGATGTAGAAAACTGGGAAGTGCTCATGGTAATTGCCAATGCTTTTGGTGCAAACCTTGATTATTGCTGCCCGGACTGCATTCTTGACGAAATCGGGGTAAGCATACCTGATTACAAAGGAATTCAAAATTTGGAAGGTAGAGATGTTTTCTGGCCGGTGGGTGGTAGTCCGGTACTCTACGGAAAAGGATTCAATTTTGAGGATGGAAAAGCAAAACTTCAAGTTGTACCTGATGGTCCTTTATTTAAGGAGGGTGTAACCACCGATTATCTAGAGAATACTTTTGTCGACTTTTTGAAAGAAAAGAAAATAGGATAACTAAAAACCCGGCCTTGTGCCGGGTTTTTTCCAAATTATAGAGAAAGGTTATATAACTTTCTCTGCTTCACAAGTTTTGGGCAAGGAATTGTACTTGGACACAGTGAAATTGGGCTTTAAATACCATTTCCCAGGGAATGGTACTTGAAGACCTTGCAGTTTTTTGAAGGTATGTGTTACTATGAAAGCAAGAAAAAGAAAAGGAAAATAAGTTTGTGGTAAATAAAAAGGTTTTTTCCGTATCCGAATTGAATGCTTATCTTAAAGGCCTGATTGAGAATGATAGGTCATTGAAAAATCTTTGGATTAAAGGTGAAATATCTAATTTTAAAGCTCATTCATCCGGACACAGATATTTTGTACTGAAAGATGCAGTATCCAGCGTAAGATGTGTGATGTTTCGTAGCCGGGCGCTTCGGATGACTTTTCAAGCCCAAAGCGGCATGGATGTGATTCTGAGAGGATATATTTCTGTTTATGAAAGAGACGGGCAGTACCAAGTCTACGTGGAGGAAATTTACCCTGCAGGTATGGGCGCCCTTTATCTGGCATTTGAACAATTAAAAACAAAGTTGGAAGAGGAAGGCTTGTTTGATGAAGGGAGAAAAAGGGAGATTCCTTTTTTGCCTCGGAAAATTGGGGTTGTTACTTCCGGTGACGGGGCAGCCTGGCAGGATATCCAAAAAGTTGTATTCAAACGGTTTCCCTCTGCCCATTTGGTTCTGGTTCCAACGATTGTCCAAGGTGATAATGCACCAAGGGAAATTGTCCGGGGAATACAATTATTGAATAAAGCGGCCCAAGTCGACGTGATTATTGTCGGCCGGGGCGGCGGTTCTTTAGAAGAACTTTGGGCATTTAATACGGAGATAGTGGCTAGGGCTGTTTATTCTTCCCGGATGCCCATAATTTCAGCTGTTGGGCATCAGACTGACTATACGATCTGTGATTTTGTGGCGGATAAGCGCGCGGCTACTCCTTCTCAAGCGGGAGAAATGGTGGTTCCTGTGCAATCAGATTTAAAAAGGCTGATTAAAATATATCAAACCAGGTTACAAAAAAGTGTAAACAGCAAACTGGATTTGGTTAGGCAGCAAACAGCCTATTTGAGAAACAGTGCACCGTTTGTTTTTCCGGAACGACTTTTACGGGATAGGATGCAGGATTTGGATATAGAGAAGCAGAATTTGGAGAGAAATGCCAAGGGTTCATTACGAGAATTTGGCAATCAACTGGCTTTTTTGACAGATAAAATAAATATGTTAAGTCCATTTACGACACTGGCCCGGGGATATGCAGTCTGCCGCCGGGAGAAAGATAATAAGGTGATCACTGCTTCCCGAGAAGTTAATGAAGGAGAAAAGGTTGAAGTTATTTTAGCCCAGGGGAGGCTATTATGCAGGGTGGCAGATAATAAGGAAGGAGAACCTGGTAATGGCCGAAGAAATAGATTTGAATTTTGAAAAAGCGTTGCATCAGTTGGAACAGATTGTTAAAGAACTTGAAACCGGTGAATTGTCCCTGGATGATACCATTGGCCGTTTTGAAGAAGGTGTAAAGATGGTAAGAATCTGCCATCAAAAGCTTTCTCAGGCTGAAAAAAAGATAGAGGTTTTGGTGCAGGACCTGGATGAGGCGGAAACTGAATAAGTGAAAGGCAGTGAGAAATCGGGTGAAGGATTTTGATTTGTATTTCAAAGATCGAGTGGAACTTATTAATGACAAATTAAACGAACTGTTGCCTTTGCCTGGTTTAAAACCCGAGGTTTTATTCGAGGCGATGAGGTACAGTGTTTTTGCCGGAGGAAAAAGATTGCGTCCCGTATTGTTTTTAGCCTCTATTGAAGCAGTAGGTGAAAACTCGGAAGGGATGCTTCCCTTTGCATGTGCTTTGGAGTTGATTCATACTTACTCACTCATTCATGATGATCTTCCTGCAATGGACAATGATGATTTTCGGCGTGGACTGCTCACCTGCCATAAAAAGTATGGGGAGGCTCAGGCTATTTTAGCCGGAGACAGTCTGTTAACATATGCATTTAATTTAATGTTAAAGGTACGGGAAAACAGTATAGTACCGGAACGATTGTTGGAAGCTATCGATGAGGTTGCTTTGGGTGCGGGAATCAGAGGAATGATTGTCGGACAGGTTGTTGATATTGAAGCCGAGAATAGGGAGATTTCTTTAGATGAGCTGAAATATATTCACCGGTACAAGACAGGGGCATTGTTTCGTGCCACCTTGCGCAGTGGCGCTATATTAGCGGAAGCAAAAAAATCTCAATTGGAAGCTTTGACAGAATATGCGGAACAATTTGGCTTGGCATTTCAAATCACAGATGATATTTTGGATGTTATCGGTGATGAAGATAAATTAGGTAAGCCGATCGGGAGTGATGTCAAAAACCATAAATCTACTTACCCGGCTTTAATCGGATTGGAAAAGGCAAAGATCCAGGCTGAGGAAGCGGTAGAAAGGGCGATTCAGAGCTTGAAAAATTTTAATAGCGATGCTGATCCTCTGCGGGAAATGGCAAAGTTGATTATTGCCCGGGAAAATTAAAATTGAGAATTACCTTGAAATAAAAGAATAAATATGCTATAATACACACTCGTTTGGACAGTAAATAGTTTCACGGAATAATCTTTATTTCGTGAAGAGCAGGTGACGCAGTATTCTAGTCAAGTCACTTAACTTTGAAGACGGGCCTAAAAATCCGTTAAGGGCATATCGATGAAGTTCCTGGTGCTGGCTTTTGACGCCCAGTTGGGGGTCGGTACTGGGAGTTAAGGATATAGGGCGACCTACAATGGCATGTAGGAGTTGACCCTGTTTCCGTGGAGACCTAAGTGCGTGGGGAACTATCTTGGTCGGATAAGGAACTATGGCTTAGGATTAAACCTGCATTTGGCAAAAAGCTGGGTGCAGTGTAGCCTGCCTTGAGTGGGAATGGTGGATTTTTCAATACCTAAGTTGTTTTGTGACCACAAAATGACATGATTAGGAATGAAACCATCCCTGCAAAAGAGGCTAGAAGTTAAGAAAACTTGTTGAGGAAAACTCCTAGACTGTTTACCTTGTGTGAAGCCTTTTGAGGATTAAAGTGTGGACTAAGTGGTAATCTGGCCCTGTATGTGGAAACACTGCAGACCGGTTCATAAAGGGAAACCGCCGACCCGGTAACGGGTAGGTGAATCGGTGGGAAAGCCTGCCAGACCTAAGCCATAATGTTTACTCAATTGGCTGTCACCTGCTAATACATATATCATCATCATATTAGTATGAGGTGAATCTGTTTGGGAAATAATAAATCCAATGCTAAACGGGGAAGTACTTTGAAACACGCCTTTTTGGTGGCTCTAGGTACTTTTTTTTTCGCAATTATAATTACTGCTAATTCTCAAGCACTTATCAGTAATGTAAAATCTATGACGATATCATTTGTTCTGTTGCTTTTTATTATTCTGGTGGGCATTGTATTTGATATTGTGGGAATTGCGGCAACAGCGGCACAGGAAGCTCCTTTTCATGCTCGTGCCTCACGCCGGTTGTTAGGAGCGAAAAAATCCATTTGGATGGTGAGAAATGCTGATAAAGTAGCGAGTATTTGTAATGATGTGGTGGGAGATATTTGCGGAACGGTAAGCGGAGCAGTTGGAGCCTCCATTGTTTTTAGTTTAGCAAAATACTTTGATCAGTCGTATTTTTGGATAGTGGGGACCACAATGACAGGACTGGTTGCCGCAATAACGGTAGGCGGAAAGGCAGCGGGAAAGAGTGCGGCAATTTATAAAGCTGATAAGATAATTCTCTGGGCGGGTTACTTGCTGGAATGGGTTGGTCAGGTTTTCCGGAAGAAACAATGCACAGCAAAGAAAAACCGGAAAGGGAAATAACACAATGAACAGTGTTTTGGAAAGAATAAACGGGGTAGCCGATTTAAAAAAATTGTCTCCAAAGGAACAGGAAAGGTTAGCCGGAGAAATTCGTAAATTCCTATTAAACGTTGTATCCGAAAACGGAGGTCACTTAGCACCTAGTCTGGGTGTTGTTGAGCTTACTTTAGCACTTCATTTGGTTTTTGACGTTCCGGAAGATAAAATAATTTGGGATGTAGGCCACCAGTCTTATACCCATAAAATTTTAACCGGCCGGAAAAAAGAATTTCATACTCTGCGCCAATATAAAGGGATCAGTGGCTTCCCTAAACGTGATGAGAGTAATTACGATAGTTTCAATACTGGACACAGCAGCACATCCATTTCTGCCGCAGTGGGCATGTCCAAAGCAAGGGATCTGAAGGGTGAAAAATATAAAGTTGTTGCGGTGATTGGTGACGGTGCTCTCACCGGTGGCATGGCATTTGAGGCTTTAGACCATGCAGGCGACCTTAAGACAGATTTAATTGTTGTTTTAAATGATAATGAAATGTCTATTGCGGAAAATGTAGGCGCTATGGCGGGGTATCTTAGCCGAATGCGGACCGATCCTCGGTATGAGAAAAGCAAAGATGAGATTGAACAGCTTTTAAACAGAATTCCCAAAGTGGGGCCTAGAGTTTTACGAACTGTGGAACGGATAAAAGACAGTCTTAAATATCTTGTTGTACCGGGCATGCTTTTTGAAGAAATGGGCTTTACATACTTAGGTCCGATCGATGGCCATAATATTGGAACTATGAAGTCGGTGCTGCAAAATGCTAAGATGTTAAAAGGACCGGTTTTAGTTCATGTTATTACCCAAAAAGGAAAAGGCTATAAACCTGCTGAAGATAATCCGGACAAGTTCCATGGAATTGGGGCATTTGATTTAATAACAGGCGAACCGGTTAAAAAGGATGGCCCGCCCTCTTATACCCAGGTTTTTGGTACCACCCTGGTGGAATTGGCAGAAAAAAATGAACAGATAATTGCTATTACAGCAGCAATGCGGGGGGGAACCGGACTTAACCCATTTGCTCAAAAATTCTCGCAACGTTTTTTTGATGTAGGGATTGCCGAGCAGCATGCGGTCACTTTTGCTGCAGGGTTGGCTGTTCAAGGCTTTCATCCGGTGGTTGCAATTTATTCAACTTTTATGCAGAGAGCATATGATCAAACGCTGCATGACGTTTGTATGCAAAATCTGCCTGTCACATTTGCCATTGACCGGGCAGGATTGGTAGGAGAAGACGGGGAAACCCACCAGGGAGTTTTTGATATCTCTTTTTTGCGACACATTCCCAATATGGTAATGATGGCTCCGAAGGATGAAAACGAACTGCGTCATATGCTGGCGACATCTCTGGCTTATTCGGGACCGAGTGCACTAAGATATCCCCGGGGTTCAGGAATCGGGGTAAGCCTTAACAAAACGGTGCGTCTGCTGTCGATTGGCAAAGGCGAAGTGTTGCGAGAAGGAAAACATTTGGTAATTGTCGGAATCGGACCCACGGTTTATACAGCTTTAGAGGCTGCCCGGCTATTGGACGAGCGGGGGATCCACGCTACTGTGATAAATGCTCGATTTATTAAACCACTTGATCGGGAACTATTGTTGAACTGGGTAAAACAGGTTGGACGCATTGTAACTTTGGAGGAACATGTGCTGAAAGGTGGTTTTGGCAGTGCGTGCTTAGAAGTTCTCCACACTGATTGCCCGGGGATGGAGATGGAGAATATCGGCCTCCCTGATCGGTTTATCGAACATGGAAGATCTGATCTTTTAAGAGAACAATATGGTTTAACTGCACAAGGGGTAGTAGAAAGGGTGTTGGCGAGGTGGCCAGGGATTTTACGCTCCCGTCCCTTTAGTTTTGGAGGCCGAAAAAAGTGAAGAAAGATAGGCTTGATATGTTGCTTGTGGAGAAGGGCTTTTTTCCCAGTCGGGAAAAAGCCAGAGCCGCTATTATGGCCGGACATATAATTGTTGATGGTTTGAAGGTAGATAAGGCCGGAACCGGTGTTGATAGAAATGCGGATATTAAAATTACCGGTGATACTTTAAAGTATGTCAGCCGAGGAGGCTTGAAACTTGAAAAGGCAGTAGAATACTTTCACTTGGATTTAGCAGGGAAAACTGTTCTTGACATTGGTGCCTCGACAGGAGGTTTTACTGATTGTGCTTTGCAGAATGGAGCGGTTAAAGTTTTTGCTGTTGACGTTGGGTATGGACAATTAGACTGGAAACTTCGTCAGGATGAACGAGTAGTTGTACTGGAACGGGTTAATGCCCGGTACTTAACAAACTCGCAGATTCCTGAACCGGTAGATATAGTAACAATTGATGTTTCATTTATTTCTTTGGAAAAGATATTTGTGGGATTAAGGCAATTTCTAAAAGAAAAAGGTATGATTATTTCTTTAATTAAACCCCAGTTTGAAGCCGGCCGGGATAAGGTAGGCAAGAAAGGAGTTGTCCGGGACCCGTCTACACACCGGGAAGTGATTTCCCGGGTTATTAGCGCGGCAAATGATTTAGGTTTATTTTGCCACGGCTTAACCTTCTCTCCCGTTACCGGGCCAGAAGGTAACATTGAGTACTTGGCTTGTTTTATGACAACTCCTTCAAATATTCAGATTGAAGCTGATTTTGTTGTGAGAGAAGCTTTTGAAAGGTTTAAGCCTAAGACGAAGCAATTTTCTCATGACAATAATTGAATAGAGGGAATAGAAATATCGTGTAGAATAAAAACTCGTGGTACGTTTATTTAGGACTGCGGGTTTTATTTTATGAGGTCAGTTGCATAAAATTCGATAATTTATTAAAATTTATACATGATGATTTGTCTAGATATAATTATTAATGGTATTTTGAGTGCAATGGGGCGATTAGTATGGATGCCGTGTGTTTAGTTACCAATATGAAAAAAGAAAATGCTTTGGTGGTAGCAGAACAACTTGAGAGCTGGTTTTTGGAACATGGAATTAAGGTGGTCCGCTGCGCCCAAGGTGGTAAATTTAACAAAGAAGGATTCTTATCCTCGCAGGATGGTAATATCCTCGAAACTGTGGATATGATTCTTGTCTTAGGAGGAGACGGAACATTATTAAACACAGCTCGGGCAGCAGCACCGTATCGGATACCACTTCTTGGCATTAATATGGGGCACTTAGGTTTCCTGACAGAAGTTGAATTAAATGATATGTTTTCATCATTGGAAAAATTAGCTGCAGGTGAATATCGGATGGAAGAACGCATGATGCTAAAATGCACCTTGGTCCGAGCGGGTTCCTCCATTGGAGAATTTCTTGCGCTGAATGATGTTGTGCTGACAAAAGGAGCCTTTTCTCGAATGATTATATTCGATATTTTTGTCGATCAACAATTTGTAGATACTTACCCGGCAGATGGGTTAATAATTTCTTCACCGACAGGTTCAACGGCTTATTCCCTTTCTGCAGGTGGTCCAATTGTATCACCCGATATGGAGTTGATGCTTATAACGCCAATCTGTCCCCATACTCTGCATTCCCGCCCGATAGTAATCTGCCCTAATAAGGAAGTACGGGTGGTTTTAAAGTCAGATTTAGCGGAAGTGATGCTGACCATTGATGGGCAGTATGGCTACCGTTTGCAGCGCGGGGATGAAATTCTTGTGCAGGAGTCTCATTGGAAGACCCGTTTAATTCGCCTCAAGAATAAATCATTTTATGATATCCTGCGTGAAAAATTACGGGAAAGCGGTGGTAAAAATCTACTTTAGAATTACAACCCGAGCAGTGGAAATTTGCCATTATTTTTTACAAGGGGTTGTGCAAAAAGGAGATACGGTTGTAGATGCCACAGCCGGTAATGGTTTTGATACACTATTTTTGGCTGATCTTGTCGGTGATTTTGGAAAAGTTTATTCTTTTGATATTCAAGAGGAAGCCATTGAAGAAACCCGACAACGTTTGCACGAAAAGAGATTTCTCAATCGGGTGGATTTACATTGTACAGGTCATGAGAACCTGAAGAAATACGTTAAACAACCGGTAAAAGCGGTAGTTTTTAATCTGGGCTATCTCCCCGGGAGCAACAAGGAAATAGTTACCAGAGGAAACTCAACTGTCAAAGCTTTGGAGGATAGCTTAGAAATGCTTTCTTCCGAAGGGATTGTTTGCCTGGTGGTTTACTGGGGTCATGGGGGTGGACCGGAAGAACGGGAATTAGTGGAGAATTATGTTTCTCACCTATCTTCCGTTCAATGGGACGTGTTAAACCTCTCCTTTCCAAATAAAGTTAAGGCTCCATTTGTTATTGTGATTCAAAAGAAATATGGAGGATCATTAAGTAATGAAAAATGCCAGGCAGAAGACAATTAAACAAATTATTGATAACAAGATAATCCATACCCAATCGGAGTTGGCACGGGAACTGCATCAACAAGGGTTTAAGGTGACACAAGCAACTGTTTCTCGTGATATTAAAGAGTTGGGATTAATCAAAGTGCCTGTCGGTAATGACAGTTCCAAATATAGCATGCCTAATAGGGTTGCTCCGATTAATATGGTCAAACGGGTAAAGCAAATGTTTCACGACAATGTAACAAATATTGATTTCAGTGAAAATTTAATAGTAATTCGCACTGTGCCAGGGGCAGCAATGGTAGTTGCTTCCGGCATAGATTATTTAGGATGGAAAGAGATATTAGGTTCTGTTGCCGGGGACGATACCATACTTATAATTGCTAAACCCAAAGAGGCTGTTCCTGACCTGATTCAAAAATTCAGTAAGTTTATGGTCTAAGAATGGGAGTGCTGCTTTTATGTTACAAGAGCTGTACGTTGAGAATTTTGCATTAATAGAAAAGCTGCAGGTTAACTTTCAAGACGGGTTCAATGTGCTCACTGGAGAAACAGGGGCGGGGAAGTCTCTAATTATTGATGCCGTAGGGATTTTGATTGGGGGCAGGCCCTCTCAGGATATGGTGAGAACAGGGGCAAAACGGGCTTTCATTCAGGGATCATTTCAGGAACCGTTTCACCCGGACACTATTTCTTTTTTAGAAGAAGCTGGTTTTGAAATCGAGGACGGTGTTTTGGTACTCAGCCGGGAAATCAAAAATAACGGTAAGCATACTTGCCGGGTAAATTACCGGGTTGTTCCGGTATCCCTTTTTCGTGAGATCGGACGGAAAATGATTAATATTCACGGGCAGCACGAGCATGTTGCTCTTTTAGAAGAAGAGAATCAGCGCTTACTTTTGGATAGCTTTGGCGGCGATGAAGTTTTACATTTGCGGGAAGAAGTAAAAAATAGTTACTTTATCATGCAGGAATTGCGGAGTAAGCTTGATGGGATGCTCAAAAACACTCAGGAGTCTGAGCGAAAAAAAGATCTTTTACACTATCAAATAAACGAAATTGAAAATGCAGCGTTGAGACTGGGAGAAGAAGAAGAACTCCGAGGGGAAAAAAAGGTTTTACAAAATGCGGAAAAACTTATGCTTGACTGCAGGTCTGCCTATGAAAAATTGTATGGTTCCCGAGAGCAGGGAGCAGTTGACTTGGTTGGTGAAGCGGAGAGGTTGTTAAATCCTCTTGGGGAAATTGACCAAAGCATGGGACCGATTGCCCAGCGTCTGAATGAAGTATATTATCTGTTAGAAGATGTTGTCCGGGATATAGCCGGCTATCAGGATAGTATTGTCAGTAATCCAATGCGGCTGGAACAAGTTGAAAGACGATTGTTGGAAATAAAGAAACTGCAAAAAAAATATGGAGAGACAGTTGAAGAAATACTTCAGTTTGCTGAAAATGCCAAAAGGGAACTTGAAGATTTGGAACATACATCGGAGAAGACTGAGGAATTGGAAAAGGAACTGAAAAGAGAAGAAGAGCGTTATCATATTCTATCAAAGCGGTTGACGGCAGCACGCAAGAAAACCGGGGAAAAATTGTCCGGTGCCGTCACCGGGGAACTGCACCAACTTCAAATGCCTTCAGCCAAATTTTTAGTACGGATGAAACCTGCCGAAGCAGGCCCCCAAGGGGTTGATTCAATCCAGTTTCTCATAAGTCCAAATGTGGGAGAAGATATAAAACCTGTAGCGCGTATTGCCTCAGGGGGTGAAATGTCCCGAATTATGCTGGGCATAAAAGTAGTTCTTGCCCGGCTGGACAGGATTCCCACATTAATTTTCGATGAAATTGACAGTGGGTTGGGCGGCCGAGTGGTCTATGCAGTTGGAGAAAAATTATCCTTAATCGGTGAGTATACGCAAATCATCTGTGTGACTCATTCACCGGTAGTAGCGAGTTTTGCCAACCGTCACCTATTTATCTCAAAAAAAACGATGGGGGAACGAACAATAACAGATATTATTAGATTAAACGAAAAGGGAGTTCTCTTAGAATTAGGCCGGATGCTTGCCGGGGATAATGCTTCGGAAATAACATTGGCCCAAGCGAGTGAACTTTTAGAAACTGGCCAAAAAAGAAAAAAACCATTTTAAAATAGGTGCCCAAAAGGCGCTTTTTTATTTTAAACAAAAATTGCCTTTTTTTGTAGTACTTTATTATGTAGCGCTCAAGTCAATGGTAAGCAAATCCACCGTTACAATGAGCCTTCGGAGGCATAAAAAAAATTTGAAAAGGTTAACTTAAGTTTAGTCTTTCTCAAAATAAAAGGAGGGATTACAAATGCCCCCGAAACGCAGATTTATTCACAATATACTGTTTCTGGTAATTATTTTGAGCACTGCTTTTGTGACCGCATTCTATTCTTATTTTTTATTACCAAATGAGCAGCACTTAATTGTTGGCGATACTATTGATTTTCCCAGCCTGGTACCGCAAGAGCTGTTGAAAAATGTGAGCGTACACGTAAAGACCGATAAAATTGGCGTCTTAGAAATTAATGGTTCGCCTGTTAATGAAAAGGGTTACCGATATATGGGAACACCGGCGGTAGCAGCTGAACCGGGAAAATTAAATTTGGAACTCAAGGTTTTTGGAGTCATTCCCTTAAAGAGTATGATGGTCGATGTGCTTCCTGAAATTCAAGTGATACCTGGTGGGCATTCTGTTGGAGTCATTCTGCAGACTGAGGGAGTGATGGTAGTGGGACACTCTGCAGTTTACGGTAAAGACGGGGAGACGTTATTTCCTGCAAAGGATGCCGGTATAGAGTTGGGAGACTTGCTCGTCTCTATCAATGATGATAAAATTAAAAATGATAAGCATGCGGCAGAATTAATAAATAAATATGGACCCGGCGGAATATTAAGGGTTGAAGTAAAGCGGTCCGGGAAAGCCCAAGAAATGAAAGTAGTTCCCCACTTTTGTGAAGATACTAAAACATATCGAATCGGACTTTATATTCGAGACAATGCTGCTGGTGTGGGAACACTCACCTTTTATGAACCTAACGAAGGTAAGTATGGCGCCTTGGGACATATGATTACTGATTTAGATATTCGTCCGGGTGAGAAGGGAAAAATTGTTAAAGCCCAAATTCAAGGAATTAAACCTGGCAAAAAAGGGGAACCTGGAGAAAAGATTGCAATGTTTGTTGGGGATGCGCTGAAAGGGGATATTGATCACAACTCCAATTTCGGTATTTTTGGAAAGCTGGATAACCCAATCAACAATTCATTCTATAAAACAGGAATTTCCGTGGCATTTGCCAATCAGATTCAAGAAGGTCCCGCAGAAATAATTACAGTGATTCAAGGAGATAAACTGGAAAAATTTGATATTAATATATTAAAAGTTTTGCCTCAACATCATCCGACAGGGAAGGGTTTGGTAATTCAAGTTACAGATCCAAGACTTTTGAAAGAAACGGGAGGAATCATCCAGGGAATGAGCGGCAGCCCAATTGTTCAAAATAGTAAGTTGGTGGGGGCAGTTACCCATGTTTTTGTCAATGATCCGACAAAAGGCTATGGGTGTCTGGCCGAATGGATGCTGCTGGAAGCAGGACTAATTAAAAAACATGCTTTTTTGGCACCGGAAATCCAATCGAAATCTCCGATATCCCTTAAAATTGTGTCATAATATAATTACCACTTTTTAACTGGGTAAAGAAGGAATAAAGCAGGGTGTTGTCGAAGAGAATCTTCAGAAAAATATAAACAAAAATCTTTTTCGGAGGCGGGGAAAAATATGGGAGACAGAATCAAAATTTTGATTGCTGATGACAACCGGGAGTTTTGCGAAATTCTTAAAGATTATTTATCGGAACAAGATGATTTCTTTTTATGCGGTACTGCATATAACGGGGTAGAAGCTATTGATATGGTGGAAAAACTTTCCCCTGACATTTTAGTTTTGGATATAATCATGCCGCATTTAGATGGAATCGGAGTCCTCGAAAAACTAAACAATTACGACAATAAACCAAAGGTAATAATCTTAACAGCATTGGGACAAGAATCTATGACCCAAAGAGCAGTAGAACTTGGGGCAGACTATTATGTTTTAAAGCCATTTGATTTGGAAGTACTTGGAAACAGGATACGCCAATTAGCTAAAGGTCTTCCTACAACTTCTCATACACCGGTAAAAGCAAAGAATCTTGATGTGGAAGTGACCAATATAATTCATCAAATGGGTGTTCCTGCTCACATTAAAGGCTATCAATACCTTCGAGATGCTATTTTATTCGTCATTGAGGAAGTAAATTTACTTGGTGCTATTACCAAAGAACTTTATCCGATGATTGCCCAAAAATACAACACTACCCCCAGCAGGGTGGAGAGAGCTATTCGACATGCCATTGAGCTTGCCTGGGATAGGGGCAATGTGGAAATGATGAACAAATTTTTTGGTTATACAATTAATGTAGAAAGAGGCAAACCTACCAATTCAGAATTTATTGCCATGGTAGCAGATAAGCTTCGTATTGCTCAAAAATTGGCATAGCCAGATTTTTTGGATTTATATTTCTTCTTTATATAAAGTTTTTCCCAGGTAACTCCGCCATTATGGTTGTCCCTTTTGGACAACTTTTTTATTTAAAGTTAATTCTAAAAATCTGGCACTGATGATAAAGTGTTGGACACATATAAAGGTTAATAAAGGGACAAACCGTTAATTATTGAATTTTGTTTCTTGATAAAGAAAAATTGAGCTGGAAATTGGACGAAAAAATTCTATCCGCACAGAAAAGTCGATTTATATTATTTGGCACGGATGTTGCAATAATATAAAATAACCACAACAAAAAAAAGGTACTTTTATACTGAAGACCCTTATGGGGTTTTTAGATCGGAACAGCCTTTGATTGGTTTGACGCAAGCAGCGGCGTTAATCTAATTAAAGGTTATTTTTTCGATTTGTTTTCATAGGATTATTTTGTTAAGATATCTGTATAAAAAATTGACACGGGGGTGTAATAATGGTTAAGGATATTGCCTTTGCCGACTTTGCAAAAGAAACATTGGAACAGATAAAGCGTGGGGCTTTTTTGGTTGTGCAGGATGGGGACAAAGCCAATATTATGACAATTGGCTGGGGAAGCATTGGATTTATCTGGAAGAAACCTGTTTTTACTGTTTTGGTGCGCTATTCGAGATATACATATGATCTGTTGGAAAAGGTAAATGAGTTTACAGTTAATGTTCCCTTAGAGAATAGCATGAGTCAAGAACTTTCCATATGCGGAACTAGGTCAGGACGAGATATTGAAAAATTTAAGGAATGTCGATTGACACAGACTCCGGGGAAAGTGGTAGCAGCGCCGGTAATCAAAGAATGTGATCTGTTTTATGAATGTCGGATCATCTGCCGACAGGCAATGCAACCGGCTTTAGTTGATGACGAGGTTATCAACAAGTGTTACCCAAATGGCGATTATCATGTCATATTTTACGGGGAGATTTTGGCCAGTTATAAAAAAACAAGTTAGAGAGAAATGTTCAGTTACTACGAAAAAGAATTTAGAAATTACGATGAAAAGCCATTTCAAATGATTTATGAATAGTTTTCTTTTTAAGGAAGAAAATAAGAAAAAGTCAATCTCCAATTGGTGAAGACGATGGTAAAGGGAACTGTCCGGAAAGGACGCCGTACCAAAGAATTAGTACAGCAGTTACAGGCTAATGAAATTGCGGTCATTGCTCATCGGGATTTGGATGAACTTGCCGCAAAGTCGCTAGCGGTGTCTAAGGTTAAGGCAGTGCTAAATGCCTATTCAAGTATCTCCGGTCAGTACCCTCATCATGGTCCCCTTCATTTAATCAAAGCATCTATTCCTCTGATTGACGATGTGGGAATTGATATCTTTGACCAACTGGAAAATGGTACAGAGGTTGAAATTAAAAATGGAGAAATTATCGTCGATGGGATGGTGAAATGCCGGGGGACATTATTAACTTATGAATTGTTCATGGAACGAAAAAAGCAGGCGGAAAAAAATTACGGACAGCAGTTGGAAGGGTTTATTCAAAATACGATGGAGTATGCTGCCCGTGAACTGGACATTGTAGGAAAAGATTTGGTGCTGCCGGAATTAAAGGTTAATTTTCGTGGACGGCATACGCTCATTGTTGTTCGGGGAAAGGATTATCGGGAAGACTTAAAAGTAATTCAGCCTTACATTCATGAAGTAAAGCCTGTTTTAATCGGAGTTGACGGTGGGGCGGATGCGTTGAGAGATTTTGGCTGTTGCCCGGACATAATTGTTGGTGATATGGATTCTATAACCGATGCCACTTTGAAGTGCGGAGCCCAATTAATTGTTCATGCCTATCCGGACGGAAGGGCTCCCGGTATGGAGCGCATTCGGTCTTTGGGGCTGGAATCGTCAATAATTCCGGCGATTGGAACAAGTGAGGACGTGGCCATGCTGATGGCATACCAGATGGGAACGGAATTGATTGTTGCTGTGGGGGCTCACTCCAATGTAATTGATTTTTTAGAAAAGGGTCGCAGAGGAATGGCCAGCACATTTTTGGCTCGGTTAAAAGTTGGGTCGATTTTGGTCGATGCCAAGGGGGTTAGTAAACTTTATCGGCAGAAATTAAAATTTCGCTATATTGCCCAAATTATCGTAGCAGCATTAATACCTTTTATGGTAATAAGCATGGTGTCTCCGGCAGGTAACCAACTGCTCCGTTTGATTTATATTAAACTAAGATTAATGTTTCAATTGTAAGGAGAAAAATTGAAAGTATCAGTAATTATTCCCGCTTATAATGAGGCGAACTTTATTGATGGGACAATTCAAGCTGTCAGGAGTTTTCCCTGGGTTGAGCAAATAATTGTCGTGGATGACGGCTCAACAGATGAAACAGGGAAATTAGCCAATGTAGGTGGGTCACAGGTAATTAAGCATTCTCACAATAAAGGAAAAGGTGCAGCGATTAATTCAGCCGCGCCTTTTGTTACAGGAGACATTATTATAATTCTCGATGGTGATCTTGGAGAAAGTGCTAAAGAGTTTTACCGCCTCCTTCCCCCAATTTTAGAAGGGGGGGCGGATGTTACCATAGCGACTTTCCCTCCGGCTCCCGTACCCGGAGGATTCGGACTGGTAAAGGGGTTGGCAACGCAAGGAGTCTACCGTTTGACCGGACAACGGGTATTATCGCCGTTATCAGGACAGCGTGCAATGAAAAGTCAGGTTTTTAAAAGCCTGTTACCTTTTGCTTTTGGTTTCGGAGTTGAAGTTGGTGCGACAGTGGATATGTTGCGCCAAGGCTGGCGGGTACAGGAAGTAGAAATAAGCATGGTGCATAATTTTTCTCGTCGAGATTTAGCGGGTTTTCTGCACAGGGGCAGGCAGTTTTATGATATCTGCCGGGTTTTGGCAACTAAACGATAGAGGATGATTTTAAATGAAAGCTGCCATAATGGTGGTGGCCTTTTTAGTTTCATACTTTCTTACCCCCAAAACTCTTTTAATGTTGGAAACGGGCGGACTGTCACGTAATAATTTCTTGGGGAATAGGATTCCTTCGGCTGGCGGAATTATTTTTCCGGCAGCACTAGCCATTACTTACGGATTGCTTGCTTTATGGGGGGAAATCGGACCGGAAGCATATATCTATCTTGGATTTATTTCTCTGGTTGGTCTAGCCGGGTTGGTAGATGATATTGCCGGGAATAAAGAACGAAGCGGTTTTAAAGGCCACTTCAAAGATTTTTTTTACCACGGTCGGTTGACCACGGGTTTTTGGAAGGCAGGACTCGGTGGTGTGATTGCCGCACTTGCGGCTACTATCGAAAGCATTTCATTTGGAGATTTTATTGTCAACTTCCTCATAGTGGCATTAGCGACAAACTTATTTAACCTTTTTGATGTCCGACCAGGCCGGAGCATAAAAGTTTTTTTAATTTCATCGATAGTTATTATTCTTTTTCTTCCGTCTTATATCGCTAGTATTCTCTTAATACCCTTATTAGGCATTGTTTTGGCATATGGGGTTTACGATATAAGAAGTCGAGCGATGATGGGGGATGCCGGGTCCAATGTAATTGGAATGGCAGTTGGCCTAGCCCTTGTCGCAGCCGGCGGCGGAATGGGAATTAAATTAATGCTGTTAGCTGGATTGATATCTCTTAATGTTTTATCAGAATACCGGTCTTTCTCGGGATATATCGAAAAAAACAAGGTATTATATTTTCTTGACCTTTGGGGAAGAAGGGAATAATGTGAAAGCCATGTTGGAAACAGCTGTGGGAAAGGTAAGTGCTATTTTATCCCAAAGAAGTGGAGTGACAGAACTAGAGGCCGTTGTCGATGGTACACCGGAAAAAGTAATTAATTATGATATCATAACCGGACCGGTAAGAGAAGGGGACCAGGTGGTTTTAAATACTACAGCGGTTCGCTTAGGCCTTGGGACAGGAGGCTATCATTTCGTTCAGTGTAATATATCAAGACCTGTTGTGGATATGAAAGCTGGCGGGCACATTATGAAACTGCGCTATACTCCTCAGCAGGTTAAAGTGCTGAGTGTCGAGGAGGAATATGCAGGTTGGTCTGAGGTTTTTAACGGTTTTTCTTCTCTTGAGGGATTTCCTGTTGTGCTTTTTCCCTTGCACAGCTGTCTCAGCCCTGTTGCACTATCGTTTAAAACAGCTCGGCCGCGCACAAAAATTGCATATATTATGATTGATGGGGCGGCTCTTCCCGCCTGGTTCAGTGAAACAGTCCACGAATTAAAAGAAAAAGGCTTCATCGAAAGCGTGATTACCGCCGGGCATGCCTTCGGAGGAGATCTGGAAGCAGTAAATATTTACAGTGCTCTTATTGCAGCAAAGGAAATTGTTAAAGCTGATGCAGCAGTTGTTGGCATGGGCCCGGGTAACGTGGGAACAGGAACTAAATGGGGTTTTTCTGGAGTCCAGCTGGGAGAGGCGATTAATGCGGTAAATATTTTGGGGGGACAGCCCATTTTTTGTCCGCGCATTAGTTTTGCTGATCAAAGACCCCGTCATCGGGGAATTAGCCATCATACCTTGACTGTTTTAACGAAAATTGCCCTGTCTCCTGCTGTAGTTGTTTTGCCTTATCTCGGTGATGATGAAAAGAAAATTTTTTTAAAAAAACAGGTTGAAGAGAATAGGATAAATGAAAAGCATACTGTAGTATGGGAGTATGGTCAGGCCGGACTGGAAAAAATTAAAGAAGAAGGGTTGATTGTTTCTTCCATGGGACGTGACCTGAAAGAAAATGAGGAGTTCTTTTTAACCGCTTGTGCTGCCGGTATCTATGCGGGAAAAATGTCAATGCAGGTTGGCTTCAATTAATTCCTTTATGGTATAATATTTCTTGTTCAGTTCTTTTAAATAGCTTGACAAATCTTTTATTTTTCCGATAAAAAATAAACCGTTTTTTAAGATAATTGTTTGCACAAGCATTCACTCCTATCAAATCAATAATTTATAAATTTGTTTTCTACAACGGGAATCTTTTTAAATATATGAATTAAATTTATAAATATGCAGGAGGGGAAGCAATTGAAAAAAAATGAAAAAACATTGCAGTCAAATTATCTTTATCGGGGGAGAATTGTCAATCTACGCATTGACAGAGTAGAATTACCAAACGGCAAGGAGTCGGAGCGGGAAGTTATTGAGCACGCCGGGGCGGTAGGAATCGTTCCTGTATCGTCTGACAACAAAATCATTCTGGTCAAACAATTCCGAAAGGCTCTGGACCAGGAAATAATCGAAATACCGGCCGGTAAGCTTGATCCAGGGGAAAACCCGGCAGATTGCGCCCACAGAGAATTGCAGGAAGAAATTGGCTTCAAACCGGGAAAACTTGATTTTATATTTTCCTGTTATACTTCACCCGGATTCAGTAACGAAATTGTTTACATCTATGTTGCCAGGGATTTGAAGGAATCAAAAATAAAGTGTGATGATGATGAATTTATCACAACTTTGGAAGTATCCCTTCAGGAAGCACTGCATATGATTAAAAATGGAGTGATCAAAGACTCAAAGACTATTAGTGGAATTTTAGCTTTGCTTCTGGAGGGTCAAGATGTGGGACTTCCCGGTAGAGATGGCATATGATGCAAGCGGAGCCGTACAGGCTGCCGGCAAAGGCTATATTATCGTGGTGGTTGATGTTATTAGCATGTCCACAACTATAGAAGCTGCCTTAGAAGAAGGTGCTCTTGCTGTTTTCGGGGCTAGTCCCGATCAAGCAAGAGCACCTGTATTTTTAAATCCAGAAAAAATCGGCAATGATGCCGGTATATTTGCCCGGATGAAGGGTGTCGGTTTAATTTTGGTTGCAGAACCCCGGGTAGGAGAAGAAAAAGAAAGAAGGGCTGCATCCTCCCTAGCTCTTAGGGGAGTGAAAAAAGTCGGAGTTACCGATATTCGTGTCCTGCCAAACTTAGGGGCAGAGACAGTGAAACTGGCATCTTTTAAAGGAAAGGTTGTGCTTGCGGTAACCGGCAGCGGTGGAGTGGCTTTTGATGCCGGCTATAATGCCGGGGGAAAGGTGCTGACAGCAACCATTGCCAGAATTGGGAAAATGAAAGGGATTGCTCCGACTTTAGCAGGGGCAAAAAGAGCTCTTTTTGAAGCCCGAAAGAAAAAAACTGGAATCTGCGTGGTGGCGGCAAGCTCAAACTCATTGGAAGATGTTTTAGCTGCCAGATATATTCGGGATTTTATTAAGGTACTTAAGGCACAGGATTTTAATCATAAATTCTCCCGGTAAACATAAATATGAACAAGAATAAAGGCCGGGGAGCGGTTTGGTGTGGCGGGAAAAATCAAGGCTTTTTTGATAAGATACCTACAGGAAAATGCTGCCTTGTGTTTCGTGGTTCCCGCTATTTTTCTATGCGGTGTGGTTTTTGGTATTCTATCAATTAATAAGCTTAACGAAACACAGGTAAAAGAACTCACCGGCTTTGTTGACGGGTTCATTGCTTATCTCCCTGCAGCAAGTTTTGATTCCGGGTTGGAATTGAAGCATGCTTTAGGGATTAATTTAAAGAGTTTATTCTTTACATGGTTTCTAGGGTTGACAGTAATTGGGGCCCCGTTAACCCTTGCGGTAATATTCACCAGAGGATTTCTCCTCGGGTTTACAGCTGGGTTTCTCATTCTAGAAAAAACGGTTCAGGGTTTGTTGGTGGTTTTTCTGACAGTGGTGCCCCAAAATTTGCTTTCTGTTCCGGTAGTTATTCTTGCAGCTATCACTTCAATTTCTTTTTCTTTATATTTAGTTCGGGGAAAATTTATCGGAAAAAAAATGGGTCTCGCCAAAAGGTTTGTCCGGTACTCCTTAGTTTTTTCCGTTTTCGGCTTGTTGGCTGCCCTGGCAGCTGTGGTTCAAGGTTATGTTACCCCGTCATTAGTAAAAGCGGTATTTTATTTTTCCTAAAGAAAGGAGAGGCTGATGATGGTATCCTATGAACTTCCGATTGATTGTCAAAGCGGTATATTCTGGATAGTGGAACCCGGTGACACGGTATATACTATTTCTCAGGAAACAGGCTTTTCTATTGAGGAAATATTGCAGGTTAATCCGCACATTGATCCGGATAATTTGCTTATCGGATCCAAAATATGTTTGCCGGAAAGCAGCATAGATCAAATAGAATAACTTGAAAATTTTTGTATAATACCACAGACGGCAGCATATAGATTAGCGTATTATTTTACCAAGGAAGGAGGCAACCCTGTGATTTTAATTACTGTAACTCATATAAAAGAAAAAATTTCTCTTATTTTAAAAGTTTTCTTATTGCTTTTGCTTTTAGGCTTATTGGTTCCTAAATTATATATCGTGTTGTCTGATGCAGGGTCTCTGGAACGCTGGGCTGAAAAAGAGCCGGTTCTTGAAGAACCGATGCGGGTTGAGCAGGTACCGGTAAATGAGAAAAGTCCTTTTTGGACATATGTGGTAGATACTCTCAGGTAAAAGATAATTTCTTTGAATTTTTTGCAGTACAGGTTATCAGTACCGGTCTGGATTAAAATGAAAAAGGGTTTTTACCTTTTAATGTGGAATTTTCCAAGTGCTTATGAGATAAGCACTTTTTCTTTTACCTGGATCGGTTAGGCTTGTGTGGTATCAAATATTTTTTACAAGGAATGGGTAGGGTGAAAACTCTGATAGAAAATTTCCTGCATTATTTATCGGTGGAAAAGGGGCTGGCGGAAAATACCCGTTCCAGCTACGAACTGGACCTAAAATCATTTTTTTCATTTTTGGAAACTAAATCTGTATCAACTATTAATAGTGTTACCCGACATGATATAGTTGGCTATCTTTTAAAGTTAAAGAAAGAAAGCAAGTCTACAGCTACATCTGCGAGGCATATGGCTGCGATCAAGTCCTTTTTTCATTTTCTTTTAGCCGAAAAAATAATTACTGAGGATCCGACAGCGAATTTAGAAACACCTAAATTAGCGAAGGTTATCCCCCGGGTACTGTCCCAAGAAGAAACGGCGCTTCTTCTCAAACAGCCTGATGTACAGAAAGACGCCGGCCGACGGGATAAAGCAATGATTGAGCTTCTCTACGGCACCGGTATGCGTGTTTCGGAACTGTTAAATCTGAATTTACAGGACATTAATTTGGATTTAGGTTACCTGCGTTGTTTCGGAAAGGGGTCAAAGGAAAGGATCGTACCGGTTGGGTCTTTTGCAGGACAGGCCATTAATGAATATCTGGCATTATCTCGGGCTAAATTAGTTAAGAAAAATAAAGAAAGCGCTTTGTTTGTTAACCAGCGCGGAAAGCGGCTGACCCGGCAGGGTTTCTGGAAGATCCTAAAAGAATATGCCCGTCAAGCAGGTATCGAAACGGTACTTACTCCCCATACTCTGCGCCACTCGGTTGCTACCCATATGTTAGAAAATGGTGCAGACTTGCGTGCCGTTCAGGAACTGCTGGGACATGCCGACATTACAACTACCCAAATATACACTCACCTAACAAATAGTCGATTAAAAACTGTTTATGATAACTGCCACCCGAGAGCGAAATGAGTCCGGGCTTAGACGGAAGGAGAGAAGGATACGTGAATAAGAGGATTATTTTAATAGTATTAGACAGCGTTGGCTGTGGTGCTTTGCCGGATGCCTCTTGCTATGGTGATGAAGGAAGCAATACCCTAGGAAACATTGCCCAGAAAGTGGGAGGTCTTAATCTACCCAACTTGCAGCGGTTAGGCTTAGGCAACATTAGAGAAATATTGGGAGTTCCCCCTGCGGACAAACCTCAAGGGGCTTATGGAAAGATGGCTGAAAAGTCCTTCGGTAAAGATACCACTACGGGGCACTGGGAAATAGCCGGAATTATATTATCTCAACCATTTCCTACTTATCCAAATGGCTTTCCCCGAGATCTGATTGAAGAATTTGAAAGTAAAATTGGTAATAGAGTATTGGGGAACATTCCTGCCTCTGGGACTGAGATTATTAAAACCCTCGGAGAAGAGCATATGAAGACGGGTTACCCCATTGTATATACATCTGCCGACAGTGTTTTTCAAATTGCTGCTCATGAAAAGGTTATTCCTTTGGAGAAGTTGTACGACATCTGTCGGATTGCCAGGGAACTGCTTAGAGGAAAAGATGCAGTCGCCAGAGTAATTGCCCGCCCCTTCGATGGGCAACCGGGAAATTTTTTCCGCACAGCAGGTCGTCATGATTATTCATTGGCACCTCCCGGTGAGACAATGCTTGACATCATAAAAAACTCGGGGAAAGAAGTAGTGGCTGTAGGCAAAATAAATGATATTTTTACCGGTAAAGGCATCACCCGGGTAATCAAATCTAAAGGAAATAATGAAGGGATTGAAGCCACCTACCAGGCAATGGATTCTATAAAAGAAGGTCTTATTTTTACCAACCTGGTGGATTTTGATATGCTTTATGGGCATCGCAACGATCCGGTGGGTTACGCTCAATCTTTGGAAGAATTTGACAAAAGCTTGCCCGGTTTTTTAGAAAGGCTCAGAGAAAATGATTTGCTGATGATTACGGCAGATCACGGAGCTGACCCGACAACGGAAAGTACCGACCACTCCCGGGAATATGTGCCTATTCTTATTACCGGACCGGCGGTTAAAAATAATATTTCTCTGGGAACGAGAAAAACTTTTGCCGACGTTGGTGCGACCATTATAGAATATCTGGAGGCAGGGAAACTGCAAACTGGGACAAGTATGCTGAGTGCACTGATTGGAGAGGTGAACTAGAATGCGCTGCTCAGAAATAATAGAGAAAAAAAGAAACGGAGAAATTTTGAGCTGTAAAGAAATGGAATTTTTGATTGACGGTTATGTCAAGGGACTGATTCCTGATTACCAGATAGCCGCTTTCCTGATGGCAATATATTTTCAGGGTTTGACGGAAGAGGAAACGATTTATCTGACAGAAGCCATGATTAATTCGGGAGAGCGGATTGATTTGTCTTCCGTGACAGGAGTTAAAGCGGATAAGCACAGTACCGGCGGGGTGGGTGACAAAACAACGCTGGTCCTGGGACCTTTAATTGCTGCAGGTGGGATAAAGGTTGCAAAAATGTCCGGCAGGGGGTTGGGACATACCGGAGGTACTTTGGATAAGCTGGAATCAATTCCCGGTTTTCGAACACAACTGTCTCCTGAAGAATTCAGAGAAAATGTTAACAAGCTGGGGATAGCAGTTGTCGGGCAGACGGCCGACCTGGTACCTGCGGATAAAAAGCTTTATGCTCTGCGTGATGTGACGGCGACTGTCGAATCTGTTCCTTTAATTGCCTCCAGCATCATGTCAAAGAAAATTGCTGCCGGTGCTGATGTAATTGTTTTGGATGTAAAATATGGCTCCGGGGCATTTATGAAAACAGCGGAACAAGCAAAGGACTTGGCGGATGCGATGGTTAAAATCGGTCTGGGACTGGGCAAAAAGATGGCTGCATTAATTACTAATATGGACCGACCTTTAGGTTATGCCATCGGAAATGCCTTAGAAATAAAAGAAGCGATTGATACTTTAAAAGGAAAAGGACCTGTTGATTTATCAGATTTATGCTTAAACTTGGCTGGTGAGATTTTTTATTTAGCCGGTAAGGCATCTGATTTTTCCTCCGGTCGAGAATTGGCGAGAGGACTTTTGTCAAGGGGTGCTGCTTTAGATAAATTCAGAGAATTTATCGCTGCCCAGGGTGGCAGCAAAGACGTTGTTGAAACAGAAAATCTTCTTCCCCAGGCTGATTTTCGTTTTACTGTGCAAGCATCGGTAAAGGGTTGGATAAATAATATGAAAACTCGAGATTTGGGACTTGCCGCGATGAAATTGGGAGCGGGGAGAAGCACTAAGGATGATACGATCGACTCAGGGGTGGGTCTTGTTTGTTATAAAAAGACAGGTGATTATGTAGAGAAAGGCGATACCCTGGCAATGATTCATGCTAATGATGAAGATCAGGTGGATGAAGTAAAAAAACTGGTTTTGCAAAGTTACATAATCAAGGAAACACCTCCAGCGGAGAAGCCGTTAATTTACGGGATTGTGAAAGAGAGTGGTTTTGAAAAGTGGTCGGGCTAAAAAACCTGGAGCAAAAATGCTCCAGGTTGAACTCATTCTTTTGATTCATTTGGATGTTTATCTTTGGAAATTCGTCCGGACTTGAGGGCGGCCGCCCGGAGAATATATTCAATATGAGCATTTACACTGCGAAACTCATCAGCAGCCCAGCGTTCCAGCACTTCGTAAAGTTCAGGGTTTAGTCTTAAAGGAAAGTTTTTTTTGGCAGCCATGGCCATCGATATTTAGTACAGACTGCCGGTATTGATTACCGGTGTCGCTGCTCTGTCTGAAACGATGGCTACCATCAAATTATTAATCATTGCGACTTTCCTTTCCTCATCCAGCTCAACTACTCCTTCTTTCTCCAGTTTTGCAATAGCCATTTGAGCCATGCCTACAGCACCTTCAACAATGATTTGCCGCGCGGCAAGAATAGCGGTTGCCTGCTGCCTCTGAAGCATCGCACTGGCAATCTCGGTAGCGTAAGCCAGGTGGGTAAGGCGTGCTTCCAGCACTTCGACCCCGGCTACGGAAAGGCGCTCTTGCAGTTCCCGGGCGAGTTCCTGGGCTACTTCATCAGCATTCCCTCTTAAGGAATAACCGCCTTCCTCAAAAGTATCATAGGGATATCGGGTGGCAACGTGACGGAGAGCTGTCTCACTTTGAATTTCCACAAACTTTTCGTAATCGTCCACATCAAAAACGGCTTTTGCGGAATCAACCACTTTGAACACAACCACTGCAGCAATTTCAACTGGGTTTCCTTCTACATCGTTTACCTTTAACGTTTTACTGTTAAAGTTGCGTACCCTGAGAGATACTTTTTTGTTCAGGGAAAAGGGAGTGATAAGCCAGATGCCGCTATCTTTTACGCATCCGATGTATTTTCCGAAAAAGGTAAGTACTTTGGACTGATTGGGCTGAACAATTAAGATTCCGCTGGAAAGAATGACTACTAAGATAATCAGGATAACTCCAATGAAAATCTTAACGGTGATAAAAGCATAGACTGCTGCGCCAATAGCCGCAATTAAAAGTAGCATGGCAAGAAATCCGTTCATCTTCCAGGCAGGATATTCTGACATATGCGAACCTCCTTTAGTATTAATTAGATATTATAATGATATCACTGTATTATACAAATGAATACAGTAAGTTTTGGTAACTCGATAAACAATTAAGCATGCCTTAAATTTGTGTATATCTTATATTTAAAGTTGAAACAATTAAAAATATCTCAGAGGTGATGTTGCCAAAACCTTTGATAAGGATAGCGGGGATGACAAAGTCGAACTAAACTATTGTTTTGAAGTTTTCGAAGCAACAATATGAGGACTGTAGAGGGAGAATATTTAATGCTGATATCTAAAACCCGTGTCCAGCGGGAAAAGAAAACAATTGAATTAATGATTGCCATCTATTGCAGAAAAAAACACAGAACAAAAAAAGGGCTGTGCCAAGAATGTCGTGAACTCCTTAATTATGCTGCCGGACGGTTGGATAAATGTCGGTTTGCAGCGGCCAAACCGGTGTGCAATAAGTGTACCGTTCACTGTTATAAACCCCAAATGCGTGAAAAGATTCGCCGGGTAATGGGTTTTTCCGGACCGAGGATGCTTTTGGCACACCCGGTGGCAGCTGTGCAGCATTTTCTGGATGGTTTTAAAGATATTTCGGGTAATTGTAGCATAAATCAACCAAAATAAACAGTAAATAATACCATATTTGACAATAAAAGTAAATAAATCCACAAATAAAAAGCATTGACATAATATGGGAAACAGGGGTACAATGAAAACGAGTAGAATAACATAAATAATAATATATCCATATCTGGTAGGTTTCGGAGAGACGGGGGTAGCTCGAAAACGCCCAGTATATTTTGACGCAATTTTTTTATTGCTTCTAAGATAGTGCTGGGTTTTTTGATACCAATGATTTATCCAATCCTTATGTTCATGTACTTTTATTAATGGGGAGGTTTATTATTTGGTGGAATCTTTATTTGGTGAGGATTTAAAACAGGTATCAAATTTAAAGTTAGATGAACAAAAACGGAAACAATTACAACATGAGTTTAAAGTTTATATGCAGAAGTATTTTAAACAAAAATTAGGCAAAGGGGTAGATTATACAAAAATTATAATTTGTCAAGATATGCTTGTTATTAGGGGTGAGGGGTTTTTAACGGAACCGGAAAAATTTATAGCAGAGACTCCCGCCGGTGTAGATGTAGTTAGGAAAGCTCGAACGCAAGTAGTTAAGCAGCATTGGATTGATAACAAAAAGTACTTTGAAGAAAGACTGCAGGCAAAAGCTATTCATCAAGCTTATGAACTGGAACCGGAAAATGATTTTTGGATGCATATTATTGTTTTTGATCGCATACTTGTCTAAATAGTTTTCTATATAAAATTTTATAATATTAGTTTTGGTAGACAATGGAGAGACCGTAAGGTAGCTCCGAAGAGACCATGTTTTTTTAGAAAAAATGTGGTCTAATTTTTTGCCCAAAAGGAGGAGGTAGATAGGGGAAAAGATTGCTTAGGAAGTGAGTGGGTTGTTAATTAAAAAAGGGAGGTATAAGTCTGAAATAAAGAGTTGAGGTACCAGCAAAGTAAAGAGGGCGCAGCAAAGCAAGCCATCAGTTAATGACTAAAAAAGATATGGATATGTAAGAAATTAAGACGCTGCGCGAATACGGTAACCT
>JAQVXR010000140.1 GCA_028709045.1 Desulfitobacteriaceae bacterium | reverse complement strand
AATCTGCGCCGTTATCGTTCACCCCAAAAGGAACCATGGCAAAAGCAGGTTTTTGAAAAGCCTGGGTGACATTATCGATCAGGTTCTGCCTGTCAATAGATAAAGCCATGGCTTTTCTGACCCGAACGTCGTCAAGAGGCTTTTTGTCGGTATTAAAAACATAGAAGTAGACGCCTAAATCCGGGGAAACAAGGGCTTTATTCTCACTGATCAAACGGCTCATTTCCTGGAGAGGAATCTCTTCAACAATATCAACTTCGTCCGTATCAAACATGGTCAGTGCCGTATCATGAGATTCAACCATGGTCATGACAATTGTCTCCAGCTTAACATCATCCGCCGCCCAGTAATTTTCGTTTTTAGTAAGCACCAATTTTTGATTGTGCTCCCATTCCACCAATTTAAAAGGACCGTTGCCCACATAGGTTTCTGCAGCAGTATGCCAGTTTTTGTCGGCTTCATCAACCTTTTGATTTACCGGATAGAATGTGGGAAACGCCATTAGGCTAAGGAAGTAAGGTGTTGGTGCCTTCAGGGTCACTTCCAACGTTTTGGCGTCAACTGCTTGCACCCCAACATCTTCTGCCTTAGCTTTTTTCGAATTATACTCCTCACCGTTAAGCAAATAATATCCCTGGTAAGCATAATAATTTGCCAGTTCAGGATTCATAAGCCTTTTCCAAGCATATTCAAAATCGGAAGCAGTCACAGGGTCACCGTTACTCCACTTGGCATCTCTTAAATAGAAGGTATACTTAAGCCCGTCTTCAGAAACATCCCACTTTTCCGCCATGCCTGCAATCGGCTGGTTGTCAGCGTCAAGCCTGGTCAATCCCTCGAAAAGAGCCAGCTGTACCGTCCCTTCCGGAGCGCCGGAAGCTGCAGCAGGGTCAAGGGTTTCCGGTTCCACACCTAAGTTATAAGTGATTTTTTGTTCCACAGGGGCCTGATCTCCGGCATCTGCAGGGTCCTCACTCTGACCGCACCCGACCAGAATAAGTCCGCTTACCAAAAACACCAGCATCAAAAGAATCGCCACTCTCCGGTTTCCCATTAAATCCATAACCTCCTTTAAGCAATTAAAATCATCACCGTTTTGGGATAGCCTTCTATCCCATTTCCAATATCAAGATTTATTTACTAATATTTTTGGTAATTCGCCAAAAACCTGGTAATTCCTGCTTTTTTTATGGACGGAAATTGACAAGGAACCTCTTTATCAATTGATAATTCTCTGACCGTTCTGTACATAATAAAACATGAGGAGGCGATGAATTGTCCAATAATAAGTTTAAGGAAAAATTCCAGCAAACACCTGTGGAGAATCATTATTCGGCAGCTTGGGCTAATATCGAAAAAACAAAGTCTATTTCTCAGGTTACCCAGCCCAGTGAAATTGACGCGGAATATGCAAAAGAATGGGTTGAAGAAAACCAAAAATAAGAACCCCCAAAGCGGGGATTCTTATTTTCATACTGAGTGTATCTCTAGAGGAACTACTGTTCCGCCAGCCGTCGGTAAGTATTGTACCTTTCAACGGCATCTTTTGCTGCTTCCTGAACGATTTCATCAGGTGTAGTCCGGTACCTGATTTCACCGCGCACGAAATCCGCATATGATGCGGTTGGTTCTTTGGAATCTAAAATAAACGGGTTCTTCCCTTCCTTCTTTAAAAGGGGATTGTAGCGGTAAAGATGCCAGTATCCTGCTTCCACCGCCTTCTTTTCTTCAGTAATACTGGTCCCCATTCCTGTTTTGATCCCGTGATTTATACAAGGAGAATAAGCAATAATGAGAGAGGGGCCGGGGTAGCTTTCCGCTTCCACAAAAGCCTTTATGGTCTGATTCATATTTGCCCCCATCGCAATCTGAGCCACATAAACGTAACCATAGCTGATCGCCATCAGTCCTAGATCTTTCTTCCTGACCCGTTTTCCGCCGGCAGCGAATTTGGCCACCGCCCCGGTAGGAGTGGACTTGGATGATTGACCCCCGGTATTGGAATAAACCTCGGTGTCCAGCACCAGGATGTTGACATCATCTCCTAAAGCAAGCACATGATCCAGCCCGCCGTAGCCGATATCATAAGCCCAGCCGTCACCGCCGATTGCCCACTGGGATTGTTTGATCAGGAAATCTTTTTTCTCTAAAATTTCCCGAGGAGCGGGGTCCTCCCCCCTTTCTTTCAGAAGGGGCAACAACCTATAAGCCGCTTTCTTGGAGCCTTCTCCATCTTCTTTATTATCCAGCCATTCACGAATCGCTTCCTGCAGATCGCTTCCAATATCGGTTTTCAGAGCCTCGCGCATCAGGTCGGCCAGCCTTTCCCGGATCTGCTTCACTCCCAAAAACATGCCGTAACCGTACTCAGCATTGTCTTCAAAAAGTGAATTAGCCCAAGCAGGCCCCCTTCCCTCCGGGTTCTTTGTATATGGGAAGGATGGAACGCTTGCCCCGTAAATCGAAGAGCAACCTGTAGCATTAGCGATCATCATTCGGTCACCGAATAATTGGGTCAAGAGCTTGATGTACGGGGTCTCACCACAGCCCGGGCAGGCACCGTGAAACTCAAACAAAGGCTGGACAAACTGGCTGCCCTTGACAGTGGTAGTATTCACCAGATGGCTCTTTTCACTGACTGTGCGGGCAAACTCCCAGTTTTCACTTTCCATTTCAATTTCTTCTTCCGCAGGTTTCATAATAAGAGCTTTTTCCTTGGCGGGGCAGATATCCGCACAGACGCCGCAGCCGGTGCAATCCAAAGGACTTATCTGAATCCGGTATTGGAATCCCGTCAGTTCTTTCCCTGTTGCTTTTTTGGTCTTAAAGGTATCGGGAGCTTTTTCCACTTCCGCTTCATCAAGCAGGAATGGCCGGACGACCGCATGGGGACAAAAATATGAACACTGGTTACACTGAATGCACTTGTCAATCTGCCACTCCGGAATCAGGACAGCAATTCCTCTTTTTTCGTAACGGGTAGTGCTTAAGGGGAAGGTACCGTCTTCCCTGCCTTCAAAAGCGCTTACCGGCAGCTCATCTCCTTCGTGCCTGGCAATAGGCCTTTGAATGTCTTTCACAAATGCCGGCTCACCTTTCAAAGGCAGATCTTCATCAACAGCATCGGCCCAGGATTTGGGCACCTCAACTTTAATTAATGCCTCAATTCCTTTGTCCACAGCAGTCTGATTCATCTCAACAATATTTCTGCCCTTTTTCCCGTAAGTCTTTTCCACTGATTCTTTCAGGTATTTGACTGCATCCTCAACCGGAATCACATTTGCGACCTTGAAAAACGCCGCCTGCATAATCATATTGATTCTGTTGCCCAGCCCAATTTCGGAGGCAATGGACACAGCGTCAATCACATAGAAATCAATATTACTTTGAGCAATAAATCTGCGCATAGATGCTGGTAATTTATCTTCCAGTTCGTCCTGACCCCATGGACAGTTCAGGACAAAAACCCCGCCCTTTTTCAATCCTTTCAAAAGGTCAAAATGATTGACGTAAGAGCTGTTATGGCAGGCAATGTAATCAGCATCGTATACCAAATAAGGAGACTTGATAGGCTTTTTGCCGAACCTGAGGTGGGAGACGGTTGACCCGCCGGACTTTTTGCTGTCATAAGAAAAGTAGGCCTGAACATAATAGTCGGTATGGTCGCCGATAATTTTCACCGCCGTCTTATTGGCACCCACAGTACCGTCAGACCCTAAGCCCCAGAATTTACAATTAATAGTCCCTTCCGGAGTGGTGTTGATGATTTCTCCTTCCGGCAGCGAGGTATTAGTCACATCATCCACAATGCCAATGGTAAACCGGTCTTTGGGCGTATCTTCTTGCAGGTTGCGAAAAACAGAAAGGAACTGGGACGGCCTGGTGTCCTTTGAACCAAGACCGTATCGCCCCCCGACGATCACCGGTTTTTGGAGTGCAGTGTAAAAGAGATGGACAATATCCTGGTAGAGCGGTTCTCCAAGAGCGCCCGGTTCCTTGGTGCGATCAAGAACAGCAATTTTCTTCACTGTTTTGGGCAGGACATCAAAGAAGTGTTTAGCGGAAAACGGCCGGTAGAGACGAACCCGAATCGACCCAACCTTTTCCCCTTTAGCAGTTAAATAATCCACGGTTTCATCAATGGCATCACAAGCCGACCCCATTGCTACAATGACATATTCCGCATCCGGTGCCCCGTAATAATCAAACAGGCGATACGACCGCCCTGTAATACGTGTGATTTCCTCCATGTAATGCTCAACAATTTCCGGCACCCGATCATAAAACCTGTTTGAGGCTTCCCGATTCTGGAAATAGATATCCGGATTTTGAGCCGTTCCCCGAATCACCGGATGTTCCGGATTGAGAGCCCGGTTTCTAAATTCCCTAATAGCATTGTGGTCTACTATTTGGGCAATATCATCATAGTTGATCGCCTCGACCTTTTGATACTCATGAGATGTGCGGAACCCATCAAAGAAATGGACAAAGGGTATCCGGGATTTAATGGCCGAGAGGTGGGCAACACAACCCAGATCCATTGCTTCCTGAACACTGGCTGAGGCCAGAAAGGCACATCCTGTCTGGCGGCAAGCCATCACGTCCTGGTGATCACCGAAAATTGATAACGCGTGGGACGCTAACGCCCGGGCAGTAACGTGAAGTACTCCGGGAAGAAGTTCTCCGGCCATTTTATACATATTAGGTATCATCAAAAGTAACCCTTGGGATGCGGTATATGTTGTAGTCAAAGCCCCTGCTCCCAGAGACCCATGCATGGCACCGGACGCCCCTGCCTCCGACTGCATCTCCACCAGACGAACCGGCTGGCCAAAGATATTTTTTTTGCCTTGGAGCGACCATTCATCAACATTTTCTGCCATCGGCGAGGACGGAGTAATGGGATAGATCGCCGCCACTTCCGTAAACGCATACGAAGCATAGGCAGCAGCCTCATTTCCGTCCATCGTCTTAAAAACCTTTGCCAAATTTAAGCCCTCCTAACGGTTGGGTTTTAGTTTTGCTAACTTTTATTATTTGGCAGAAAATAATTATCATACATCGAAAGAAAAAAAGAAACGCCTTTGCGGCTGGGGTGGCCGGTAAAGGCGAGAAGCCCCAGATTTTACTTCTTTTAAGCAATTAAACTAAAATAATCCTATCGGGTTCCTAAAGCAATTTATATAAACAGCTTAAGTTTATTTTTGTCGGACAAAGGATTATATTGGTAATGTGTGGAATAAAATAGGTAAAAATTAAAATAAGAATCAAAAATGGAAACCGTATCTATTAATAACTTATTTCTAAGAAAAAATAATAAAAGGTAGTGTTAATAATGAGCCAACCATTAGATGAATATAGACGGTATAAGTATGTAATAGAGAATATTAAAGATATAATTTGGGAAATGGATACGAAACTAGTTTTTACCTTTGTTAGTCCAACTGCAAAGGCAATGTCGGGATATAATGAAGAGGAAATGATTGGACGAAGTTTGTTGGATTTTTTATCTCCGGAATCAAAAACACGCATAATTGAGCAATGGGGGCAAAATTTGAATAAAAGAATCGACCGTAATTTTAAAGCTACTATTTTGTATGATGTTGCTTTTATATGCAAAGATGGAAAAACCATGTGGTGCGAGGTTTCCGTAAAACCAATGTATAGGGGAAAAGACTTCCTTGGTTACATTGGAACCACACGAGATATTTCGGAAAAAAAAGTATACGAAAATAAATTAAAAAGCTATGTCGAAGAGTTAGAGTATAAGAATGAACAACTAGAAATGCTCGCGTCCCTGGACATGCTTACGGGAGCTTTTAATAGGCGGAAATTTGAGCATTACATAGATTTGGAAATTGAGAAAAAAGAAAATTACGGTAGCCCATTCTCAATAATAATATTCGATATAGATAATTTTAAGGAAATTAACGATTCTTACGGACATAAAACAGGAGATAGAATATTAAAAGATATAACGTCATTGATTAAATATACACTAAGGGCAACAGATAAATTGTTCCGCTGGGGAGGGGATGAATTTATTATCCTACTACCTGAATCAAATTTAAAAAATGCCATAAAGGTTGCTAACAAAATAAGAGAAGCCATTCAATTATTTGATTTCAACATTAAAAACAAAAGAATTACCATCAGTTTAGGGGCAGGGGGCTATACTTTGGATGAGAATCCAGAACAGTTTGTTGCCCGCGTGGATAATGCTTTATTAAGGGCTAAATTTAGTGGGAAAAATAAAATTGAAATAAGTTAATTATTAAGCGATAAAAACTGGAGAGAAGAATTTCCCCGTCATTGGCAGTTTTATCTGTTATAATTTGGACTCCATACACTGGCTGTTACGTATCATTAAAATCGTCAAAACAAAAAGGGGTTAGTTTCCAAAAAGGATGGAAACCTAACCCCGAATAAATTTATCTTAAGTAAATAACTAGCCCAATCCGCAATCATGGCGTCGTCACTGGTAACGGCACGAAGAACAATCGGGTACTGGTGAATCCTTTCATCATCTACCACGTCGACGTTCTTCATGCTAGGTAGCATGGTAAATGACTGTTGGAGCTACCGGTAAAATCCGGCATTTTTTATATCCTGAAAGATGATGTCTTTTGCTTCCCGGAGAATGTACACTTCCCAAATCAATCATTATAAGCTTCCGGCTTTAACACCGCCACATAAGGAAGGTTGCGATATTTTTCTGCATAGTCCAAACCATACCCGACAGCAAACTCATCTGGGATGTCGTAGCCGTTAAAATCCGCTTCCATCTTCACCTTGCGCCGGGAAGGTTTATTAAGAAAGGTACATA
>JAQVXR010000014.1 GCA_028709045.1 Desulfitobacteriaceae bacterium | reverse complement strand
GAGCAGTCATCGGCACGATCTTTGGCATAATATTCTTCGGGCCTTTTGGAGTGATCATCGGCCCTTTCCTCGGTGCCGTAATAGCAGAATTATTGCGTAAACCAGACTTGATCCAAGCCGTAAGGGTTGGCTTCGGCACCCTGATTGGTTTCATGGGCGGAACCCTTTTAAAATTTATGATTGAAATCATCATGATTATTTATTTCTTTATCAAAATATGAATTATTTCGTCTTGCATTATTACTTTTCCCCCAGTCACCCCTTGACAACGCTGAACAAGCATGTTATATTTAGCAAGTATTTACAGATGTACTTATAGATTTCACATATTTTTGGAAATTATATGTATGTTAAATGTATATAATTTGTAAAAATATGTGAAATTTTTATCTGCATTGAAATACAAATAAATTTAGGAGGTACCTTATGTATACAGGTACAGTAAAATGGTTTAACGCAGAAAAAGGATTTGGATTTATCTCAAGAGATGATGGAGATGACGTATTTGTTCATTTCTCAGCTATCCAGGGAGATGGATATAAGTCATTGGACGAAGGCCAGGCCGTTAGCTTTGATATTGTTCAAGGCAACAGAGGCGACCAGGCAGCCAATGTATCTAGAATATAACTAAAATATTATAGACTATATCCATATAAGGGGCTTCAGCAGAATATACTTATTCTGTTGAAGCCCCTTATTTTTCATATTCCCCCTTGATAATCTTGGTATTGTGTTATATACTATGCCTAGATTTACTATGCATAGTAATAATACTTATTGATAAGGGGGTTGACCGTGAAAGTTAATAAGGAACTTTTAAAGGGAAGTACAGTGATTCTGGTTTTGAGTTTACTTCAGCGAAAACCAACGTATGGTTACCAAATGATTAAAGAGCTTGATAGAGAGTCTCAAGGGGTTTTTATGCTTAAGGAAGGGACTCTCTATCCGATTTTACACTCATTAGAAGCTGAGGGAATGATTGAATCCTATTGGGAGGGAAATGAAGGTAGCCGGCAAAGAAAATATTATCGGATCACTAATAAAGGTAAGTCTACCCTAAAAGAAAAACAGCATGAATGGGAGACTTTCCGTTCTGCCGTGGATTGCATCCTGACAAAGGAGGCTTTTATATGGGTATAACAGATAATGCAAAAGTCCAAGCCTACATAAATGACGTCTGCGCTCAAATCAAATTTCGCGCTGTACATCCCGAAATTAAATTAGAATTGGGAACGCATATCAAAGAAATTTTAGAAGAGTATCAAGAGGAGGGTTTATCGGAAGATATCGCAGTCGATAAAGCCATTGCCCAAATGGGCAGTGCCGATATTGTTGGACAACAATTAAACATGATCCATCGGCCTAAACCGGATTGGAGCCTTTTAGCATTAAGCTTTATCCTAATCAATATGGGTCTTGTCGCCATGTATTTCATGGAAAAATACAATCTATCCCCGCCCTTCTCCATTTTTTCCAGAAGCTTATTATATGCATTGATCGGAGGGGTCATATTAATTGGGCTTTACTTTTTTGATTATCGGAAACTGGCAAAACATTCATTGAAAATTTATGGAGGAATGTTGCTGTTATTAGCCTGGACAATGCTATTTGGTATCTCGGCGAATGGCCAAAAAATCTATCTGAGCATCGGGCCGCTGGCAATAAATACTTTTAGCATCAGCCCTATATTTTTCTGCATCGCTTTAGCAGGTATTTTCAAAAATTGGAACTGGAAAGAGCCGAAAAAGACATGCCAGGGGTTAATATTATCCTTGTTCCCTTTTCTCATTTTAATTAACGGTTCTTTACCTATCGCAATTATTTATGCCGTGACATGTATGACACTGATGATTGCATCCGGAGCCAGGCCGAAAATCTTTTTATTATTAGCTGGTCTGTTTTCTGTGCTGATGGTCGGACTGATCATCAGCGCCCCCTACCGGTTGGCCAGGTTTTTATCATTCATTAACCCTGACCGGGACCCTTTAGGTAGCGGTTATCTCCAGAACCAGTTAAGTAAGTTAATAAACGAGTCCGGGTTCTTTGGCCTGGGGTTCGCATCTCTACCCCAGCTTCCGGAACTTCATACGGATTTTATATTTTCGTATATCACCTTTACTTTTGGCTGGATCGCCGGAGCTTGTTTAACCGTTTTGGTGATTCTCTTCATCTTCCGCATGACACGAATCGCTAAATTGGTAAAGGATGATTACGCCCGGCTGTTGGTGATGGGCTTTTGTGCGATTTTTACCATCCAATTTGTTTGGAACATTTTAATGAATTTAGGATTAGCACCCATCAGCGGAGTGGGGCTGCCTTTTCTCAGTTTTGGCGGCAGTCAGTTAGTTTTAAATGGGGCAGCATTAGGTATTATCTCTAGCATTTACAAAAGAAGAAATATTTCATCTCCATCTTGCCTCTTTTAGTATCAGCAAGGAGATTGGCAACGAAGCACACTACTTCCGCCAATCCCCTTGACAAGTTTTCCTTTTCTCTAATCTTTCTTGATGTCTTGGATCCTTTGTTTAAGTTCTTCGATTCTTTGTTGAGAAACAAGTATTTTACTGCATAGTTCCGCTGCCGGGCTATCAGGATTTTCTTTATCGAGTTCAAAGAACATTTTCCCTATTTCCAGATAATATTGTTTGATTTGCTTTTCTTCAGATGAAACAGCAGAGTTCAGCTTAGTAACTTCTGCAAGATCTTTTGCTTTATCGACAGCCGATTCTGTTGCATCTCCAATTTTCTTGCCTATTTTATCAAAAAATGCCACCAATACCCCTCCTTTACGATATGAGAATTCAATTAAAGCAAAAATTATTGCATTTTATATGCTTCCAGAAGGAAGTCACCCTGACCATCATAGAACTGAACGAACTGAAACACCAGCTCACAGGTTACTCCGTCAAAATCAATAATCTTGGTGGCCATGTCGCCGCCAGCATCTTCCCAGCCATTAGCAATTTGTTTTTGGACGAGGGCATAACAATCTTCCTCGGTTACGTCAACTAAAGAAAAGCCTGCATAATAGTAATGTCCTTGAGCCTTTTCTTGCTCATCTATATTTAAGATGTCGACTTCTCCCAGTAAGGTTCCTTTATCCGGCGGAAGTAAATCTCCGGCTAAAGACGGCCAATTGCCCGAACCTGCTTCAGCTACAATGATTTGCAAAGTATCTGAGCTATTGAATTGAAAACGTAAGGATAGTGTCCCCAGCCTAGCGCTATCAGCACCATCAGCAATGGTAAAGCCCTCTGTTTCCAATTGATTCTGATACTCTTTAAATTCTTCTTTATTGGTAGGAGAGATCAGAATAACGTATTCCCCACCACCAAAATCCCCAGAATTTTTGACTTCACCGTAGGGATATTCCGGAATTTTATCAGAAACTTTATCTGTCGGCCATCCGGGCGTTGCCAGGGCGGATAAAGCATCCTCCAAACCTTCCAGATCAGCGCTATCGTTCTGAGCTGTGTTTGAATTATCCTGTGAAGGCTTTTCGTCACTGCCGCAACCACCGAGCAAAGTAATCATTAATAATGAGGCCAGCAGTATAACTAAGATCTTTCTCATACTAAGTATCCTCTCTTTTCAAGTTATGTTCTTATACTCTATTGATTCTCGCAATGCATCTTTTCACTACTTGATTATGGTGTACTTACCGAAAATGGGTAGTCTTTTAGCTTTGCCTTGTAAGCCATTGACAAGGCCTAAAATAGCAAGTATTAGAACAGCAAGACTAAAAAACGGAAGGATAATCCAGCCTATTATTGGGATAAAACTCAAAACAAAACTACCTACGAGAGCGACAATTAACAGAAGCAATCCCTGATTAGCGTGAAACTTTCCATAGGGCGAATCAGCGCAAACGATAAGCGGAAGAAAAAAAAGAATGTAGGCTAGTCCTGCCATAGTCTTGTTCTTTTCGATATCTGCGGAATCGAAGGTTTCAACCTCACTGGTCATATTTTGCATATCTGTCATAACAAAACCTCTCCCTTTTTCAATTTATAACTCTGTCCTCCAGTTTTCCTTGAAAACTCTCTCCATCTACAAAAATAATAGTATTGTATTTCAGCTAAGTTTAGTACGGCATTTCTTCTATCGTATAATCCGCAGGTATCGTAAATATTTCCGCAGGATAGTCTTCGCTCATCTCTAAGACTTCCATTACCTGCGTCATCCCCTCAGCAAGAACCTCCATGCCAACCAGCTTTTTGCCGTCAAAATAATATTTAATTGATCCGCTTTCTGTGGAGTACTCTTCATAGGGAAGATTTTTACCGAGAAATTCAGCGTCGCCGTTCCCTTTATAAGTAAGTCCATCCGTGTCGATTTCAGCGTCATCTTCCATTTCTATATCCGGGGAATTCATAACCATCACTGATTTGCTTTCATTGTCAATGAAATAAGTCTTATTGTCTTGAAAAACCATATGGCTTTTCCCAGCAGACATAGTACTTATCATCGCACTGTCATCACCATTAACCGCTACCTCGATTTGAGCCTCCTCTTTTTGTCCTTCCATTTCAAAAGTAGCGCGGTATTTCATATAATACTTACCGCTTTGCATCATATCGGTATAGACTTTTGCCAGCCGATCTCCCATATCCTCGACACCGGCGCCGGATTCACCTGCCTCAGATTCATTGCTCTGGTTTTCTGCAGATGATGCCGAAGAAGTATCTGCCTCATTATCGGCAGATTGGCCGCCACATCCGCAGAGAAGCATGCCGATTGAAAATATCACCGCTAAAAATAAGATGATTACTTTGTTCTTCATTTTCCATCCTCCATTATAAATTATTGTTTTCTTAAATTGTCATCACCTAACTTTCTGCCTACTTTTTCATTGTATCATTAGAATTTATATTTAGAATCACCTTTAGGGTGACCATATTAACAAAAATGGGGTGATTTTTGGGTGATTTTCTAAAATTAGTCCTCTTTCCATCCCTCTTCGGCACGCCATAGAAACTTGCAGTAGAAAAAATATATTTTAGCTATTGAAATTTTTTCAAACATAAACTATAATTATAATGAATTCAATTTTAGAATCATTATTATTTAATTCTCATTATGCTTAAATGAACAAAAAGAATTATGCCTTTCTAATAAAAAAAACGGATAAAGGAGGTTTCATATAGAGCAAAATAACCGTGTAACAAAATAATATGCTATTATAAAAAACTAAGGAAAGGGAGATTATGATGACAAAAGAACAACAAGAGTTTTATATTTGCAAGCATTGCGGCAACATTGTTGAGTTTATTGAAAATACAGGAGTCCCTCTGGTTTGCTGTGGTGAAAAAATGAATGAGCTTGTAGCTAACACAACTGATGCTTCGGTAGAAAAACATGTCCCTGTTTTCAAAGTTGACGGTAATATTATTACGATAGAGATTGGCTCTAATCCTCATCCAATGATTCCAGCACACTATATCACTTGGGTATATATTCAAACGGAGAATGGGATCCAGCGCAAAGCTCTTGCCCCGGATAACGAGCCAACAGTCAAATTTTCTCTGATTGATAACGATAAACTTCGTTCAGTGTTTGCTTATTGTAATCTTCATGGCCTTTGGAAAGCAGAAATTCAATAGTATTACATATATTTAAAAATAGGAGGAATTAGTCATGGAAGAACAAAAAACTCTTAAAAATCTGATGGAAGCATTTGCCGGAGAATCTCAAGCAAACAGAAAGTATCTGGCCTATGCAAAAAAGGCAGAGGCAGAAGGGAAAACCAATGCAGCCAAGTTATTTAAGGTTGCTGCCGATGCAGAAACACTGCATGCACTTAAGGAATTTGAAATAGCCGGCAAAATTGGTTCAACCAGCGATAATTTAAAAGATGCAATTTCAGGTGAAACACACGAATTCAAGGAAATGTATCCTGAATTTTTAGAGATTGCTAAAAAAGAAGGAAATAAAGCGGCGACCGCTATTTTTACATTTGCAATGAAAGCGGAAGAAGTGCATGCTAAGCTATATAAGGACGCACTTGAAAATATGGAAGGAACTGAAGAGGTTTTCTATTATCTGTGTCCGGTCTGTGGAAACATAGAAAAATCCATTCCGGAAAAATGCAGCATCTGCGGTGTTCCCGGCTCTAAATTTATCAAATATTAGTTCTTATTGTATAACCGGATACCCGGGGTTCACCGGTATCCGGTTTTTCTTCTTTGATATGAGCCTTAATTGGCAGTATTAAAATCATCAACATAAGCGGGATACAAAATCTTATTATTATCGCTCTTTATTCATAACGCAAAGCCTCAACAGGACTCATCTTAGCTGCTTTGTTAGCCGGATAAAGTCCAAAGAAAATACCGATGGAAGTAGAAAAACCAAAAGCAATCACAATCGTCAATGGTGACAAGAGAGGCGGAAATTTGGCCAGCACTGCCACTAGAAGGCCTCCGCCCAACCCGATAACAGTCCCGATCGCCCCTCCTATGGAACAGATGACAACTGCTTCAATCAGAAATTGCGCCATAATGTCTTTATACTGGGCTCCCAATGCTTTTCTGATACCAATCTCCCTGGTGCGCTCTGTTACCGAGACCAGCATGATGTTCATCACACCGATCCCGCCCACCAGAAGGGAAATAGCGGCAATCGAACCAATCACTAATTGGAGTATTCCCATAACGGTATTGACCTGTTCCAAATCCTGCTGGAGACTGTAAACCTGATATTTATCCGTGGTATGGTGGCGTTTGTCCAGCACCTGCTGGGCTTGTTTCATGGCGTTTTCAGTTTTTTCTTTACTCACGGCGCTGGCTTCGATATAACCTACATAGTTATAATTATTTATTCCGCAGAAAGTCGAATAAGGAATATATACCGTTGAAGGTTGGTCGGGCCCTCCCATGAAGAAACTATCTTCCCTTTTTGTGATACCGATTACTGTCATGGACGACCCGAATATTTCGATTTGTTTCCTCAGGGCATCCTCACGTCCGAAAAGGTCTTCTGCCAGTTTAGCGTCTATAACTACGACCCGCCGGCCGCCTTTTTCATCGGTTTCTGAGAGAAACCTTCCTCTTTCCAGCTTCACATTTCGAATTTGCTGATACTCAGGCCAAACACCATAAGCATAAACTCGTTTGCTTTCCCTCCCATACTTCGCCGGCAGGGACCTGTTATCAACGGGAGAAGCATATTTTATATCGGTAGCAACGTTTTTGATAACCTCTAAATCCTGGACAGTGATCATATCGGAAAGTGTCACGGTGGATTGCTCATTACTACGGGGATATACCTGAAACAAATTGGTCCCAATTTCTTCTAAGCTGGAAACAATTGCTGACTGACCACCCTGCCCAATGGCTACAACGGTAATAACAGCCGCAACCCCAATAATGATACCTAACATCGTCAGGGCTGAACGCATCTTATTCACCCGGATACCCTCTATGGCTACCTGTATACATTCTTTTAGATTCATACCGGCTCCCCCTCAGTCACGGGAAGCTCGGCAAGAATATCCCCGGCTTTGACTTGGTTTTCGACAGAATGATCCTCCTTCAATCGTCCATCGCGGAAATAAAGAATTCGCTGGGTATGCCTGGCTATTTCAGGTTCATGAGTCACCAGAACAATGGTTGCCCCTTCCTCATGCAGCTCCTGAAAGATAGCCATTACTTCTTCTCCCGAACGTGAATCCAGGTTGCCTGTCGGTTCATCTGCCATAATAATTGCCGGATTGTTAACCAGAGCACGGGCTATGGCCACCCTTTGCCTCTCTCCTCCGGAGATCTCATTGGAGCGATGATCCGCCCGGTGCGCCAGCCCAACTCTCTCCAGAGCGTTCAAGGCTTTCCTTCTTCTTTCCTTTTTATCAATACCGGCATAAACCATGGGCAGTTCTACATTGCGCAGGCAGGTAATCCTCGGCAGGAGGTTAAATGTTTGAAAAACAAAACCGATTTTTTTATTTCTTACCTTGGCAAGGTCTTGTTCCTCTAAACAAGAAACGTCAACACCGTCAAGGATATATTCCCCTTCCGTCGGTGTATCCAGGCATCCTAAAACATTCATTAAGGTAGATTTTCCTGAACCTGAAGGCCCCATAATAGAAACAAAGCTTCCGGCCGATATGCTGAAGGAAACCTCTTTTAGGGCAGTCACCGCTATTTTACCGGTCTGGTAAACTTTCACCAGGTTATTTACCTTGAGCATCGATAATCACCTTTACCCCGTCCTTAATTTCCTCACCGGGACTTAAGACAACCTTTTCTCCTTCATTTAAACCTGAAACAATTTCCATAAATAATTCGTTGCTCAAGCCGGTCTTTATTTCTCTTTGGGAAGCGATGTCATCAACGCCGACAACAAAAACCAGATCTTTTTCCCCATTTTCAACCACTGCTTCAAAAGGAACCAATAAAGCCTCTTCCTTCTCATGGAGGATCACTTTCAGATTGACATTATAACCTGGCTTTAAAACAGCCATCTCTTCAGATTTATCAACAGATACTTTGATTTTTACCTGTGTTTGCTCACCTTGAGAAGTCGTAACAACCTCTGCGATAGGAGAAATATCATCGATACTGCCACTAAGGGGTTCATCAAGCAATGCGCTGCTGCTTATTTCTACCTTATCGCCTACCTTAAGCTGAGCGGCATCGATCTCGTTAATCCCCGTTTCTATTTGAAGTTCGTTTGGATTGCCAATTTGGGCAAGGAGAGTTCCGGTCTCCACTTCCTGGCCTTCCTTCACCGGCAGGTTTAATAACACGCCATCAATCGGGCTGACTATCGTTGCTTTTTCCAGTTTTTCTTTTGACTCTTTAAAAACCGCCTCAGCTTGAACAAGTTGTGATTTCAAGAGAGACAAATTAGCATCCTGTTCTACAAGCAGTTTTTCTTTGGCCTCATTCAGCTTTTTCTCCGCGTCTTCCAATTCATTACTACTTATTGCCCCGCTGGAAAAGAGAATTTGGGCAGTATCATAATCTTTTTGGGCTGCCTGATAGTCTTCCTGAAACAGTCTAATGCTGGATTCAATGTTGATTAATTTGGCTTTGATTTCCTCACAGGCAAGCCGGTTCTTCGAAGCCTCAACTGCCAAGCTGCTGTCATCAGTCCGTAAAACAACCTGCCCTTTTTTTACTTTTTCCCCGGCCTTCATCGGTATCTCTTTCACAGTTGTTTTGCCTTCGGCATAAAACTCTTGTTTATCTTTTACTTCCAATTTCCCGGTAGCAAAAACATTCTGTTCAAAGCTGCTTTTTTCAACCTCTCCGATACTGACAAAAATAACCTGCTCTCGATTGATCAAAGTTTGCATGATAAATACCGCCCCTAATATCAGAATAAGAGCGGCTATTTTTTTCTTTCTGTGTCTTTGAAATAACGAGGTTATTTTTTTGACAATCCTTCTCCATTTTGATTGTTGATTAATTTGTTTCGGGGCACTGGTAACCGGTTGCATATTCCCTCCAAAAATTCATTTTTATCTTTGCTGCAAATCTTTTTATTTTAAAACTGCCCAAGTGCAAAGAATGGTTTTCAGGAAGCAATGCCTAAAAACCATTTTAAAAATAAATAAGAGATTATTAATTAGGTAAGTGTAGAGACAAATGCTTAAGTAGAGTTTAATCCTTTATGTTAATTATTATATAACAATTTCTGGGTAATAACTATATAATTTTTCCACTGCCTTATCTCTTGTCCCCACGCTTTTTGAAGTAGTCTTTTTCAATACGTTCTTTCCAGTTTTTCGATATAGGACGGCTGGCTCGCAGGCAACTTACTGTTTCACCGATTATTTGATAATTAAGCAAGGTACCCTCGCTGTCCGCATTATAATTTGCCGCTCTGTCTTCTTCAATGCCAAAACGCTCTGCTGTAGCAATGGCATCAATATTAGCGCCAAGAAAAATAAACTCCCAGCCATACTTGCTTTTCTGATGCTCAATCATCCGACGAATTTTTTCATAACTAAACTCCCTGCTGGCGTTTTCCATGCCATCAGTGGTTATGACAAACATCACATGTTCGGGACGCTCATCTTCGACGGTATGCTTCAGTGCGTTTCCAATCTTATTGATCGTTATGCCCACCGCATCCAATAATGCAGTGCTCCCACGCACGTAATACTCTTTGTCCGTTATGGGTGCAATACCCCGAAGGTTGATCCGGTCGTGGAGCAATTCATACCTGTCGTCAAAAAGCACGGTAGTTATGACAGCCTCCCCAGGATCTTTTTTCTGTTTTTCCAACATCCCATTGTAGCCGCCTATAGTATCGCTTTCAAGACCACTCATCGATCCGCTTCTGTCGAGAATAAATACCAGTTCAGTCAAACCTTTTTTCATAATGTTATCCTCCAATCATTTTTTGATTTTAGGATAACATTATGTCTATGCATATGGGTCGCATGGCAGGCGACAAATTGCTCGACATATCGATCCAAACTAAATCCCCAGCAGGTTTTGGTCAAAAGCAAACAACGCCTCATTGATTTCAAAAATATTATAATTGCCTTCTTCAATAAAATACTGGATGATAATATCAAATTTGCTGCTGTGGGAAAGAGCAAAGCCAGCTTTAAGGAGCAGATCTTTGGTTTCGTCAAGATTCAGCCCAAGTGCTATCGCGAAGGCAAGGACGGTAGGTTTGCTTGGCCTATAATTTATGTCATTTCGGATTTTTGAAAAAAGCTTTCGGTCTATATTCGCCTTTTTATAGGTCTCCGCATCGGTCATGCCCTTCTCATCAATTAATCGCAGCAACATCTGTGAGAAGGTTTCGTCCAATTGCATAAGAACATCATCAAGGCTTCGCTTATGTTCTTGAAAATGCTCAGGCACCTCCATTGAGAGTACGGAGTCCTCAAAATCGATATCACTAACCCGATCTCTTTCCCTGACTCTAAGATTAAAAGGTTGTTCTCCTATATATTTATCATCAATATATTGGGTGATGGATGAAAATAGCTTCTCCGACAGCATGAATGACGCCTTATCGTACACAACAAGAAAAACCGTCATCTCATTACTTAAAAGAAAGTCTCCGATAACGGAAATTGCGGTTTTCAGTGCCTTATCCTTGGGATATCCAAAGGCGCCTGAGGAAATCAGCGGAAAGGCCACGCTCTCCAAATTATAGTCTTTCGCCAATAAAAGTGAGTTTCTGTAACAATCGGCTAATAGCTTTTCCTCATTTCTTTTTCCGTCATGCCAAATGGGTCCAACAGTATGGATGATATACTTTGCCGGAAGATTATAAGCTTTTGTGATTTTTGCTCGGCCAACTTCACAGCCGCCCAGGGTCCGGCATTCGATAAGCAGTTCAGGCCCTGCAGCACGATGGATCGCTCCGTCAACCCCTCCACCGCCCAGGAGAGAAGAGTTGGCCGCATTGACAATTGCATCAGCATGAACTTTTGTGATATCATTACGGATCATTTCAAGCGGCATTGTTCCACCTCCTTTTGGATATTATTCCTTGCCTCTTCGCATCTTCCCTCAACGTCATTCCTTCTGGTTTCCACCGCTCATCAAGAATTTAATCTCACCGGAAGAATTAGTGAGCATGGCTTCCGTGATGCCGTTTGACTTTAAATGCTTAGATAGGTTTTCAAAAAGAAGACTTCGAATATCACCGTAATCTCCATAATGATGAATGATCTCATCCGCAAGCCCCGGAATTTCTTTTCCAGACACAGGCATGGTGCAAAATTCCCTAATCGATGGAGTGAAGCCGGAACCGTCCCGGGCTTGTTCATATTTTTCCAGCAGATAATTGCCTTGGCTATTCTTTTTATATGTAATGGCGGCGGGAACAACGCTGCCACCCTCCCCTTCCAGTACATTACCATAAAGCTTGTACGTCGCGCTGAAGGTAGTCAAGAAAATTTTCAGCAGGCCATCTTCCTCATAGCTTCTAAATATTTTAGGCGCAACAATGGTAAATCCTCGATTGGGGGCAGAATTCTTTTCTACTTCAGTAGCGTAAACCAATTTTTCAATGGGATCATCCCCGTCATATTTAAAGTCCGGCAGCTTGATCTCCTGCTGTATAGACAGAGCCTCGTACCACTCTTTTGGTGACAGTGATTCGTCGGTGATGTTATTTCTTACGCCCAAAAGTTCTTTGCACAACCGCATCATAAGCTGCCCGCGCAGTCCGGCAGCGTTTCCTGCTTCAAACTGGCTAAGCATATATTGCAAGGCATCTTCCCCGCCGAATTTTTTTATATCTTCATAAACATCTGGGTGAGCATCTATGTAATCTTGAGGATTGGACGAAGTTTTCGGGTCAGACATGATAACTTTAAGATTCTCTTCTACAAGTTTCTCCACATCACGATCCAACAAAGCTTCCTTTGGATTCGCCGCACAAGCAGCCAAAGCCAAGCAAACAACTGCAATGCTGATTAGCGCAACCCAAAGCACAGGTTTTTTATAATTCAGATTTATCCCTCCTTAATTCTGAAAATTCTTCATGTTCAGAGACCCTTTTACTATAGACAAAGACACATTAGAACCATACTTTTAAAGGTATATGAAAAAAACCACCTTGCAAAAAAGGTGGTCTAACCACGTATGCCGGAGTATAGTTTATCTAAATCTATTTTAAAAGGTATTATTGTTTTTAACTGATCCTTTGATTTTCTGGAAAAATCCATAATTGTTACCCCTGAATATCTATTATTTACAATCGACCTACGAATTAAAACTCCGTTAATGTCGTTATCACAATAGGAAGGCTGGGGTTTACCTATGGATACATATAAAACGTCATGCTTATTATCATAACTCATAAATAGTTTCCTTTTATTTATGCTCATAAACAATACCACCCTTTACTATGGTTGCTTGGGTCAAAGTATTTTTTATAGTATATGCAGTAACAATATCCCCGGTACTGGTAGTGTAATCAACAACAACCTTTAAAATTGATAACGACCCGTCATGAGTAATATTACACAGTTCAAAATAGTTTTCTCTTCCCTCATGTCCCTCATGATTTTTATCCTTCAAAATAAAGGCTGGTTGTTCTATTACTTTTTGAACAAGGGCCTCTTGTCTATATAACTCATTATGATAAGGTAAAACGTGTTTATTCCATGTTACTGAATCAAGTACTACAGTTCTGCCTAATGGATCAACTGTTTCAAAAATTACTTTGGGAGTATTCATGTTGATAACCACTCCCATTATGCTTTTGCTGCCGTCGATTCAACTTCACTCGGATTTGGGTCAAGATTGATTACCCCGAATGACTTCTCATATTGTCTTAAGTTATTACTTAGCATAAGAGCAAACGCTTTGGCCTGTTGAGGACTCATAATAACTTCAGATACAACTTCTTCAGGTAAAATCTTGTCATTTTTAGATGAAACTCTTTTACTACCAAAAATAAACGTAAAATCAAATGTTGTTACTTCGCAGCCGACAATATTTGCATACACACGTTCTGTTTGAAGTGCTTTGTTTTCTTCTTCCATTATATATCCCTCCGGTACAAATTAGTATACATTTTCTTTCGACATTTCAATGGATTTTCCTTCCACTTAAGTATTTATTTAGTAAATGAATCTCCGCTTATATAAACCCACTTTCAGCGCCTCGCTAATGGAGGCTGCATCCGCCTTCTTTGCGCAGAGCAGCTTGCTAAGAATATTTCTACCAGGCCATTAACAGTTTAACTCACCTCGTAACACAGTTATCGCTTTCCCTCCTATAATAACCCGGTCACCTTCAACTCTTATCTTTAAAATACCTCCGCGTTCCGATGCTTGATAAGCTATAAGGTCAGTTTTACTTAATTTTTTTGACCAATATGGGCCTAACACACAGTGGGCAGAACCCGTTACAGGGTCTTCATCTATTCCGTCTACAGGATCAAAGAACCTGGAAACAAAATCAAAATCAGAATCTGTGCTTTTGCTCGTCACAATAACACCACAGTTTAAAACTTCTTTAAGTACTTCAAAATCAGGCTCAATAGTTCTGACTAGTTGCTCAGAGTCAACCTCAAATATATAATAAATGCTTTTTCCCCAGTAAATTGGTTTAATATTTAAAGCTTTGATTATTTCAGTTGGCATCTGGACTTCTTGGGGTTCTGCAGCCGGGAAATCCAGCTCTATCCATGAGCCATTTAACCTTGCGGTTAATAAACCACTTTTACTGTAGAATTTAGCTATCCTTCCTTTATCCAAGTAACCTTCTTCCCAAAGAATGTGCGCACTTGCAAGTGTAGCGTGCCCACATAGATTCACTTCCGTAGTTGGAGTAAACCATCTTAATTCATAGCCATCTAATTTGGGAATCAAAAATGCGGTCTCTGATAAATTCATTTCTTTAGCAATATTCTGCATCCAGTTAACATCTCTTCGGCCTTCTAACACGCACACTGCGGCAGGATTTCCTGAAAACGGCTTATCTGCAAAAGCATCAACCTGATAAATCTTAAGTTTCATTCATACCCTCTCCATTCCAATACTGCGGAAGAAAATTTCATCTAACGCTTTTCCCTCTGGCCAGCGCATCACATTAAACAGCCCTTGCTCCTAAACAAGTATTTCTTTTTCTAAAATATATCTCATGGCGATATTTCTATCATCGCCCAGATAACAAAATCGTTCCAGACGTTCTATCGGGGTAAAACCCTCCCCGGGCATATTACTGTCGTCAATTACTAACGCGTTGAAACAATATCCCTCTTCGAATGCTCCAACATTTTTAAAATATCTTCCGCCGGAACGAGTTGCCATATAAAAGGCTTCTGGGAGAGTAACAGCATCCCACTGTGAGTCAAACATATTACGGATTTTGGAATGCTGAATAGTAGCGGCTATTCCGCGGGCAATGGATAGATTTGCGCCTGAACCTATGTCGCTGCCAATAGCCAAGTTTATACCCATTTCTAAGAGTTTTTTTACCGGCATTATTCCCCCGGCATTAATATTCGCCGTGGCATTCCCATGCCTCTTTGCAAAAATTGAGGAGCATGGACATGCATATCACAAAAACCCGGAATGATAAGTTTGTTTCCCCAATCTATGATGTTTTCTTTGGGGAATCCATTTGGCAATTCCTTAAAAATTCCCTTAACAATTCCCTCGCGCACTAATATGTAGGAATTTTCTTTACTGATCAGCGTATCTTTGTCTTCACTGTATATCACATTTCCTCTGTATGCCTTGCATTTTTGATAATCTTCCATGGGAATCTCCTTTTAAACCATCTTAAGTTATCTATGATCTTTCTATTTGCTTTTTAAAGTAACAACAACTATTTCAGGTCTGTTAAAAATCCTTATTGGAACAATACTGTTGCCTAATCCTCTGCTTACAAACATTGTAGATGAATTCTTATGATAGCTGCCATTTGTGAATTGGGGAAACAATCCTTGATCAGGTGCAATAAGGCCGCCTACAAACGGAATCCTAAATTGTCCACCATGAGCGTGTCCTGTAAAAATTAAATCCATATTGTTATCACAATACAGGTCAAAAAGCTCCGGTCTATGTGAAAGCAATATCTTTAAGTTTTTATCAGTTGACCATTGATTTAATTTCTTTGTCATCTCCGTAGTGTTTGTACCTTCTAGGTAATCGGAAGTGAGAAAATCAGGATCGCTTAATCCTAATATAGTTATACTACTTTTGCCTTTGAAAAGCTCGGCTGCAGTATTATCAATAATATTAACCCCTGCATCTATCAAACTTTCTTTTATCGAAGAAAATTTCCCGGACCATGCTTCATGATTTCCGGAAACATAATAAACAGGTGCAATATCTATGGCACCTTTAATAAATATCATAGCTGTTTCCAAATCATACTTTCGTCTATCGATCAAATCACCGGTAATCACGATGATATCCGGAGAAGCACTTTTAACTTTATTCAATATTTTTATCTGATCTTCCCCAAACTTTTTGTTATGTAAATCAGAAATATGAGCTATGGTAAAATCATCAAATTCGCTAGGGATTTTTTCGTTAAAATACTCAAACTTTGTAATAACTATACTATTATTTTGCCAAATTATAAAACAGATAAAGCCAATTATAAATACCACTGCTATCAATATTTTGTGTTTTATTTGCATTTTCTTCACTGACTTCCCCCATATACATCATCTTTACTTGCGCCTGCAGTCTTCCTTGATTTGGTTTTTGCCAGTCACTTATATTCTAACTCAAGATATGAGGTTACTTTTTAGGTTACTTTCTTTTAGACCACTAATAATAGTTTCAGACATCCAAATACCTCCCAGCCTCTTTGAGTCCTCCCGGGTGTCGTTGCTTATTTTCAGAATCTCCATATCAGAAAATAAGACTCGACGGGAATAGGCTAACCCATTCTAGGGGACTGGCAGCATAGTACTTCTTCCACGATATTACAATTTAATTTTAAGTCTCCCGTAGGGAGACTGTCAACCTGGGCATTCAGAGTAAAATTGGTTAACAATAGGCATCAAGGAACAAGCTGGGATAAAAAAAAGCAAAAACTAGTGTAAACTAACGTTTTTGCTTCTACTTTCAGATTTTTTAAGCATCCAGGCTCCATGGAAGATAAAATAGTTCTGACCTCCCTTATTGTTGAGGATATTTTGAATTACCATTTGTTCTTTTTTTCGAGTTTCCTAAACCCGATGTAGATTAAGCCAATGCAGAATACCAGGCCAATAATGGCAGGAACAAAGATAGATTTGCCTGCTTCTCCGCCAAACACAACACTCCAAGCCATTTTAGCAACTGCCATAAAAACGACAACTGCTAAACCAAGCCACAGACTGCGCTTCCAGAAAGCAGTTCCCAAAGCAATGAATGATATAGGGATTAGTAATGCTATAAGAATTTTAACAAGCCCCCAATCACCGCTTAAGTATTCCATCTCCATTTCCAAAAACTGCTTTACTTGTTCGCTTACTACATCCGGCTTAGGAAACCAGAACATACTTGTTAGGAGAAAAAAAATTGTTCCCCAAATACCCGCCCAACTTCTTTTATAAGCAAAATAGCAAAAAGGGATAATAAACAGTGGCCTGATATACCAGCTTAATTGGTTTTGGTGTCGTTCATATGCCCAATTAAAAAAGCTTTCATTAATAAATGCAAAAATTATGAACGCCAATGTCAGTACGCCGAAAGTTAAAGCTACTTTTTTGTCATATCGTTTTAATTTCATAGCGGCACTCCTTATTTTAATTAAATTCCGCTTTGGGCCAAGCCGTTTTCCATGAAATTAATATAGCCTTTTTTATAGTAAAAAATATCTTACAATATTATCAAGGAAGGAAAAAGAAGAAACTGAACTTATATTGGTAAATCCAGAAGAAAATATCTAAGCAGGTAATAAAAATTGAATAGGCGGCGTTCACAAAGAGCTGAACACCGCCCAGCACCTAAATGCAAGGTACTCCGAGTGCTTCCTAACAGAGTCGTACACTCCTGATAAAAAAAGAAATTTTTCAAGGTATAGCGATAAGCTTGGAGTCATACGTTACCCTTCGCGGAAGATAATTCCCATGCCACTGCGCGGATAGTGCCATTTGAGGACTCCGGGGGGCGCCACCGCCAAACAAGTTCCGCATTCAAGACAGGCCGCGTGTAAAACGCCAATTGTGCCGTCTGCCTGTTGGGAGTAAACATGGGCGGGGCAAACCCGCACCAACAGAGGTCCCGCACCTGTAGCCGCAGCAGCCTTCTGATCAATCTCTATGTGGGACTGTTCCACATCTGTCTCATAACGGTTCTTATCCAATCTCTCGGGAACCGTTCCAAAGGGATTCTTTCTCATACTTATAACGACCTCCCTGCAGCATACATGTCCTTGACCAATTGAAGGAGACTCAGCGGACTTTTTTTCAACGCCCCCAAAGCTCCGGAAACCAAACGCTGCCGCGGAGTCGTGTCAAGGTTATACACGCCATACATAACATCGCTCAAAAGCTGCCCATAGGCTCCATACATGCGTGGATTTTCAAGAAAATGTGGTGCTTTCGCATAGGTACGCATATCTTTGCCCACAAATATTTTGTCAAGCTCTGCACAGTAGGCATCCAAGGATGCTTTCGAAAAGTCTCCCTTTGAAAGAGCAGCATCTATGGCCTTGGCGGCAGCCACACCGGAACCTGCTGCTAGATCCATGCCACGCACGGTAAAACCGGTGTTCAACGTCAGCCCAGCAGCGTCTCCAACCACTACAAGTCCGGGTCTTGTCAGGTCATGGACCATGGCCTGACCACCTTCGGCAACCATATGGCACCCGTATTCTAACAATTCTCCTCCCCTGAGGAACGGCTCAATGGCGGGATGAGTCAAAAACCTGTCATGCAGTTCCGACGATGTTTCTTCTTTGCTGACAAGGTCATCAAGCCTGAGCACCACACCAATAGACAGGGATTCAAGATTAGTATAGAGGAATCCGCCACCACCGACGCCATTTGTGCAATCGCCAACCACAGCATAGGCTGCGCCTTCGTCACCCGTCAAATTGAAGCGCTCCTCAATGACATTTCGAGGCAAACCAATAACAGACTTTACGCCCACAGCTAAATACTTCAGCGGTTCCTTATTTCGAATCCCCGCATCACGACAGATAAACGAATTCACCCCATCAGCCGCGACCACCACATGGGCCATTAATTCATCTTCACCGGCACGGATGCCCACAATACGTTCTTCTTCCATAACCAGCGAGTCCACCTTGACGCCAGACATGAGCATCACACCCGCCTCTTCGCACTTGGTGGCCAGCCATTCATCAAGTCTGGCCCGCAGTACAGACACAGCGGTTACAGATTTGCTCAAACGTTCATCGCCGTAATCCACATTCACAAAAGATGTTTCGGAAAGAAAACTCAAACAATTGCGGGTAATATGCCGTTCAATAGGTGCTTCATCAATAAATCCCGGCAGCACCTCTTCCATGATGCGGCTGTAAAACACCCCACCCGACAGGTTTTTACTGCCAGGACTCTGCCCCCGTTCCACCAACATGACGGAATGTCCCTTTGTCGCCAACTGATACGCCGTAACACAACCGGCCACACCGGCTCCGACAACGATGACATCAAAGTCAACGTCTCTAGTTACAACATCATTCACCTTTTCTGCAACTTCCTTTCCTTGCCGTCTCCATTACATATGGGAAACGACAATGTTGTTGTCATGAATTTTTAAATGGGCGGCATGACTAGAACCTCATGCCGCCCGACAATTATTTATTCACCTTTGATGGTTTTGATCGCATGCCTTGCAGCAACACGTCCCGAAGTATGAGCGAACCCATTAGCCGTACCGGGACAATCCAGATTGTAGGTATCGCCGTAAAGTCCGCTAGCTTCCATTCCCACGGCATACAGACCGGGAATAGCCTTATATTCCTTGTCGGTTACTTGGAGGTTACCGTTCACACGGATGCCTCCGCAGGATACAAGAATGCTGGGCGCCATATTTACGGCGTAGAAAGGTGCCTTGCGCACGGGACGGAGATAATTGGCAGACTTATAGAACTGCGGGTCATGGCCCTTGTCGCACGCATCGTTGTACTCGGCAACAGTATTAGCGAATACAGCGGGGTCAAGACCAATGTTCTTAGCCAGTTCCTCGATGGTGTCGCCCTTCCAGGCAATACCTTCGGCTACGTCCTGATCAAGTTCCGCCTGAAGACGGGTAAGCTTCTGCTTATACTCAATGAAGTCACCAAGACCAATATCCGAACCTTCTTCTATGAGATGCTTCACGGTATCGGCATCAAAGATGGAATATACTACACCATCGGGCTGCTTGGCCATGGTGTTACCCGAATCAGCAAAACTCATTGACACTTCTTCGCTGGCAAAACGGCGTCCAGTCTTGTTGACCCACAGCACAGGCTGGGAACCGGCGCCACTTGAATGAGCAGTAAGGGTTTTGGAGCGGGCGCAAGGTATGACCATCAACGCGCCCAAAGATTCCGTATCTGCGCCGACTTCAAGGGCCATGTTGAGCCCGTCGCCAGTGTTCTCAGTGGGCACACACTGATAATTGTAATCGGCAAGACGATGCTGCCATGAATGCTTCTTTACCATCTCAGGACTGTTACCGAAGCCACCGGAGGCCAGAATGACCGCCTTGGCGCCGATGTTCATGGTGTTACCTTTAGAATCTACCGCCTGAACGCCCTCAACAGCCCCGTCAGACATCAAAATTTTCTTGGCCGGTGTTGAGGTGAAAACATCCACTCCTGCATTGACACAGGCCCGCAGTAACAATTCCTGAACACGCTCGTCCAAGCCATCCGGGCGGTGGAAGCTGTTAACCTCAAGAGGCTGGTTGTAAGCATAAATGGTTACATCGGTATAAACAACGCCCAGCGACTTCATAATATCAATGGTTTCCGCTGAGTTATCAACAAACATTCGGACAACCTCCGGATTGGCGCGGTGGTGACTGTAATCGATATACCGGCGGAATCCGTCCTCACGTGTCGGATAATGTTTTTGATTAAGTTCACCGGTAACCGGGGGAACTTTGCGCTCCTTTTGCTCACTGGATTCATAGGCACATGTGCCTTCGGCATAAATAGACGATCCACCTGTCTCTGCCTTCTTCTCCAACAATGCGACGTTCAAACCAGCCTGTGCAGCGGTGAGAGCAGCAGATTTTCCGGAACCGCCTCCACCAACGACAACTAGATCATACTCAACGTCAAACGTCATCTTAGCCATATTCATTTTCCTCCTTTTGATCTTTTGATTTTATCTGATTCGAATCATCCATTATTTTTGAATGCCGAAATCAGTTCTGGAACAACCTTATAAAGGTCACCAAGAATACCGTAATCACAATTTTTAAATATTCTTGCTTCCGGATCATTGTTGACAGCAACCACGACCTTGGCATCGCGAATGCCGGACATATGCTGTGGCTGCCCGGAAATGCCAACAGCGATGTAGAGCTCGGGAGCGATCTGGCTGTGGGACGAACCTACAACACGGTTCGAGGGAAACCAGCGCATATCGTCACAAACAGGGAGCGTGCAAGCTTTTTCGGCGTGCATAGCTGCTGCCAAGTCATCAATAAGCTTCAGATCGTCCTTGGATGCCAGGCCCACTCCAACGCCTACAACACGGGCCGCAGTCAGCAACCCGGCTGCTTCCTCTGCCTCGATTGTTTCTACCATCCGCATCGTTGTGCCAGGATCCTCAACCGGCATTAGCTCCACCGGGACGGGTTTTGTGGAAGATGCTTCCACATCCTCTCCATCAAAAATAGCGGCCAAAGCACCCGGAACTTCAATATCTTCTAAAAGCTTGCCATCCGCCGTAGAACGGCTTGCCACAATACTCTCACCGTCGACGGCAAGAAGGCGAACGGCACCAATCATGGTAGCGTTCAGTTTCGCTGCAACAGAACCGAGCAACATGCGACCCACCGATGAATCAGACGCCAGCACCAACCTGGGCGCTGCGGCTTTAGCCGCTTCGGCAACCTGCAGAGCATAAGCTTCCGCCGGAATTCCCTCCGCCGTTTCGAAGCAAAGTACCTGGTCAAAACCTAATTTGGCTATGCTATCTGCCAAGGCACGGGACCCCACCACAGCTGCCGTAACCTGACCGCCAAGCTTTTTGGCTGCGTCAAGCATGCCACCGGCACGGCGTTCGTCGATAATAATTATCCAACTTTTCATATTCATTGCGATTTTTCTGACTCTCCTTCCGGTTACGGAATTACAACACTAAACAGGTTTACAGGACGCCGTCCGAGCGTAGAGCGGCCATAAGTTCTTTGCACGCAGCCACCGGATCTTTCCCGTCTATCATTCGGGCAGGAGGCGTGTCTGGGAATCTGGTCCCCTTGGAACTAACGTCGCCGGCGGGTGCAAGACCCAGGTCAGCCATGGTTAGACGTTCCACAGGTTTTTTCCGCGCAAAAAGTACTTCCTTCATACCCGGCGCATTCTTTTCTTCCCGATTTGCCGCAGCCGCAAGTACTACGGGCCCCTCAACTTCAAGGACCTGGGATGCAGTGCCCATTTTTCGGGTCACCCGCAGTCGGCCTTGTTCCTTAGCAGCCGAAACAACACCGGCCACAGCCGGCCAGCCAAGCTGTCCCATCAATGCAGAAACCACACCATAATCCCAGACTGAATCGCCTATGATAACTGCATCAACACCTTCAACACGCTTGATTGCAGCAGCAATAACCGCAGCTGTCACTGAGCTGTCCGTTTCCGTTTGGGCATCAGTAACCACCATGGTACGTGCCGCACCGCGGGCTGCAGCCCATGCTATGTCGCCGTCGCCTATCGTCAGGCCGATAATCTCTCCATCTTCAACTATGGCATTTGCAACTTCCATAACCGCAGGATCGTCATCGTTTGGCGCCATCTTTACACCACGCCAATCAAGGGTTCCGTTCATTCCCACTCGACCGTCCTGCGGATTTCTTGACCATTTAAATACAGCGATGATTTTCATGGGGTTCCCCCTTTATCTTAGTGCGCAGTTTGTGCCGAATCCACCGGAATGACAGCCCCCGACATAAATGACGCCATCGGAGAAGCCAGGAAGAGGACAATGCCCGCAATTTCTTCAGGATCGGCTATACGGTGCGCAAAGTTAAACGATTTGACCATTTCGCAGAAGTCCGGATCAGACATCCAACCGGAAGTCATTTCGGTTCCTGTAAAAGCAGGACAAATTGCATTGATACGGACTTTATCCTTGGTGTATTCAAGAGCCGCAGCCCTGGTAAGTCCCGCCGCACCATGTTTGGCCGCAACATAAGGAGCCATGCCCGGATCTGCCACCATGCTGACTACCGAGCCGCAGTTGATGATTGAGCCGCCGCCCCGTTTGATCATTTCGGGAATTTGGTACTTCATGCAAAGGAAGATACCCTTGCAGTCAACAGCCATGATTTTGTCATAGTCTTCCTCAGTCTGTTCCACCAGATTGGTTGTTACCGGCAGCAAACCGGCATTATTAAAGGCCACATCAAGACCGCCGTACTTTTTCACAGCAATATTGACCATGTTCTGCACATCGGCGGCAACACTGACATCCCCCTTGACAAAGATGGCCTCACCACCCAAATCCTTGATACGGGCTAAGGTTTCATCCGCATTGCTGCGTCCGTTTACTACGACATTAGCACCCTGCCGCGCAAAAGCTATCGCAGTAGCTTGTCCGATGCCCGATCTGGCACCAGTGATGAGGACTGTTTTTCCGGTAAAATCCAACAAATTTGGAACCATGTTATCCCTCCTCAAAGATGATTAATGATATTTTTCACAAGTTAAGTATATAATTGTGGGAATCGGGTTGTCATTGGAGAAACCTCCAAACTTCTTTAGATGTAGTATCCAATAAAAAACACCCTCCGGTGGAAGCAACCATAAATGGTCTGCCTCTTTAGAGGGTGCTAGTCATATTACTGAATTGATCAAGGTAATGTTAAAGACCATATTTTTTAATTTTGCGATAAAGGGTCGCCCTGCTTAAACCTAGAGACCGAGCGGCATCGGAAACATTATGTCCGGACTTCTTCAAAGCTTGCCGGATACTTTCCATCTCTGCATTATGAACTGATTCTTCTTCACCCGATACTGGGGTGAGCCGGATTTCTTCGGGCAAGTTTTCCGACCGGATGACGCCGTCGCTGGAGATGCTGGCGGCATAAGTGAGACAATGTTTTAATTGGCGTACATTTCCGGGCCAGGAATACTGCGTTAGGATATTCTTGGCAGATCGGTTCAATGTCAGTAAAGGGATTCCTCGTTTTTGGGCGAGAGCAGACAGGAAGTGATCGCTCAAAAGCAGAATATCTTGCCCGCGTTCCCGTAAGGGTGGAATAACTATTTTAAAAATGGCCAGCCGATAATACAAATCTTCCCGAAACTGGCCCTTTTCCATGAGGTCAAACAAATTTTTGTTGGTCGCTGCAACCAGCTGAAAGTCCACTTGGATGGAGCGGGTACCGCCAACCCGGACAATTTGTTTTTCTTCTAAGACGCGCAACAGGATAGGCTGAAGTTCCAAAGGCAGGTCACCAATTTCATCCAAAAACAAAGTTCCGTTACCGGCATACTCGATTTTACCTTGGCGTCCTTGACGTTCCGCCCCGGTAAAGGAACCGCCTTCATAACCAAACAATTCGCTTTCAGCTAAGGTTTTAGGAATGGCTCCACAGTTTACGGCAACGAACGGGCGATTTGGGCGACTAATATTATGGATAGCCCGGGCGAAAAGCTCTTTGCCGGTCCCGCTTTCCCCTTGAAGCAGAATATTGGATTCGCATTTAGCAAAACGGCGGGACATAGAGACAATTTTCCGGATCGGAGCGGAAGAACCAATGATAGCGGCGAAGGAGTCGCCGTTTGTGGTGACAGGGTCCGCCTTGCAGCGTTTCAAGGAGATGAGGCAACCGAATCGACTCCCTTGGCGATCTCTGATCGGAGAGACCGAACATTGACAAGAGCCAAGCTTGGGGATGTCTATATAGGTATTGGACAAGGACCGACCGGATTTCATCGTTTTCTTTATCTTTGGCTGGTTGCCAAAGATGCTATCGAATGGCCGGCCGATCAAGTCGTTACCCACATGCTGGAACAAAGAGACAGCAAGTTGATTCACATAGGCTATGAATCCCTGGCCGTCGACCGTGATCATCGCTTCATCCGAAGCCTCATTGGTCGCTTTATACATCTCCTCATACAAGGCAAGCTGAAATTCTTTCTGAATGAGTTCGGCGATTGAGGCAACGAGGCTTAAATTAAAGGAATTTACACATTGATAAAAGACAGTACCGATGCTCAGAACTCCCGCCATGTTATCCTTGATATCAAAAATAGGGGCGGAGGAACCGGCGACATCATGAAAATCGTCAAGGAAAATTTCCGGGCCGCAAACTTGAATAGGACGTTTCAATATAGGAGCCAGTGACATAGCGGAAGTGCCAATCGTTTTCTCATTCCAAACCGTGCCTGGCACTAAATTGAAATTCTTGAAGGATATATTGTTGTTTTGCCCGAGCATGACAAGGAGATTGACTCCGTTGGGATCGGAAAGAATAATGTCGTAGTTGGCATTCAACACAGACTCAAATTGGCGTAAGCTGGAGAGAGTGGCGTTAATGAGAAAACGATTTTCAACGAGCAGCTTTTCCATCTCAGCTTTGGGAATGACCGGGCATGTGCGCGGGGACAGATGGGCTTTGAGTCCATAGTTACTGGAGCGGATCCAGGAATCTATAATAACCGGCTGGACGAGATCAACTTCTGATAGGTCGACAACTCCATTGAGAATTTCCAATTTTAATTGTTTGACCCGTTCGTTGTATACTTTATCTTCTTCCGTTTGCATGGTCTGGTTAATGACGGATTTTTCGCGGTTACGAACTAATCATTAAATTCGGCTTATTCATATAAATCCTCCTGGTGAGCCTTATTATACTTGAAACATTTTTTAGAATGAGACAGTACTAAGGTTAGTATATAGCATGAAAAGGGATTCTTCAATGCAAATTGTCTCAAATAAAGCTAGAAACGCCACTAAACATGAGAATAGTGTTTTATTTTCTAACAGAACTCGAAAACACCGAGAAAAATCCGAGAAAAAGTCGAAACTAGAAGAAAAATATATCTTGAAACCGCCAGTTTATATGCCTTTTAGAACCCTTTTATGAATTGGCATGTTTTTTGCTAATTTATAGTATCAAGTGAAAAAAAGCACAATGTGGCAGGAAGGGAATGACACCATGTCAGTTGCTAATGAGGATATCTATCAATTAGTCGATGGTACGCTCGATAGAGGATTACCTTATGTGGGTTCTCACCTGGAAAAGATAATCGGTCGGCAAGTTATAGTCACCGATTGTAGCGGATTCATTCACTATCCGTATAATTCACTCAGTATCAAATATATCAACAATTCCTTTATCACGCTTCCCAGCCTTACTAAGAACGACTATCTTTATTCTGAAATGGATAAATGCTTGTATTATCGCATCATATGCAGCGATTCCAATGCGTATATCATTGTCAGAGACCTTCCCGCCTCCCAGGTTCCTCTGACCCTAACAAAGCTGAAACAAGCTAAACTAGCTGTTAAATGTTATTTTTCCCAAATAAATCAAACGAAGAAAAATACCGCCATCTTCGAACGGGAAATGTACGAATATCTCTTTGGCCAAAGCACAGCCAACGTAGCCGATATCTTAAACCTTGGCAACTATCAGTTGTCTTTGGATTATGTTTACTACGTTGATGTCATGACAGTACGTGATGTGAAAAACAGTAAGCAATGGGCTGCGATCATGTCATATTCCCGAGAATTTTTAAAGCGGGTTGCGCCGGAAGCTTTCATGGTCAGCGGGCCAAAAATCGCGGTGTATATATTTCCCACCGGTTCGAAGGCGATAGGAATTGATACTTACAAAACTGCTTTAGAAAAAAATTTCCATGTCTCCGCATCCTTCGGCCGGAGTCAACCTCATCCGCTCTACAACCTGCGGAGAAGCTGCGATGAAGCACGCATCGCTCTCCACTATCCCCATGTTATGGGAACCAAGGCCGAAATCCAGTATTTCGCAGATCTCGGGATTTTTACCCCTCTTTTCTCTCAGGAACTGAAGGTCGTAAAAACGTTCTGCCGAAATACTCTGGAACCGTTATTCGACCATGATACGAAAAATGAAAGCAGCTTGCTGCCAACCCTCACGGAACTGGTAAATTCTAATTTCAACCTTAAAGAAACGGCGAAGAATTTATTTATACACGTTAATACACTCTATTATCGCATCAAAAAGATTGAGCAGCTTCTCAGTGTGGACCTGTCTCTTATGAGCACGCGCGTCGATCTTTCTACAGCATTAAAGTCCTGGTCTTTACTTCACATGAGTGGGCTTTGGGATTGATCTCTTGACACCCCCCTTGGATGATACATCTAAAAAAGTTTGGATGTTTCTCCAATGGCAACCCGATTTTTACCATTATATAATTAGCTTGTGAAAAATATCATTAATCACCTTTCAGGAAAGATAATATGGTTCCAAATTTAGATGTGTTGCCAGTAACAACCGGCATATGTCCGGCATTCGCGATGCCAAGGTCGTGGTTGTGTCAACAATGATCCGGAAGCAAAAATATTTAAAAACTACGACTACGGTATTCTTAGCGACCTTTATAAGGTTGTCCCTGAACTGACTCGGCATTCAAAAATGTTGGATGCTCCGAATCAGATAAAATCAAAAGATCAAAGGAGGAAATTTTCAATGCCAAAATATGTGTTTGATGCCGAGTATGATGTTGTCGTAGTCGGCGGCGGGGCCGCTGGCAAGATGGCGGCCTATACCGCTGCTAAAGAAGGTGGCTTGAAGGTTGCGTTACTGGAAAAGATGAAATCAACAGGTGGCACGTCCGTTTACACTGAAGATTTAACTGCCTTTAATTCCATTGAACAGCAAGAACGCAAGACTCCCCCGAAGTTTACTGGTACTCCTTTCGATCATTATCCCACCTATGCAGAAGGTTACGCCCGCTATATGGACTTTAGCCATCAGCGTGCAAACCCTGACGTGGTGCGCGTACAACTTTACGAAACGGCTGAAACTGTCCAGTTATACAGAGAACTTGGCGCTGAGTGCGTCAATGTGTTCGTATTTGCTTTCAACCAGCCAAACGAAATCAACACTGCCCATCGTTATGAAGGCCTTGGCGAACGGATGCAGGAACTGTTGCTGCGCGCCACCGTTAACGCGGGCGTTGATATTTTTACCTCTACGCCGGCCAAAAATCTTTTATCAAACGGCGGTGCTGTTGAGGGTGTGGAAGCCGTCGACGCAAAGGGCAATAGGATGCTCATCGGCGCCAAGGCCGTGGTTCTTGCCTCGGGCGGTTTCGGCAATAACATTGAAATGGTAAAGAAGTATTGCTGGCAGCACTGGAGCGCCAACTATACCTCTCAGTGCGTAACTACCGAGAACACTGGCGACGGCTTAAATATGGCGCTTGAAGTAGGCGCCGACGGCAAAACCAGCCCCGGCGTCGTTATGAACATCCCCACCGCGTGGGGTAAGATGCTTACGGCGCATACAACAGGCGCGGGCATCCAGCCCATCATTTGGGTCAACAACCGCGGCGAACGTTT
>JAQVXR010000139.1 GCA_028709045.1 Desulfitobacteriaceae bacterium | reverse complement strand
AATATATCTTCAAGGTCATCAAAAGATTTTACCTTTTCCTTAATTAGTTCTAACTTGTCAGATGAATGTCTACATCTAAGCAATTCTTCAACTAACCTTCTGTAATCTTCATCATCCATTTTTACACTGGATTCGAAGTGGATTTGAGGTTCAAAATCTGGATTAACTAAGGATATAAATACTTTATTAAGAGTATTTATTTTTAGTACACTTTCTATATTAGAAGCAATCTTCGGCAAACTTCTTTCAATATATTTTTGGAGTGAAAGGTTTGTAATATTCAACTCTGCAAATAGATCTATAGTCGCCTTATGAATATTTAACATAAGTGCATGTTTATCATATTTTAGTAATTTTTTATATAAATATTGAATATCTTCTTCCAAAATATTGAGTTCCCTAATGTTACGGCTAGCAAGAGAACATCCCAAAGCCGCTGTTAATACCTGTTCAAAAATATTAATCAATAAATCTGCGTACCCTTTGTCATATCCATAAAGTAGATGATGAATGTTTTCTGCTGCAAAATTCTTGCAAAATTCATTCTCAAGATATAAATTCTCAAGATATTTTCGAATAAATTCTATCCCTGCCAAATTATTAACAGGATTGCAAAGCTGATAATCAATAGAGGCAGGACAGTCATGAGCCTCATACTCTAAATTATATGCCTTAAAAAAAATTTCAATTCCATTTTCACTAAGTGTCGAATTATAAGAATGATTTAATGTATCTAGTTTATTCTTTTGAACCATATTATAGATAAGCTTTGCTATTTGAAATCTAGTATTAACTAATTTTTTACCTCTTTCATACAGTTCAGAAATCTTTACTGCTTTAAGCTCTTTTACAGCATAATCAGGATCCGGCAAAGACATTAAGTATAGCCCTATTGAATATAGATTAGATTTCATTATGCTTTCAGCAGTCTCAACTCTTATAGAACTGCTTTCTCCCATATTATATCTATCACTTTTATATGATAAGAGACTGATACATTGCAATTGGATGTTTTCTAAATCGGACTCATTTAAGAGTCCACAGGTATAAGCCTCCTGCAAAATGGAATTAAAATAGAATTCACCACTCAAATTATGGCTATTAATGATATGTCGCTTTTCAATATTCGCCATCTTCATCCTTCTTTTCATATTCATTATCCTCTGAATAATCAGGAGCATATCCATATCGTAAATTACGAGCCATTTTATCAAGTTCCCGTCCTGATAACAATTCTAATGATCCCTGGCATTGGCCATCAAAGAAACTTTTCATAAACTTTATCAGTTCATCATCACTTATTAAATCGAGAGTTTCATTTTTATAAAAATAGAAATTTTCAATTAACTCATGAAGTGTTTCCACATAGTTATGCATAGCAATATAAGGCGAATCACAAAACTCCTTGATTATTTTATCAATTACGCCACCACCAAATTCAATACGTCCATTACCTTTTAGTGAAATAGTTCTCGTTTCAACTAGTTCAATGGCATCCTGGCGAGATAAAGTTAATCCAAATTTAAAAGTAAAATCATTACTTTTTTCAATTTCATCAACTGCTTGTTTTTGTATCAAGGATGAAAATACATTCATAATCTCAAATGACAATAGGATCACCACCAAAAGAAGAATAAATGCAAATATTTTTCAAATTGACTCTTGACATTCCACTCAAAATATGTTAGAGTTATATTGGTGTATTGTGTTTAGTACGTTTCGTAAACTTAATTATACTATTTAATTTTGATAAAAGCAATAATAATAGCAAAAAAGCCATCGTTTATATAACAATATAATCGGTGGCTATCTTTATATTTGTATTACAAAGATCAATCTCAACAATCTAAGCTATCAAATAAGCGAACAGCTCTTTGGCCAGCCCCATGTCCCGGTTTTTATAAAACGCAGGCGCCGCTGACATGATCTGGGCCAGGGACAATGACGGAGGGAACACAAGCAGCGAAAGGTGCTGTTTAAGGCACATCACCTTTTGTCACTTGGAATCATGCCGCCCTTTATGGGGAACGGTAATACAAAAGAACCGGGGATGTGGTCCTGTTGGAGATCAGAGAAAATGTAATAGTTCCCCTGGGCTATGGCAAGTTCGTTAGGGCCGACAAAATAATTGCCCTGGAGCCTATTGAAGATAACAGGGGACCAGGCCGTCGTACCATAGTTTTCGTTGATCAAATACCCAATCCCATTATCGCTTCCAGGACGGAACAAGCAATTTTTGAAAATATCTTACAAACCCCAAAAGAAGTGCTGGGAGCTACAGCAGCCCTGGAACTACTGCGGGATCTTTTAGATGACATTAGCCAGTCAGCGGCATGCCGCTACTTAACGAAGTAATGAGCATCAAAGAAATTATCGGCTGCGTTCTTATGTTTATTGCAGTAATCATTACTCAGCTGCCAAAGAAAGATAGCGCTATATGATGGATTTTCTGATTTCATCTGCTGATTTTGTGGAAAGATAAGCCGGAGCAATATCTACAACTGTTTTAGCGCCGGACACACCTTCTTGATTTAAGCGATATGCTGCTCTGGCAAAAGCAATTAGCACATTAGCCGTAAATTCAGGATTCGAATCCAATTCTAATTTATATTCAATCATATGGTTATGGGATTTATTCAATCCTGTCTTGCCACAATGAATAACCAGCCCGCCATGAGGCATGCCGCTATGATTCATTTTCAGTTCCTCTTCTGTAATAAAATGCACTTCTGTATCATAGTCCGAAAAATAATCAGGCATCATTTTTACTTCGCGCTCTATCCGCTTTTTATCGGCGCCGTCTTCGGCAACTACAAAGCACTCTCTTTTATGCTTTTCTCCTGTTGTAAAATCTGGCATATCGCCTCTTTTAACTGCCTCAACAGCATTTTCCATAGGGATTGTATATTGTTTTGCATCCTTGACGCCTTTTACTCTTCGGATAGCATCTGAATGCCCTTGACTGATGCCTTTGCCCCAAAAGGTATAAGTATTCCCCACAGGTAAGATTGCTTCCGCATATAGCCTGTTTATTGAAAATAATCCCGGATCCCAGCCACATGCAATAATGGAGATTTTTCCTGCGTCCAATGCATTTTTATTGACTGTATTAAAATAATCCGGTATTTTCGCATGAGTATCATAGCCATCAACGGTATTGAACAGGCTGGCAAATAAGGGGCCCTGTACCGGCAAATCAGACATGCTTCCGCCACATAGTACCATAACATCAATTCGATCTGTCATGTTTTCTGCATCATCAATATGAAATACTTGTACGCCTTCTATGACTGTTTTAATCGTTGCAGGATCACGTCTTGTAAACACTCCAATGAGTTTCATATCGTCATTTTGTTGAATTCCTAATTCCACACTTTTCCCAAGATTTCCGTAGCCTACTATGCCGATTCTAATTTCATTCATTAACGAACTCCTCCTAAGTTTCCTGCGCTTTTAATGTCGCCTCTTCATTGCCCGCGTTCGTTATCCTTGTTTAACCTTTTGCTCGAGCGACTGCCTGACATTATTTATTGTTATATTGCAATAAGAAGCCGAAACAGTACGATAATTTCCACATTGATGATAGTATTCCTTCTTTCCTGCAAAAAAGATAAGATACACTCCTCATCTCCCGGGTTGATTATTATGCAATTCATTTATTTTAATATACTTAGAGGTAGCGTATTGAAACTGAAAAAAACATAATGAATTCGTGATTGGGACCGCGTCAGCGGCAGGGGCTTATCTATTGTGGGGCGTTATGCCGGTTTACTGTAAATCGCTCATCAGCGTTCCTTCCGATCAAATTATCGCGCACCGGGTTCTATGGTGTTTTTTATTTTTGGTGCGCTTATTTTCCTCAGTACCGTCAAAATCTAATGGCGACCTTCATTATTTTGAAATATCCCGTTCTTCCTTACTGCGTTTTGCTATCCTCTGGGATATCCGGTCCAAGATAATCGCTACCACAACTATGCCCAGGCCACCTTCCATGCCCAGTCCAATATCTACAGTCTGCATGGCTCTAAGAACTTCACGGCCCAAACCACCGGCGCCAATCATAGCGGCAATAACGGACATGGAAAGGGACATCATAATACATTGGTTTACCCCGGTCATTATGGTCGGCATAGCGAGAGGCAATTGCACCTCTTTTAAAATCTGCGTTCTGGTCGAACCAAAAGCACTGGCGGCTTCGATCATTTCTGTTGGTACCTGCCGAATCCCTAAATTAGTTAAACGTACTGCCGGCGGCAGCGCAAAAATCAAAATAGCTGCCAACGCTGCTACCTTACCTAACCCAAAAAAGATCACCGCTGGTATTAGATACACAAAACTGGGCAGAGTCTGCATGAAGTCCAGAATAGGGGTTATTACTTTTTCCGCCATATCATATTGGGATGCCAGAATTCCTATTGGAATTCCAAACAGCAGTGATAAAAGGGTACCGGCAATAACCAGACCTAAAGTACTCATTGTTTGGTCCCAAAGAGCCAAACCAAACATAAAGATCAAACTAAAGGCTATAAATATACTTAGCTTTTTGTCTACAAAAAACCATACCACCAGCCCCAGCACCACTATAAACAACAGCGGCGGCCACAACAAAAGAAAAGTTTCATTCCACCTCAAAAATGTCTCCAGGCTGCTGCTTAAAGCATTGGTAACAGGAGCAATGACAGTGATCAACCGGTCAAATATATCATTGGTGACGTCTCCCAGAGGTATTCTGAATTCTATCATAGTGGAGATTCACCCCCTGACAGCGCCGCAAAAATTGTGCCGCGGACTATAATGCCAAGCAGGTGATCGTCTGGCGAGGCAACAGCTACCGGACCTTGAACAGTCGCCATCATATCAAACATATCACTGATATAAGTTTCCGGCGCTACTTTGGCATAATCAGTATCCAAGTAAGAAATAACGGTATCTTCCCCTGCCCGCAGCGCTTCTGCCGCTTTATCGGCATAAAGCAGTCCCTGTATTTTTTTCTGTTTGTCAACAACAAATATACTTGAAATACCAACTTCATTCATTCTAAGCAGCGCCACTCGCGGGCCATCTTTTGCATATAAAAGCGGGCTGGGTTTTTTCATTACATGTGCGGCAGTAAACACTCTGGTTTTGTCCACACCTTCTACAAAGCGCGCTACATATTTCGTTGCCGGTTGATTCAAAATTTCTTCAGGGGTGCCAACTTGATTGATTTTCCCGTCTTTCATTAAGGCAATACGATCTCCTAATTTCAGCGCTTCATTTAAATCATGGGTGATGAACACAATGGTCTTATTCATTTTACCCTGCATATTCATTAATTCATCCTGCATATCCTGTCTAATAAGCGGATCTAAGGCGCTGAAGGCTTCATCCATTAATAGAATACCGGGATCATTGGCCAGAGCTCTGGCAAGCCCTACCCTCTGGCGCATCCCCCCGCTGAGCTGTTGCGGATAATGTTTTTCCCAGCCGCTTAAACCAACACCTTTCAGAGCTTGAGCAGCTTTTTCATGTCTTTTGGCAACAGGCACACCCTGGACTTTTAAACCATAGGCCACATTATCCAGCAGGTTTAAATGGGGAAACAGGGCGAAACTCTGAAAAACCATGCCGATCTTATTGCGCCGGACCTGCAGCAGTTCATTATAAGACATGGCCGTAATGTTTTCACCATCAATATATATTTCTCCTGATGTTGGTTCAATTAACCTGTTTATACATCTGGCCAGAGTAGATTTCCCACTGCCCGACAGGCCCATAACAACAAATATTTCACCAGACTTAATAGAAAGGGACACATTATTTAACCCAACTACATTTTTTGTTTTAGATAAAATCTCATCCTTATTTTTACTGCTTTTAAGTAAATCAACCGCTTTTTCAGGATGAGGCCCGAATATTTTATACAAGTTTTTTATCTCTATCTTTTCTATCACCATCACACTCCTCGGATAAAAATGGGTATTGAATAATATTCAATACCCATTTAAACTGTTAAATAACAACTTATCTGCCGGCAAGTCCATCTCCAACACACTCCCCGGATTAGTACTGGGTATTAATGTGGTGTTCTTCCAGAATCCGGTTAATAAATAAAAGTTTATTTACCAATCAATTTGTCTACTTCTGCCCTGTTTTGCTCAATCCATTCTTTTGCGATGACCTCAACATCAATACCGGCAACTTCAATTTCTACAAGCATTTCTTCGATCTGATCCAGGGGAATATTGAACCCTTTAATAAATTTGTAAAGCTCTGGGGCATCGTTTTTTAGATTATTATTTACACCAGTTCTACAATCATAGGGTTTAAAGATGTCTTTTGTATCTTTCAGTATTTTAAGATCATAGTCTACCCACATGGTGTGCGGGCGCCAGGACAAGAAGAGTATGGGATTGTTATTACTGGTTGCATTCTTAACGTCTGCCAGCATAGCAGGCGTACTGCCTTCTAACAAATCATACTCATCCAATTCATAGGCTTCCAGTGCCTCTACCGTTTGCAGCATAAGGCCGGCACTTGGTTCTATGCCTACAATACGACCATCGAATTCATCTACCCGTCCTTTTAACTCGTCCACACTATCGATATCCATATATGCCGGCACCGTGATACCACTGGGCGCATTTTTATAAACCGTGCCCACTACTTCAAACTGACCTTCATACTTATCAACATAGGGTTGGTGTAAATGCGGCAGACAAACGTCCGGGAAAACAGTTACGCTGCCCTGGGCCAAGCCCTGGTACATCAATCCCATATCAGCTTCAACAATTTCCGTCTCGTGACCTAATTCCTCAGCAATATCTCTAATAATGTAAACTCCCGGCCACATATCAGGATAGGGCACTTTCCCAATGGAAATCTTAATCTTTCCATCTGCATCTCCCTGGGGATCGCCACCAGTCCCACATCCGGCAAC